>CALVVZ010000001.1 GCA_944364075.1 uncultured Clostridia bacterium
TCGCGCCCATGTTACGCTGTTTGTCATAATAGGAGATTGTGTTAAACGCATTTTGAGAATTTCGCTTCCTTTATATGTCCCTGATTTTTGACATGGTTTTGGAGGCTCTGTTTTACCACGCCTTATTATGACAACTAAGCGCCCGCCCGGAGAGGAAATAGCTCCATTTTCGTGCTTATTGATGCGCTATACCACGCGATAGAATCAAAAACAGCTCGTTTTGATACGATAATCCCGGTTTTGCTACGTTTTCAGACCATTTCTGAGCATAAAAAAAGAGCGCCGGAGCGTAATGCTCCGGCAATCCTCATGTATGATCCCTTCTGAATATAACCAGCGCCGAAGGGAAAGGCGCTGCATTCCTGGCATTCCCAAATTTCAGCCTGCCGCGTATAAACTGCACTTCACCCTTCATGCAGTAATCATGCCACCACGCAGTATCGGTGCGTGCTGGCAGCAGGCAGACAAAGAGACCCGCCGCCCCCCCCCCCCCCCCCCGCACACTCTCATAGGCTTTCTGTACCCATTTCCCGATTGTGCGGCCATAGGGTGGATTCATCCAGCATCGGCCTGTCCACGGCTGCACAAGCCCATCCTGCTCCTCGGTATAGTATCGTGCGCACTTCGCATTACCAGGCGTTGCACATACGTCAAGATCAAAGTGATATACCGCATCCTGTCTGTCGAAAAACTCCTTCGGTGTTTCCCACTCACAGGACGCAGAAGAAAACATAGCATCCCGATTCATTCTGTCATTTCCCCCTTGCCTGTTGCTCTGCAATATTCCTGATGGATCGCCTCAAACGCATTTTCCCACACCTCGCCATGATCTGCATCTGCGCCAACAGCCACATGTGCCAGTTCATGTGCCAGTATCTCTACGGCATGTTTCACCGGCAAATCTGCGCTGATGAATATTTCCGGGGACATTCGCGGATTATCAGAGAACAGCGTTACGCCGTGCGCGTCCTTAAGATCATCCGTCCAGAAGCAGAAGCAATCATTGTCGGGATAGAGCTTTTTGAATGCTTCATAGACCCTTACAAACGGGTCGTTTACGAATAATTTCTCCATAACTCACCGCCTCCTCGTCAGGTTGAATTTCATAAGGCTCTCGTCGATCTCCTCCTGGATCACGCCAATATAAATAAGCGTTTCCCGGCGGGAGGAATGGCATAGAATCCTTTGCAGGCTCACCACGTCCTGTGTCATCTTGTAATAGTGATAGCCGAAGGTCTTGCGCAGCGTATGGCAGCCGATATGATCCTTGATACCGGCCTTGCGGGCAATCTCGTTGATGATCTGATAGGCCCGCTGGCGCGTGATGGGGCGCGGCTTGTGATCCGGCCCGCGCTGCTTGCTTTGGAGGATGTATTCATCGCCGCTGCGGCCTGCCAGCAGGCGGTTTATATCCCTCCTGGCGTGCGGGTTGATAAGGATTTTCGCCTCTTTGCCGGTCTTTTGCGCCTTGATCTCGGCATAATCCTGCCCGCGCAAGTCCCGCACCCGGAAACGGCGAATATCTGATATGCGCAGGGATGTGTTGAAACCGACGACCAGCAGCAGCTCCCAGCTCACTTCGCCGGTCTTGCGCTTCCTGTCGTGTTCATGGGCTATATCGAGGCACTTATAAAGCAGCTCCATGTCCCGGATCGGCTGCACCGCTTTCATTCTGTTTTCACTCCCTTGTAATATGACAAATAGAAAAGGTCAAATAAAATCACCCCCGGCAATTTCGCCTGCCGGGGGTGCGCGTTATGCTGTCGTTGAGGTCGGGCAAAGCCCGACTAACGCAGACCATTGCTTGCAATGGTCAAGTGTAGCCAGCGCGTGGCCTTGTGCCGCGTGATGGCCGACATGAGAAAGGCGACGCCGGTTTTACTCAGCGTCGCCAGCTTCGGGCGGCTGCGTCGGCTCATCATGGAACATGTAGTCGATCAGATACTCCTTGGCGGCCTGCTCGTCGGTCGGCATGTTGCCAGGAAGGGCGAATCCGTTTGCCCTCGCAAAGCCGATAATCATTTCAAGCGGCCAATGAGTGATCTCCATATCAAATTCTTCCCCGGTCAGCTCCACGGCATCCTCAATCTCTACGGCAGGAAGGAGCTGCCCGCTCTGCCATTCCTTGAGCTTGTTCCACAGATCGTACAGGAAGTTCGTGCCGCGCCCGATGGCAATGCCGGTCAGTGCGTAGAAGATGTACTCTACCCACATGGGATAGTCAGCCTCCACCACATAGGCCAGCATATTGATCTTGCACGTCACGGCCAGCAGAACGCCCATACCCATGGAAACGTACTCGCTCACCGTAAGCTGAGTTTCGCCCTTCGTCCAGATGGGCTTGATCGCGTTGACAATCGCCTCGATGAACAGGGCAATCAGGATCACGTCGGTAATTTCAAGAAACATGGTATTCCCTCCTAAAAGAATGATTTATGAAAAGGGGCGGGGTTGCCCCCGTTTCCGGCCCGCCCTTTTTCGCGTCATGTGTGCGCCCGTGCGCGTGGTGAATACGGAAACCCTCCGCCGATCAAAAGCGAAACGGTTTTCGCTTTTATGTCCGCTTCTGCGGCGGCCTGCTGTCCAGCTTGAGGATTTCTTCCTCGTAGTGTTCGGAAAGGTGATTTCTGCCTTTTGCCCGGTAGCTCTTGTGCATTTGGCAGAGCATTTCCTTTTTTGATCCGGGACACCATCCCTGTTGTGTGTAGAACTCCTGTGCCTGAGAAAGACGCTCATACTGCAAATCGCCGATGTCATCCGTCAGCAGCACAAGCGTGCTGTTGAGCTGGCTGAGAACTTCGCGCATTTCCTTTCGGAAAGCCGCCGCTTCCTCCTGTGCGGCCTTTTCCGTTTTGAGCCATTCTTCCTTTGCTTTGCGCTTGGCGTCGCGTTTCTGTTGAATGCGTTTCTTGATGGGGTTAAACAGGATGAGGGCCAGCAGACCGAGAATCGCCGATATAGAACCGGCAATCCCGCCCCACTCGTTGATCTGTTCCATCGGCTTAACCCTCCTCGACGGACGAATACTTGCCGCTGATCCAGCCGATCTTGCCGCCAATCTCTACGGCGTGCCAGCCCAGAGCCTCGGCGGTAGCGATATAGGGCATGGTATCGCCCTTGTTTACGCGGGTCAGCACCTTGTATGTGGTGGCAGGGCCACTTCTCACATTCACGCTGCTGCCGGTAACATAGATGTGTTTGCTGGATGGCGTGTCGGGCGTATCGTCGCCGTCGCTGCCGTTCTCCCCCTTGGCGATGTCGTCAAGCACGCCCATCAGGGCCTTGTGGGTGATGCTGCCATACTTGCCGTCAACCTCAATTTGCGCGAAAGACTGGAATCGTTTCACGGCCTTTTCAGTCTTTTCACCGAAGTTGCCATCCACGCCATCGCCCTTCGCGCCGTAGGTTCCAAGATCGTATCCCATTTCTTCCACGAGAATACTCTGCAAGTGGGACACGTCATCGCCCTTGCTGCCGCGCTTGAGCAGGCGGCTGCCCAGGGTGTACTTGACAGGTTCCGCCGTGCCGCCCTGTGCAGGCGTATTGGTATCAGCTTCCGTGCCATAGTCGATGAAGGGCAGCATGTACCAGTGCGTCCATTTGCCGGAAGAAAGCACGGTTTCTTTGCATCCGTAGGAAAAGCCCTTGAACTCGATGACCTTGCCATTGCCGACGTAATATCCGACATGGCCGGAGAAGGTCACGGCCAGACCGACGATCTCCGGGATGGTGCTGATCGTGCCCCAGGGCATACCCTTGTCCTTGGCGTAGGCAAACATGCTGTTTGCGCCCTTGTCCGGGCATTTGTTGGAGCCGTATTTGCTGGTGATGCTGTTGTCGTTGCCGATGGCCTCCACAACACCCTCGCCGCCGTTCGTCCAGGCGTAGCCCTTGGCAGCGCCGATGCAGTCCGCGCACACTTCCTTGGCGGCAATGTGCTTGTTGTAGGTAGCGGTGCGGTTGTCCTTGTAGTGGCTGGGGTACTGCTTTGCCTTGCGGGTGCGCAGACTGTTGGTGCATTTGTAAATGCAAGTGCCGTACCAGTACGGGCGACCCACCATTTCCTTCAGGAACGCTACAAAGTGTTCGTTGGAAAAGGGGATCAGCACGCGGTTGGTCGTGTTCTCTGTCATTTCCGATTCATCATCCTTTCCATAGTTCGCCGCGATCTTCGCGCCGACATAATAAAAACCGAGTATCTCACGATACCCGATTCCGTGATTGGCAGCCCACGCCGCGCCATACTGGCTCATGCCTACGCCGTGGCCCTTGGTAATGCTTTTCCCGGCTGCTGTGCGTTCTGCGCAGGCCGCAGCGTCCCACGGGTCGTCCTGGGCGATCAGATAGGGCCGGTAGCCGCCCCAGCGCTCCTCGCTGCTGGTTGTGCGCCCGCCATTGGATGAAGAATAGCTGCAAGTCTTGAGGGGTTTCCCGTCGTAGGTAAGCACCATACCGGCAGTAAGGGCCGCTGCCTCGTTGGCATTGGGATATTGCGAAGCATCCCAGCGCGAAGCGCGGAAAGCCTGATGGGTGCTGCTCTGGTCGGTGATGTACTTATCATCGCCGACATAGTTCATGGCGAATGTTCTGGCCGCGATAGCCTGCGCTTTGCAAGCCTCGATATGGGAGTTGCCGATCTCCGATGCAACCACACCGGCGACATACTCCTCAATCTCGATGTTCACAATATCGCCCGCAACACAGCCGAAATAATTCAGATTCTCCGCCCGCGATAGCTTGACGCGGATAATCATTGGTTGTCACCGCCTTTCTCGGTCGCTGCCTGTGTGGAGTATGGCTGCCGTCATGAAGCCGATCATTGCGCAAAACGGGACGATCCAGAGCAGATGCAGGATGTTGATTTTCATAGGTCTATCACCTCGCCGCTCTCGCACCATGCCAGGAACCGGGCGCGTATGTCCTCCTCCATGCCGTCCCAGGGAACCACGCCGCGAACAATCCGCACGCTGATGTCGTATTCCCTGAAACCATCCTCCGTGGGGTAAATGGTGACGTCCGGCATCAGGTAAACATCTACCGTGCCGTCGTCCTTCTCGTCGATGGCGTAAAAACGCCGCCCTTTTGCAGGCGGCTCTTTTGCATCCGGCAGCATTATGCCGCCTCCTTTCGCTGAAAAGCTATATTCCGCTCGATCCACAGCCGCACGCTATGGGCATTGCAGTTGACTGTCATGCCCATGTAGCTTTGCAAGGATTGCATTGCGCTGTCATAGCTGATGGCGTTGGCCGCGTAAAGCTCCGAAATATGCTTGAGGCAGCTCTTGATATGGCGGATGGTTTTCTTGCGCAGCCTCAGTCCATGAGGCGTTACGCGATAACCCACAAATTCGCATCCCTGTGTAGCGGGGACAATCTGGCTCTTTGGGCTAAGATCAAGGTGCAGCTCGTCCCTGAGAAAGACATCAATCTGCGCCATGATCCGTCGTGCTTCTTCTTGTCCTTTGACCAGGATGCAGAAATCATCCATGTACCGAACATAGTAATGCAGGCCGAGTATGTGCTTGCAATACTGGTCAAGCCGGTTCAGATAGATGTTTGCCGTTTCCTGGCTGGTCAGGTTGCCAATCGGCATACCCACATCATACAGCCGCTTCTCCTTCGGGCAGTCGTTCGCACTGGCTCCCGGCGGCAATCCAAAGGGAACGTCCGGGTTGTTGAGGATCACCGACATCAGCCGCAGAAACCACTCGTCGTCCGTGTAGTCCCGGTAGACATCCAGGGCGATTTTGTGATCCACGCGGTAGAAATACTTCGATACGTCGCACTTTATCAGCACCCAATCCCTTGTGTCGGGCTTTCGGCTGATAAGCTGCACCCAATTCAGCAGGCAGCGGGCCGCAGGGAGCGTGCCTTTGTTCTTCCTGCATCCGTAGCTGTGCTGAATAAAACGCTTGTCGGCGTATGGGTTGAGCTGACGATAGATGGCCCATTGCACCACTCGATCCCGGAACCCCAGCGCCATGATAAGGCGCGGTTTTGGGTACTTGACGTAGAACTCCCGGTACGGGCCGACGGTGTATGTGCCGTCCAACAGATCCTTTTGCAGATCAAAAAGGTTCTCCTCAAGGTTGAAGGTGAATGCCAGCACGTCCTCGCGGTAGTGCTTTTCCTTCGCGGCGTCCTCGTATGCGGCATATAGGTTCTCAAAGGAACAGATGCGTTCTTTCAGATGTTGCAGCTTCTCCAAAGACACGCCTCCGTTTCAACCATGCGTGGCGTTTCCGCTCGGCGTAGGCTGTTTTTCTCTCCCGCAGGCAAGCCCGTCTAAAGGATAAGCTGCCAGCAGCCATAGCCTTACGCCCCTCCGGGCGCTTCATGGGGATTCGTAATCTGCATGTTTCCTCAATAGGTGCAGGTTACGAGTGTTGTTTCCGGGATATATTATCGCGTATCACGCATGTATGCGCGTTATAACGCGCACGCCCGCGTAGCGATTACGAAAACCCTCCCGGACGGAAATGCACCCCTCCCGTTTCTGTGCTGCCGGTCGTTCGTAACGTGCCGGTCACTCGCTGTGATCGGGAGCGCGGGCGACCGCCATAGTTCGCGTTGGCGTTGGAACGCGGGTTGTTGCAATTCAGATAAGCCATGCCCGCGTTGGACGTGTTGTTGTAGTTGCCGCCGCGCCGCGCCACGCGCTCACAAAAGGCCGTGGCAATAATGGCCGCCAATTCTCGGCGCATTCCCAATATGTAAAAGCATCAGGCTTTCACATCGTCTTTCCGTTCTGCCTGCTGCTTGAGCCATCCGCCGATGATCCTGCCGATCTCGATGTTCAGAAGCACCCATTCCTCATGCTGACCCGGAGTAATCAGGCCGCGCTTCTCGCCTCGCTTATCCGTGAAGGTCGTCTTGGCAATCCTGCGGATATGGATGCGCACCTGGGCGTTCTTGATGTCCAGCTCTTGCAGGGTAGTTTTCTTGTGGTACTTCTTCGCCGCAGCAATGCACAGTTCTTCCATGTCGGCCAGCAGCTTATAAAGCCTCTCGCCGTAGGAATTTTTGTACAGGCGCGGCCACCTGTTCACCGCACCATCCACCCGGTTCAGCAGATCGTCGATCTTTTGCAGGGCAAATTGCCCATTTAGCAGGGCGTCATCATTAAAATTGCTCATAGCATCAGAAAGGGGGATGCGCTATCGCGCACCCCCACAGGATTCAGACATCAGGGTTCAGGTTTCACGGGAGCGCGGGCGACCGCCATAGTGCGCGCCGGCGTAGGAACGCGGGTTGTGGCAATTCAGACAAGCCATGCCCGCGTTGGACGTGAGGTGGTAGTTGCCGCCGCGCCGCGCCACGCGCTCGTCCTGCGTCATCTGTACATAGAAATAGCCCTGAACGGTCGTGCCGGAAATGGGGGCTAGACCCAGCTCGTACATGATGGACGGCATGTAGGGAATATTGGTCGTGTTCACGGCAATCTGGCTGAACGTCGTGCCGCGATATTCGTTGTCGAAGGTCGGCTCCACCGTGTCAATGGTGATCTTGCTGTTCTGCCAGGTGTAGTGAAGCGTGCCGGGAGTGCCGGGGGCAACCAGCGTATAGCCGTTGTCGGTCTTGTTGGGCAGGATCGCTTTCCACGCACCGTTGGCGGAGCAGTCGGCGGTCGCGTCGGCAGCGTTGTTGTTGTCGCCGAGAATCTGGATTTCGCAGTTGACCAGACGGAAACCGTATACCTGTTCAAAGGCATTGCCCTGGATGTCACACAGGTTGCCGGGATCGCTGCCGAGATACCAGTCGATGGGGCCGGAGCCAGTCAGGGTGTTGTAGCCACTGAACTTGCTATCCGCGTTGTACTGGCTGGGGTTTGCAGGCGTGCCGCCCACATGCTTTCCCTTCTTCCAATACAGCGGAGAATCCACGGGCAGCAGCTCCTCAGAGGAAGTATGCGCCTTGATGCACTCATACAGCCAGCCACGGAAAGAGCGCTTGTCGCCGACGTTGTAGCTCTTTGCCAGCTCCCAAGGCGTAGCGTCTCGGTAGTCGCAGCCGTAATAGTTGTTGCCGTGCGGCTCCCACTTGTTCTTGTGGGCCAGCAGCAGCATAAAGCCGTGGTCGGCAATGGTGATGCCGGATGCGCCGTTGCCAAAGGCACGCATCTTCTGCAAGAACGTGTCATGGTGCATGGAAACGCGCGGGGGCATGTTGGGGAGGGAATACTGAGTACCGTTGCCCTCCAGCTCGGAGGACATGTACTTACCGATCAGGATAGCATCCTCCTCAACATTGTTGATGACGAAAGCCGGGTGGACGTGATCCGGCAGGGAAGCGTCCAGATCGGAGCTTTTCATCTTCGGGAATTTGCAGAAAATACTCGGATTTCCTTTCGCGTCATACTGCACTACGTTGCCATACTGACGCGCAAGCTGTTCCAGAGGGGAATTGTTCATGCTGCATTATCCTCCTTATCAGGTCTTGAGTTTCCACAGGGAAGGAACGTTCGGGGGTTCCCATCCAGTCTGCGAGGTGTGTCCCTGCAAACAGATGTAGGTGCTGCCCTCGTAGGTGCATTCCGCGCCCGTGGCGTAATCGGTATCGGGCTGCCATTCAGTGCTGCCTTCCGGCTGCACACGACGGAAAAGCGACTGCCTGGCCGTGCCGGGTTCCCACCCGGTCTGCGTGGTGTGCGCCTGAATGACGACGAACATGCTGCCGCCGTACATCACGGTATCGCCGACAGCAAGTTTCATGTCGGGCTGCCATTCAGGCGTTGCGGCGCTCATGTCAATCAGTTCCTCGTCGGTTGCTGCATCGTTGGCGACGGCATAGCGCAGGCCCGCGTCAATCCTGCGACGGACGGCGCGGAAGGGCGCGATCTTCGCCTGACGTGCGGCCTCCCGCTGTCTTTCCATCTCGGCAATTTCCTCGTCGGTCATGCCGGGTTCGTAGGGCATGTGAACTTCACTCATGGTTTATCCTCCTTATCAGGTAGTCAGGGCGGCGGTCTGTGCCTCAAGCTCCTCGATGCGGTCAGCCTGCGCCCGGAGCTGTGCCTGGGTGATGGTGGCATACATGTCGAACGCGACCGAAAGATGCTGCAAGGCGTCCTCGATGTTGTTGAAGTTGGTCGCGCTTTGCGGCGTACCCTGTTGCAAGACCTCGCCGGGTGCAGGGGTATGGGTCACGCTGCCGTCGGCGTTGGTGACTTCGGTAAAAGTCCTCGGACGCTCGACAACGTGATCCTGCCATTTGGTGCGGTTAAAGGCCACGGGTCATTCCTCCTTATTCTTCGATGATGGTAAAGCGGAAACGGTACAGAATACCTTCCTGCGCATCCTTCCGCGTGATGCTCTCGGCCTTGCTTGCCCACAGCGTACCGTTGTGGTCGAAAAGCTGTACTTCCGTCACGGTGATGTTGCCCGCTACGGTGTGGTCGATGATGAAGGTAACTGCGATACGGCCATCAGCAAGCACCTCGGCGGTCTGGATTTCCGCCTGGTAGTAGGTGCTGCCGACTTTGTATCTTGCATACGCAATGCTGTTTTTCAGGTGATTGCGCAGCGAATTAAGGGCGCTATTCGTCAGCATGGTTTTCCTCCTCTCCGTTAGATTTCATCGCTTCCGCACAGGTTCTCGTCCGTGCATGGCGAATACGAAAAGGCCGTAGCCTTGCCGTCTGTTTCCGTCTGCGCCTCGCCATCGGCAATCACGCCGATGATGTTATTCTCCGGGCGTGTACCGGCTTGCGCATCCTCGCTGGTGGCGGGGTATGGATAAACATATCCCTCTGCCACCGGCGCAGCAGTGATCCGGCTTTCGCCAAGGCCGCCCACGGTGGTTTCTTCTGGCAGCGTACCGGCCTGCGTGTAGGGAAACACATGCCCTCGCGTGTTGCGCGTGGCGATAACGTAAACCTCATCCACAAGC
Source organism: uncultured Clostridia bacterium (assembly GCA_944364075.1). GTDB lineage: Bacteria > Bacillota > Clostridia > Christensenellales > Aristaeellaceae > Egerieenecus. The sequence goes on from CALVVZ010000001.1 coordinate 9,888, forward strand.
CTGCTGATGATGCTTTCCTCCGGGTATGTACCGGCGTAAAGCCCATCGCCGGTCAGAGGCGGGCAAAACCTTGCCAGCTCTCCGCCCTCGCCGGAAACGATGATCGTCGTGCCGCTGCCAAGGGCGATGTCGTCAAGCACACTGCGCACATTCTTGCTGGCCTCGATGGCTCTGCGCAGCCATGCTTCGTTTGCGTCGTTCCATTCGCCGGAAACGGTCACGCGGAAGTGGAAGGGATCACCGGCGTACTGCCAATGCTCCTCAAGCTCCACCTGGTCGAAGAAGCCCTCAAGGAAGTTGTAGATTGCCTGCGGCGTGCCAAGGGCAGAATAAAGCGGCGTTGCATCCTTGATCCAGCGCCGCTTAGTTTCGATGTTGGCATTGTGGTCGTACAGACATCCAAGCTCCCAGGCCATTTCATCCAAGCGCCATTCGGGCATTTTGTCGATGTCTTGCAGATTATCGACGCCCGTCTGAATGGTGCTGCACATGATCTGCAAGGCCCGCTCAATGGCCTTTGCCATGGCGTAGCCGTTCTTATCGGCCAAAATGAAGTCGGGGAAAAGCTGATGAATCGTAAAGTCGATCATGTGGTCATCACCGCCAGTGTGATCTTGCCCTTGCAATGGGCGTTTTCGGCAATGGTGGTATACTGCACAGCGCCGTTGTTGAAATGGCTGCCGTCGCCCCATACAACGCGGATCGCGCCTGCCTGGTAGAGCATCGCCATCAGCTTGTCAGGGTTAAAGGCCCTGCCGATTTCTTCATCCTGCCACTTCTGGTATTCCTCCACCGCCTCGCCAATGGCCGTCGTGATGTTGCTGCCCGCCTCCTGTGCATACTGCACTTTCAGCTCGTAGGGCATCTGCGTGGCGCGGTATACCTCCACCGTGTCGGTCAGCGGTCGCACGTCCTGGGCATTCAGGGCGGCGCTCACGCTGTCCAGAATGGCCGCAGCGCCGGTGTCGCTTGCCAGCAGCAGATAGATGCCGACCACGCCGGCGCCCAGGTTGAGAGCCCGCGCGTCCAGAATTTCGCTGGTCACGTTCATTGCGGCGCTCTCATACTGCGTCTGCGGGCCGGTGGTGGTGTTGATAAGGCCGAAGTTGCGGATGCGTTCGCGGTAAACCTCGTCGTCCTCCTCGTCCTGGCCTCCGCTTGCATCGCGGATGGCGTATACGCTGAGAACCGCCGGGTTCGGAACCATGAATTGCATCTGCGTACCGGCAAGCAGGCCGTTGCCAAGGCCGCCGGTTTCCCGACAAATCACCTCGGCATTGATGGTCTGCTCATAGCCGGTCTGCTCCACTGCCTCGGTCAGCAGATAGAGATGTTCACCGTCGGCGGTCAGGGCCGTACCGGCGGCAAGGGTTTTCGCTGTGCCGCTGGCCCGGAATTTGATTTCCACGGTACAGGTCGCAGCCTCCGCAGGAATGCGGATGCAGTTGCGCTTCTCGCCGTAGATGTCCAGGTATTCGCCCACAGCATAGCGCAGGGTGTCCATCCTCAAGGCCGCATCTACGCCAGCAAAGACCTGAGTAACGATGGCCTGGACGCCGCGCAGCAGCATTTCCTTTTCGTCGCCCGGATAAAGAATATCGCCGCCCGCTTCAACGTAGGCGACGATCATTTCCTTCCAGAGTTCTTCGGGATCGTATGCCAGATAATGAATCTCGTTGTCCAATCTTCTCACCTCCGTTACTCGTCTATGGTCACTTCAATGGTGGCCGTAATGATGATGTCGCCGTTTTCATCCATGGCGCACTCGCCGTCCACGATCTCCACGTCCGGCTCCCACAGCATGATCCTGTCCAGCTCCGGCAGCAGCTTCTCTTGCAGCTCCGGCAGCGGCAGCTCATAGAAAGCGGGATCGAAACCGCGATAGCGGTCATAGGGTACTTCGCCCATCCGGCACATCAGAAGGTTTTTCGCATTCTGGATCGTGCGCAGGATGATGTCGTTGTTGCACTCAAAATCAATCGGTGCAGGCCGGTTGGTAATCTGATATTGTGCCATGCTCTGCCTCCTCCGTTACTTTTTAAGTGCTTTGATCTTGTTCTTGATGGCGCTTGTAACCTTCGACACGACGGAGGTTTTCTTCGTGGTGGAAGATGTTTTCTTGGCATTGTTGACGGCTGCAACGGCTGTTTTCAATGCGCTTGCAGTCTTACTTGCTGCGCTTACAGCCTTAACTACCGTCGTTGCAGTCTTGGCTACCGCCGCCACTGCACCAGCCACTGCGCCAACAACAGCCGCCGTCGTCGTTTTCTTGGTCGTGGTGGTCGATGTCTTTTTGGTGCTGGTTTTCTTGCTGCCGGACGAACTGCTGGAACTGCCGGACGACGAGGACGAGGAGGACGAGGAACTGCCCGTTCCATCGTACTTCGCGCACTGTTTCATTGTCAGCTTTACTTTGCAGCTGATCCATGTGCCATTGGGGGCAATCGTTGTTTCGCTCACAGATGCCTCCGTGAGCATGAGCTGACAGGTAATCAGCTTTTTGCCGCCCATGTAAAAGTAGTTCTTCGCGCCCGACCGCGCTTCATCCACGAATTTCAGCGCCTCATTCTTCACGTCACAGCCGGTCAGGGCGTTCAGCTCCGCCGTCAGCGTAATTTCGGAGGGATTGCTGTTTTTGCGGGAAACGTATTTCTGGCCGTCGCTGGTCTTGTCCTCGGTTTCGCTGCTGCCCTTGATGGTCAGCCCCGTAAAACCTCGGATCAGCTTCGGCGACACCGTGAAGGAGTGTCCGTTCCAGGAGGCAATTTCAGCCATATTTCATCACTCCTTCCACGGCGCAGTGCTGGGCGCGTATTCGTTTTCGTTCTCGTTTTCGGGAATTTCTACGACCGGCAGGGAAAGCACTTCATCGCCCTGGAACACCGCACGCCGTACATATCCAGGATTGGCGTTCATCAGGTCAGCGGCGTACTTCTCATGGTCGTAGATGTTCAGCGCCACCTTGTCAAAGGTTTCACCGGCGCTGCAACGGTACACAAATCCGCTGAGTTCGACCATTATGCATACACCTCCACATCGTCGTGCATTTGTTTTTCGCTCCACCAGCGGTCGATCCGTTCCTTGTCCTCGATCAACTTCTGCTCAACGCCGTTCGCGTCGTTGGCGTAGATCGTCGGGGAATAGATGATCTGCGCAGGCGTGCCGCCTCCGGCATTCAATCCACCGTTGCGGGCAATCAGCTCCGGCCAGGTAAAGCCTGCGGCCTCGCGGGCTGCGTTGAACAGGTTTGCTACGCGGTCGGTGTGTTCTTCCGGGATCGCCCACTCCGGGCCAGCTTCGCCGAAGATGGAAGCCTCGGTAGCTCGTCCGCCCTCTGCGAACAAAGAAAACTTCGATCCGCCGAAAAGGCTGCTGCCGCTTCGGATGCCGGAGTACGATACCTTTGCCGTCAGTGTCGGGCTGCCCCAAGCTGCATAAAGCGCCGATACGGCAGAACTGCCAGCGCTCGTTGCGTCGCTGCTGATTCCGGCGGAATCAACGGTAGCGTCAAGCGTAGGATCGCCGTAGCCGGTCATGAGGGAGGTTTCCGCCGCTGCGCCTGCCGCTTGCGCTTCCGCTTCCATGCCTGCCGCGTCAATGGTCGCGTCGGGTTCTACCGTTGCAGGGATGACTTGTTCACCGGCTGCTGCCTCTACGGCCCCTTCGGGAACCACAGGCTCCACGGTAGCTGTCAGCAGATAATCCTCGGCGTTGATGTCGCCGTACATGAGCTGCCATGCAGCCGCCTGATCTCGGAAAGGATTGCTGGCTTCTGCGAACGAGCCGCCCATGTCAGATAGAACCTTTTCAAAGTCGTAGACATTCTTGAGGGCAGCAGTCAGATTGCCAACCTCTCCCTGTGCCGACGTTCCGATGTCGGCCCATTTTGCAGCAACATCTACATCAGGCAAGCCCTTAATGCCAAGGCCCAGCGTGTCGAAAAACTCCGACACATACCACGCAGGGGATTCGTCGAGCATTTCACGGGCAGTTGTGGCATTGTGGCTGTACAGGTAGCTGCCGATTTGCAGCGCATCGTCCAGCATTCGCGGGATCAATGCAATGGATTCGCTGTCCATGTACGGGCCAAGAATCCCCGTCAATTTGTTGTTGATGCCGGAAGCGCCGTGTTCTCCGCGCCACAGGTCGTAAAGCTGATCGTCGAGAGGGTTCTTTTCGCCGTACAACGGCATTCCATCCGGGAATAGCGCGGCCCAATTAACAGCATCAGGGGAGACTTCGCCGTGTTCGTCGCGTTTGAGATCGCCGCCGGCATATAGCCTGGATAGGAATTGCCATGCCTCGCCATAGCCGCTCTGGCTCATGAGAGCGTCGAATACCGCCATTGTGACCTGTGCGTTGTCGTCCTTGTACCCCTGAACCTTTGCCGCGTACTGAGCATCCATATCGGCCAGGAATGCCGCTTTGTCTGCGTCGGTGTACGCCGTGCCGGTAATCTGGTTGATCCATCCCTTGCTGATGGCCTCGTCAAAATAGACGCCCCATTTAGCCCGTTCGCCGATGTGTGTTTCTTCGGCTGCGGCCAGATTGGCGTTCATGATCTCCGCCTGCTCGGCGAGGAAGGATTCCGCACTGTCCCAGCTTACGCTCTGGGCCTTGTGGAGTTGTTTTGCAAGCTCGGCTTCCTGATCTGCTTTTGCAGCAAAGGCCATGGCGTCGTTGTACGCCTGCATCTTCTCCATGATGACGTTATACTCGTTGCCGGTAATAATGCCGTCATCCATGGCCGTGCCAAGCGTTTCTCCAAACTCGCGGCCAAGCTGTTCCGCCTGCCCTACGAGGTTTTCATACATCGTATCGGCAAGCAGGATCGCGCCCGCATACTCGTCATCCGTGGCGGCGCTGTCAAGGCCGCCAAACAGCATCGTGAGATAGCTTGCGCTCTTGTCAAAGCTGGCACTGATACCGGCAAGCAGCTCATTACCCATCGTCTCGCCGAGCGAGGTAATGCTGGCAATCTGCTCCGGGGTGAGCGTTGCGCCGGTAATCATGCTGGTCAGCAGATCGCCGGAGAGCGTCGTGCTGGCCGTTTCAAAGTTTTCCACTGCTGTTTGCAGGGCAGTGTTGTAGTTGTTTACGTCGGTGTAGGTGCTGTTGAATGCGTCACCAATTCCGTTGACGTGAGCAAGGAGCGCTTCGGTGTCCAGCTCCATTTCGCCAAAGTTGGCTGCAAAATTGGCTTCGCCGAGTTGGTAGAGTGCGCCCGCTGCTGCCGCAAGGGCTGTAAGACCAAGGGCTGCCGCGCCGATGGGGGTCATGGCAAAGCCGATCAGACGGAAAGCACTGCCTGCAAGAAGCAGCGTGGGGCCAGCCGCAGCAATGCCCGTCGCTGCGCCGAGAAGCACTTCCAGCTTGTCCTTATCCATGTTGGCAAGGCCGTTCACGATGTCCGTCATGAAGTCGGCCACGCCCTCGACCGCAGGTGCAATGGTTTCGCCGATGGTCGTCTGGAAAGCATCCCAAGAAGCGGTAAACTCGCGCAGAGCGCCGCCCAGGCCGCCCTCCATGGTGTCAGCCATGGATTCGGTATAGCCTGCGCTGCCTCCCTCAATCTGCTGCTGATAGTCAATGATCGTGCCGAGCGCGGCCATCAGGTTCAATGCCGTGGTGGTGGTGCGCTTGCCGAACAGATTGCCCAGCATTTCGTTCTGCTCTGCCTCAGAGAGCGTAGAGAGAGCCGCGTTCAGTTCGCCGATGATCTGGATAGCCGGTTTCAGTTCGCCGGTCGTCGAATCGTAGACCGACAAGCCCAGCTCGTTCATGGCGTCCGCCGTATCGTTTACGTCAATACCGGCTTCTTCCATGTAGGATTCAAATTCTGCCCATTCCTCCTCGGTCACGCGCAGGGATTGAATCAGCTTATCCTTGCTCTGCGTCGGGGCAAGCAGCGTCAGCATGAAGTTTCTGAGCTGTGTACCGGCGTTCGTTCCCTGCATGTCGGAACCAAACTGAGAAATGCCGCCCAGGATGGCGAGAATTTCACTGCTTCCGCCTGCAAAGAACTGTGCGCCGCTGCCAAGGCGCTGCATGGACTGGCCCAGGGTGTCGATGTCCGCAGCGCTGATGGCGGCGGTTTTCGACATCTGATCGCTGAGTGTGTTGGCATACTCCATCGGCATACCAAGCGCATTCAGCGTGTAGTACAAATAGTCCAGGCTGTCGGCAAGGTCGATGTTTGCCGCCGTCGCCAGGTTCATGACGGTGGGCATCAGCGTTTTGGTTTGCTCCATGTTCAAACCAAGCTGCGCCATCATCACTTCGGCCTGCGCGGCCTGATCCATTGTGTATTTGCTCGACTGAGCAATGGTCTTGTTATACTCGTTGAGGACGCGCATTGTCTTGTCGTCATATTCGCCAAGCGCCTGCACTTCTCGCATTACGTCGTCGTACTCGACGTATTCCTCAACACTTTCTTTTCCAAAGTCGATAATCTTTTGACTGAGGGCATCAATGTGATTGCCCACGTTAATTAGGGCTGTACCAATGTTTCCAAACGTATTATCTACTTTGCCACTCAGTGTGATAACCGTTTGGAGTGTCTGCTGTCCCATTTTTCACCGCCTTACTGCGGCGATTCGGTCAGAACGCCGCGAGGATTGCTCCGTGTCCGTCGTCAAACACGAAAAAATAAACGCGGTCACCAGCCTTGTAGGCCGTGCCGCTTACGGATGGGATCGCAGGCGTCATAATGCCGTCGCGTGTGAGGGATTGCACCTTATAGCCGCCCTCGCATACCTCGGCAATGATCCCGCGCTCGATGTTCGCTCCATAATTATTTTTCATGATTGTTCCTCGCTCGTCTGTTTGATATATTGCTGTCCGTACTGGCAGGCGTCCAGGCATTCGCACTGGCGAAAAACCACGCATCTGCTGTCCGCTCCGCTGCACAAATAGCTCTTGATAAGTCGGTTGGTGCTGATTTTCTTGATCTTTTTGTTTTCTTTTTCTTTATATTCAGTCGGGGCGACGCCCGGTTTAATCGCGTGATAAATGGGAAATCCCCTGATCTTGTCCATAGGAATCACCCAATCGCGCTGACGCAGCGGAGCAGCTTGGCCTTGCTTTTCTTGTGGAAGAAGTCATGCTCCACCTCGTCAATCAGCCATTGGCCGTCCGCATCCGTCGGACTGTCAACGTCAATTCTCGTCATGGCCGTCAGGCCGGGGTTGTATTCCATGCCCACGGTCAGCTCCTCCGCAGTCCTGTTGCGGCAAAGAAGCAGCCCACGCGCCCATCTGGCCGCCTGCGCTGCATCCATGGCCGGATAGTCAGTGAAAACCTCATGCTGTCCATAGGAGGCTTCCACGTCCTCTGCACCGCCGTTTGCATACGGCGTCTTGATGGTGATACCGGCCAGCTTCACATCGTCGCGCCTCAGATAGTGCGTTCCCGCCTGATCGGCGCTGATCCTGATGGTCTGCGCGGCCTCCATGGCCTGCGCGTATTCGATGGAGATTGCGGTCAAGCGCCCGTTCAGCGCTTTCAGAACCGCACCCTCGCATTGTAAAATCCGGCTCAGAAATGCCGGAGCGCCCTCTTTGTGGCGCATCAGATAAGTGTAGGTAATATCTTTGTCAATGCCAAACAAGGCACTGTCCATGCCGCATTCTGCGGCGCAGGCGGCCATGATGTCGGCAATACGCATCCCTTCATAGGCAGCATATACCCTGCGCCGCGCTGCGCTGGGCAGGCTCGTCGCAATGATCCTGTACTTGCCTGCCGTAGGTAGCACAGAATTGAGAAACAGAATCCCGGTGCTGTACCCGTCCATCTGAACCTCAAGCACATCGTCGCGCTGCGGCTGCCATCTGTACCATGCTGCGGCATTTTCCAGCACAATCTCTATGCTGTCACATCGCCCGCCCGAAACGTCGCGGTGAACGCATTTCACCACGTCCACCTCGCGGGTGATGTCCGTCCCCTCGTAGAAAAGCTGCATTCTGCCGCCTCCTTAAAAAGCGGGGCGCCGCCGGGGCGCTCCGCGTTATTTCTCGTTCCTTGCTTGAATTACTGTGTGGATCGCGTGTACAAACTCGTTGAACATGCTGATCGTCATATCCATAAACACATTGATGGGTGTATGGCTTGCCATGGCGGCATCAGTTATTCGCCGTATGTATTCTTCCCGGCCTCCTGTGCCGACCGTACCAAAAAAACCGTAGCCACCTGAACCGCACGCTGCGCATCAAAGAGGCTGATCCTCTCTTTGATGTCTTTCGCATCGTAGAGGCGACCGCCCTTGTCGTCCACCGGGGCCTGCTTTGCAGCGGCAGCGGCAAACAGAGCAAGAGCTTGTTTCTTGGAAACCTGGAAAACGTTCCGGCTGGCGGTGTCAGAATCCATAGCTTCGACATATTCCCAGCCGCTCAACTTGGTAAAATCGTAATGCAATACGGAAACATCTGCGCTTCTCGCGCGGATCGGCACGGCCAGCTCCAGCGTGCCTTTGGAAATCATGCTCAGAGTGATGGGAGCGGGTTTCTGTGCTTCCTGCTCCTTGGGCTGTTCCTCAACCTGGGGCTGCTCATTCTTCTTGATTTCTTCGCTCATGGTCTTTTTCTCCTTGTTTTTTGATGATGGAATAGGGCGGGAAAAACGAAAATGTTTGCGCTTTTCCCGCCCTTGGGATTAGTTCAGCAGATTCTCGATCTGGTTGGTGTAGTCAACGCCGTTGAACTTGATGACGCCCGCCATCGCGTCAATGATGGTCGTCACCTCGCCGTTGATTTCCTCCTCGTAGCGCAGTACGGAATACTTGTCCGTGCTGCCGAAGGGGTTGCCGGTTTCGATGTTGCCCTTCTCGGTGGACTTGTGAACGCCGGTGATGCGGAACTTGACGCTCTCATGCTCAATCTCACCGGCAGCCACGGCGTAGCGCTGGCGCACAATGCGGGTTTCGATGAAGTGCTTGCCAGGGGAGGCAAGGTACTTGCAGTTCACGCCGTTGTTGTGGCTCACGCTGAACTCCATCGCATTCAGGTGGGTGGTGTTGGGCATATCCACGTCCATAGCCATACCAGAGGAGGAAATGGTGCTGGTAGGATGCTCAATCGTCGGCAGGCTTACGCTGGTTACGTCCTCAGCAACGCGCTCGTTGTCAATAACCCGATGGCCTTCGACGTTGTTATAAACTTTGCTGGGCATAGCGGTTTACTCCTTTCTTACGCCACGTCGGCAAAATAGGTCACGAAACCTTCATCCGTCCAGTTGACAATCGCGGTCAGGCTCTTGGCAAGCGGCGTGGTGGTCACGTTGAAGGTGAAGGAATAGTCGCCGTTCATGATGTCGCTGCGGGCATCAGGCTCGGCGTTCAGGTGGACGACGCCGTAGGTCAGCGCACCGATCTTGACCAGGGCATCGAGGCGGGTCTGCTCCTCGGCAACAATGGTCTTGATGTCGTTGGCGGTCAGAGGCTTGTCCACGTTGCGGGTGCGGCGATGCTGGAAATCATTGCTGATGTAGTACAGCATCATGCGGTTGGTTTCAGACACGTTGATCTGATCGCCGCCCTCCTGGGAGAAGTCGGCGCTGTGGCAGCCCCAGACAGCCCAGCGGCCACCCACATAGGCAGCAGAGGCGATGCCATTCTTATTGAGCTGGTTGTTGATGAGGTAGTCATCAAACACGCGGCCCGCGCTGTCCTCACCCATGTACAGGTTGCTGATGATAGCGCACTCGGTATTGCTGGCAGTCTTGTAGGGGATGCCGTCCTGCGCGACAAGAAGCTCCTGGAAGTTGGCCGCAGCCAGCACAGACAGGTGGTAAATCTTGTCGTCCGTACCCTTCACCAGGGGGAAGTAAACGGTTTCATTGCTCTTGTTGTAGCCGTTGGCATTCTTCCAGGTGGCAGCGGTCGCAAGGGTGATCTTCTCGTCCTCCTCGTCCACAATCGGGATGTCCGCCATAACGTACACATCCCAATGGCTGTTGACCTTCTGGCTGTTCTGGATCATCGCGCTATGCACGGCGGGGATGGAGGAAAAGCCGGGAGCCAGCAGGAAGGAGGGGATGAAGCCGGTTTCCTGGTACACGTTCTTGATGGCGAACAGGCCGGTATTCAGGCCCGCGCCGTCGGTCGCGCCGATCACGTCGTCAGCGTCAACGGCGGTCGCGTCGATGCTGTTGTAGGTGATGGTCAGGTCCTCAGTGCCAAGCCCGCCGCTGGTGATCTCAGCGATGGTCAGCAGCTTCTTCTTGAAGTCGTACTGAACAGTGTAGTCCGTGCCTTTGGTCTTGCCGGTCACGGCCACGGTGTCCAGAATGATGTCGCCAGCATTGGCGATGGTCACGCGGCCATTTTCGGGGGTCAGGTTGGCAGTGCCAGCCTCCGCAGCCTTGTGGGTCGCGGGATCGAGAACGTTAATCAGTACCAGGGGGCCGACGGCCTTGTTCTCAAGATGGGCGTGCATCGCTTCGCACAGGGTATACTTGTCCCACTCGTCGCTGTAACCAAAATGCTTGCGGGCTTCCGCAATGTTGGTCACAAGAATGGGACGGTTCACGTTGGCAGCGCCACCGGCAACGGTATGCACGGGGGCAGTACCAACATAGACGATGGCGTTCTGGCTCTTGATGGCAACCTTCGTGCCAACCGCCTGAATCTGGCCATACGCGCCATGGAGATAATCAGCCATGTTGTGTGTCCTCCTCATTTCAGATATTGGTCAAGGCTGTTGTTTACGCCCTCCTCTGCATAGCAGTTGAAGGTCACGGTTACAAAGCCATAGTAGATCGGCCTTTTGTCTACAACAAAGCTCTGATCGGTGTACAAGCTGTACGCCATCGTCGCCTCGTTGACAAACAGATCGGTCTTGGGGATGAATTTCGCGCCCAGCAGCTTCTCGATGCAGTCATCCATCCAGTCGGTCAGCGTGAAAAGTCCCTGTTCGGTTCCCTCCACAAAAAGGCTCATGTCAAGCCCGTTTTCGCTTTCTGCACTGTCAATGAATCCCGGCAGGCGAACGCCGGGTTCGTAGACACTGAACAGAATATCCACCGCAAGCGTCTGGCCGAGTTCCTGCGGTCTGTGTATGTTGTTGTAACGGTCGAAACGCTTTTCCTCGACGTACTTTGCGTTGGACAGCCTGGGCATAATCAGGATGCCGGGGCATACATTGATGGGATCAATGCGCAATGTACCCGTTTCATCCGGGCGTGTAGGCTGCCACGCAAGGAAGCACTGCGGCTTCTGCCGCACGATCTGGGTAATATCCATGTCTGGGGCCGGGGCTTTCATCTCCCGGCCCTCGCATAGCTCCTTTTCGATCCACTGCTTGAGTTTGCGCAGCCGTTCACTCGTTCTCATACACTCACCGCCTTGGGGTCGTTGCTCATGAGCAGGATCGTGTACATGCCCATATCCTCCTGCACTTGCAGAATCTTCATGGGCCTGTTATCAAAGATCACATGCTCATTGGGCAGTGCGCGGCCCGGAAAGCCCTCAACGGGGGTGTACACCAGTGTTTCGCTGGTGTTGTTGTCCCACGAGAGATCAACGACGTTGTTGTTCTTTCGTTTGAGGGCGGTTTCATCGTCTGTCACGCACTGGAATTTGCGTCCGTTCCAGGTGTGCCATTCGGCAAAGTGGCCGTGATTCATGAACACCCGCGTCAGGTCATCATGAATCTTGTCCTTGAGCGCCATTAGGCATCACCGGCTTTGGCCGCTTCCTTCTTGTCAGGCTTCTTGGCGGGCTTGGGAGCAAGCACAGCCTTGCCCTGTTCGATCAGGCGCATACCGTAGCTTGCGCTGACCGTTTCAACCTTGCCGGTCTTGATGATCTTGACATTCATGCCTTTTTCCTCCCTTTGCTGGTCTTTTTCTTCGGGGCTTCCTCAGAAGCGGTAACAATTCCGTCCATCACGTCGATTTCCGGCGCGGGTGCTTCCTCGTCCGCCTCCTCGGTGGGTTCTTCGTCCTCGTCCGCCTCTGCGGGGATGAGGTTGCCGTAAGGATCGTTGCCCAGGTTTTCAGGCTGCCGGTTGTTGTCCCGCGCCTCCTCGCCGTCATCGCCGTCCTCGCCGTTTTCGTCGGCGGGATCGGCAATGGCGGAAGGAACGGGCGCAATGGCCTTGAGCCGCAGCAGTCTCTTGAGTTTCTCTTCCGGGATCGGAATGTCAATGATTTCTCCGGGCGTATACTTGCGCCCGGAGATTTTGACATAGTGTTTCGCGGCGTAACTCATGCAGTCTGCTCCTTTCTCTTACAGCACATTGGCGACAACCCAGGCGTCCACGTTGAAGGGAACGATGGTGGGGCAGGAAGTCAGGCGGTTCTTGATGCTGTTGCCGTCGATGGAGCCGTAGCGCAGGGGAACTTCCTTTTTGATGTAGGTCTTGTGCTGGGCATCCGCACCGGTGGATTCAACCTGGGTAACGGGGCCGTGCAGACACTTGAGCATACCCTTGCCACCGGCAATCAGCGTGCCGCTGGGCAGGATAGGCTTCACGGTTCCGTCGTCGTCGGTGAACTTGCCGGAGAAGGAATACATTTCCACGCCGTCGCTGTTCCAGCCGATGAAGCGCACGCCCTGGCCCTTGTACTTGGTGTTGATTTCGCCCATGTTGATGTTGCGGCCATCAAACTGCTTGATGTACTTGCTGTTGTCGATCATGGCATCCGCAACATCGGGAGCCATCACGATCATATCCACGATGCCCAGACCGTCGTAGACCAGATCGTAGATTTCGCGCATGTCGCTGTCGATCTTTGCGGAACCGTCGCTCCATACGGTATCAGGCGTGTAGGTCTGCGTAAAGCCGTAGTCGGCAATCATGGTGGTGTTCAGGTCGCGGCCCTCGTTGGTGTAGCGGAACACGCTCAGCCTGCCGGTGAGAAGTACCTGACGGGCCATCCACTCACGGCGGCGCTGAATAGCCTTGCGCATGTCCACAAGGTCGCGCACAAGCATCTTCTTTTCGCGCTGCGCAGGGGTCATAGCGCCAAGAATCTGTTCACCAAAGGCGCGGTTCTGAAGGTCGGGGTTGGCAATCAGGCGTTCGGGGGCGATGGTGCAGAAGCCCACCTCGCGGGTTTCATAACCCTGACGGCCCATCAGCACGCCGCCGACGCCGGGATGCACGACGGGAGCCATCTGGCGGTCGCCTTTGCGGAAGTCCCAGATCGCCTTATCTTCCTCCACAGCGCCCATGTCAGCGCAGAAGGTGTCGTACAGGAAAGAGTATTCGCGCGGAAGCTGCTCGATGGCAGCAAGCTGCGCACGGGTAGAATAGATGTCGATAGGCATATCGTTTTATCCTCCTTTAATAGGGCGATTAAGCGCCCGTGCTGTTGTCGAACGTGTCGGTGTTGACCATCTGATCGAACACGATACCCTGCTTGCGGAGTACGAGCTGCACGGCGGCGGTCAGCGCCGCGCCGTCCTTGAGAGTGACCTTGCCAGCAATCAGGCGACCGGCGCGGAAAGCGCGGGCGTCCTCGGCGATGGTGGCGTTGGCGTCGGTGTCAACGGTTTCATCCAGCACAGCAAGGGAGTTGGTGTCCACGGATTCGGCAGCCGCAGCGGGCAGCCACATGCCGTCCGCGCCGCGATACATCACCGTACCGCGATTGATCTTGCCATTACCAGGCTTGCAGGGAATGGCAATCAGGTCTGCGCCGTTGGGATCGGCAAGCAGATATTCGGGGTTGTTCGTGCTGATGACTTCATACATGCTCATGTCGGTTGCTCCTTTCGATTAGTACATGCCGCCAGTGCCGTTGGGGTACATTTCCTTGGCAATGTCGGCCATTTCCTTGGCATAGTCGTCAAGCTCCTGCTTGGCGGCCTTGCCGTCGTTCTGCTTGGGATCGCCGCCCTCGACCTTGGCAGCGGGAGCGGTTTCGGTCTTGCGGTCGTCCAGGAACTTCTGGCCCTTTTCGCGCTGGTGCTTCACAATCTGCTTGTGATAGTCCATGGCGGTAGTGCCGTTCTGCTTGGCCGTAGCGGCCATTTCGGCATATTCATCGCCCGCCGGGGTCAGATCGTCGATCTCCTGGATGCGTTCGCGCTCCTGCTGCGCACCGGCCTGCATGATCTGGCTATGCAGGGTGGGATTCTCAGCCTGGAGCTGTTCAAGGGTTACGTCCTTGATTTCCATGGTGATTTTTTCCTCCTCGTTGTGAGTTTTATTTTCAGTCACTTCCCCGGCGGCAACTGTCGGTTCGGTGTTGCTGACTTTGGGGGTGTCGGCGTGTTCCTGCACGCTCTCAGGGATGTGCATGTACATCCTGCGCATGGCAGCCATGGCCCGGTTGGACACAGATGCCACAATCGGCTCGGCGTCCAGAACGGCGTCCACAAAGCCGCGCTCATGGGCTTCTTTGGCCGTCATCCACGTTTCAGCATTCATCCAGCCGCGAACGGTTTCCTCGCTCTGGCCGCTCTTGCGGGCGTAGATAGAGGCGCTGTCCGCTTCGGTGTTGCGCAGGCGCTTTGCGCCCGCCTCAAGGTCTTTCGCCTCGCCCCACGCGCCGGATTTGGGGTTGTGGATCATGTACTCGCCACCCTCGGTCATGGTGACGTGCGCACCGGGCAGGCAGGCAATCAGCGTCGCAGCGCTGGCGCACATGCCCTCAATGGAAATCTTGATTTCCTCCATGCCGCTGTTCATCAGCATGGTACGCATGGCAATGGCCTGGTTCACATCACCGCCAGGGCTGTTGATGCGGATGGTCAGGTTCTTCACGCCCTTGGCCTTGGCATCTTTCAGCAGCTTGTCAAAGTCCGTAGCGCTGATGTCGGCCTCAGTCCATTTCCACCAGTCGTCGCAGATTTCGCCGTAGATCATCACATCGGCGCTCTCGTCGGCGGCGTTCATCTGCAAGTCATACCGCAGGCGGAAACGCTCATTATTCGGCATTTTGCTTTCCCTCCTCGTTAGGTTTGGTATGTTCCGTCGGCTCGGCAGGGGCCGCCGGTTTCATGTCATCAAAGGCCGCCATTTCCTTTTTCCGCTGCCGGATGTTGGAAAGCCAGTCGTTGCCGTTGTACTCGCTTGCCTCCTGCTCCTGAGTGGAAATGTTATTGGCGATACGCTCCGTGGCGGCTTTGACTTCCTTGAGCGGGTCAACATGGCCCATACTTGCGCCCATCCACATGCAGCCGCACCACGCCTGCCGGATGGCCGGATCGTCGAAGAATCCAGGAGCCTCAATGCGACCGGCAGCAACCGCCTCGGCCAGCCATGCCTCGTACACAGGCTGGTTGAAGCTGTTGTTGAATGCCGTGCGCCGCACGCGCACCTCGCGCCAGAAGTCCAGCAATGCGCCGCGTGCTGCGGTGTAATTGCTCTCGTACTTCTTAATCAGCACTTCCTTGGGAATCCCCATGCCTGCGCCGATAATCGTAATCAGCGTGGAAACAAAGCTCTCAAAGGCACTGTTGGCACGAATGGGGTTGATCTCCTGAATCTTCTTTCCAGGCGGCAGGGAGTAGATAGCTCCGGGCGCAAGCTCCAATTTCAGATCGTCGTCTGTAACCTTCTCGTCCTCATTCACCGCGTCCTCAAGGCCGGTCTTGCCGTCGTCGTCCGCACTGACAACAAAAGCGGTCAACATGGCAGAAACCACATTGGCCGCAAGTTCGCTTGTCAGGTAACGGTCGAGCTGCTTGATCTGCTCGATCTGAGCCGCAACGAAAGGAATGCCGCGCCGCTGCTCCGGGCGCTCAACAACCATGATGTGCAGGATATTCGGGTAGCCGGTATCAGCGCCAAAAGCGTCAATCGGCTGCCACTCAATCTCCTGCGTGCTGTTTTCCATCAGCGGGTGACGGTTGGCAATGTGGTAGCGGATCACCGTTCCGTCGCGGTCGATTTCCACGCCATCAATGATCCTGCCGCCGCCGTCCGTTTCCTTGCTCTCGCTGTCGCCGCCGGAGCTGTCCGGCGTGCTCACGCGGTCGGCTTCCAGAATGCGGATTACCGTCTGATACGGCGTGCGCTTGTTTTCCTTCATTCCGAAAAGCACAAACACATCGCCGCTCACAAGCTGACTGAGAAAAGCAAGCTGCTGCATGGTGTAGAAGTTCTTCTGCCGCTCTGCGTCACACATCACATTGTTGGCCCAAAGCTGAAATTCACGCTGCGCATTGCGCTCCCATTCGTCGCACGCCTCGTCGCTCAGTCCCAGCAGCTCACCGTCGATCTTGGGTTTTGGCTGAATGCCCCAGCCTACAACGTTGGTGGTCAGCGTTGCAGGGCCGCTTCTGGCAAGGCCGCCGCCTGCGTACAGGTCGCGGGCACGTTGCCGGAGCAAAGCGCCGTGAAGGTCGATGTCGTCCTCTGCGCTGCCGCCGCCCACGATCCAGCCGATCATGCTGTTAAGGGTCGTGCTTGCGCCGTGATTTCCGTAGCCGCTGGCGGCCATGGTTTTGCGTTCCTTCTGGTCAGCCTGCCGCTCCCGCGCAATTCGTTCAAGGAATTTCTTGTTGCCGCGTTCGGGAGAGAGCAGGAAAAGCGCCCGTTCGCCCAAATTGGGCTGTTCTTGTTTCTTCATCCTGATACCCTCCGTTACATGTCACGCGGAACGACGCGGACAACTCTGCTCGTTCGCACCGTCCCGCTCAAAGCCTCGATCACGTTTGCGAAATACTCAATCCGCTTGGCGATCTCAGCAAGGTCAAACGCCGTATACTCTCGCGTGCCGACGCGGTAAGCCTTTGCCTGTCCGCTGGCAAGCGCCTTTTCGCAGTCCTTCCAGAGCTGCAGCTGCTCCCTGGCTTCCGCAAGGGTGTATGCACTCGTAGCCGCCATAGGCCGCCTCCTTTCAAACTTTGATGCCGCTGGAAATCACCCGGCGCGGCTTTTTCTTTTCCGCCTGCGCCTTTGTTATAGGCGCTTCCTCCGTGATGCCCAGCAGCATGCGCTCCAACTTGTTAAAGTCCCAATTAAAAAAGCGAAATGCGGCGCGGGCGTAATTTCGACAGTCCAGCGGTTCGTTTCGCTCGTATGTTTTTTCCCACGACGCCACACTTTGTCCGCGCACGCGCCGGATCACCATCTTCTCGGAACAAAGGCCACGGAAATACTCCATATCGTAGCCGCAGCGGTAATCCATGGGGAAGTGCATGTACCTGGGGCCGACAACCTCAACGGTCGTCGCGTGCATAATAGCAGCCTTTCCGCTGTCAACGCCGATCATCAGCTTGGCGCTTTCGGCGTTTCGTGCGCTGCTTTTCATTTGGCGCACATACGGCTTTCCTTCGCCGCCGTCACCCTTGACAGCCCATACACGCTTTCCTTCACGCCTCGCACACTCTTTGTAGACCTCCTGGGTAAAGTGGCCGCCGGAATCGACGAAGGTTGCCAGGATGCGCATTTTCATGCCGTTCTTCATCTGCCATTCACGGTCAAGGAGATTGTCAATTTCCTCCCATACCGCCGGTGAATCCGGGCGACCGGGGATGATCCCGCGAGAAATGCCCCAGGATTCTTCATCCCGGCTCCATCCGACCACCTCATACTCAAGGCGGTTATCCTGCGTATCAACGCCCATGGTCAGCACCAAAACGCCGGATGGGATTTCCGCGTTGTAATGCTCCCGTCGTTCGTGCAGCTTCTCAGGCACGCCGCTGCGGTCGCGCAGCTCCCAGCTTTCGCCAAGCATGGTGTTGTGAAACACTTTGAGCAGTTCGGGATCGTCCTTGGCTTGCAGGAAGGTCAGGGCAATGTCGTTCCAGTCAGACCACGGCGACATAAAGGCGTTTAACCGAAAAGAGCGCACGCCGTTTTGCAGCGCACGCTCGTTTTTCACTACCCATTTTGCAGGCAGCCGCTTCGCCTCGTATTCCGGCGTTTCCCGCTGGCAAACAGGGCATTGCCACCGGGAATTTCGCACGGTATAGTTGGTTTCGCCGTTTTCGTCTTTGAACTTCTCCTTGTCAAACTTTATATCGTTGAAGTGGATATAGCTGTATTGGTGGCAGTGCGGGCATTGCGTGTGCCATTCTTCCTGTGTGCCTTTCATGTAAGCCTTCTCAATCTTGCTCGCGCCCTTTATGGTCGGTGTGCTGGTCTTGACGATCTTGCGGTTATGGCGGAACGTTTCTGTTCTGCGTTCCGCCAGCTCGATAGGATCACCTTCCGTTCCGGCGCTGGCCGGGAATCGGTCGATCTCGTCCAGAAAGATATAGCGTACAGGCTTTGATGCCAGATCGGAAGGACTGTTCGCGCCGATGATTGCCAGTGATCCGCCGGGGAAGGTTTTCATGGTGATGGTGTTCGCGGCATCGCGCCCCTTTGCCTTGAAAACCTTGTCACGCAGAGTAGGGCAGGCGGCGAACATAGGAGCAATTCGGCGCTTGGAATAGTCCTCCGCAACCTTGTCCGTCGGCTGAACATAGAGCATCGGCCCCGGATCGTTGTCAATCGCTCGGCCCAGCATGTTCAGCTCGATTTCAGATTTGCCCACCTGGGCAGAAGCCATAACCACGATCTCGTATACGCCCGGTTGGGTAAATGCGTCCATGATCTCGCGCTGATATGGCGCTCGATCCGTGCGCCATGGACCCGGTTCACTCGCGCTCTCTGAGGTAAGCACTCGGTTTTCGTCCGCCCATTCAGATACGGTCTGCGGCTTCGGCGGACGAAACATGGAGTAGGTGAAGCGCAAGAGTTCCCGCAAGTCCATTTATTCCTCCTCGCTTTCCTCCTCGTCCGTTTCTTCGGAAGCCGCCTCAAGCGGGAGCGGCGTTTCGGATATTTGCGTAAGTGTATCTCGTATCTCTCCGTCAATTATGCTGGCGATCATTTCCACATCCTTCATCATCACCAGCCTGGGAGAAACTTTGCTCGGCAGGCGGAGCATGTTTTGCATCACAGTATCGGCAACGCCGCCCCACAGCCTGCGTATTTCGTAAACATCCACCAGCTTTCCCTCAAGGCGGGCCACTTCAAGCTCTGTCTTTCGGGTTTTGACGATCTCATGCTTGGCCTTTACTTCGTCGAGCGTCTGGTCATCGCCGGTTTCGTTGTCTACGTTGTATTGCACCCATCGCTGCACAAAAAGAGCGAGGTCGTACTTGCCGCCCTCGCCCTTGACAAACAGTTTTCCGTTCTCCGGCAAGCCCATGTCAATATCATGCAGTCGCCGGTATGTGTAGCCTGCAATGGTTGCAAGCTCTTTCTTGGTCAGATAAATGCCCATACGATCACCTGCATTTGCTGATGAGGTAGGCGTGTTCGTGTTCCAGGCGCTTCATCAGGGTTTCCATGATGTCCTCCTGCACGTCCTCCTTGGAACGATTGAGAGGCATCTGAGGGACGCCCAGGCCCACCACGCGGGTGATAGGAAGTCTGTCCTTGCCGGTTCGCGTGAACGTAGCGCCGCCAAGCGAGGAGCCGAGATTTCGGAACGGAGGATTTCCGCCCTGATGGCTCATGTTCCCTGGCAGCGTGCTTCCCTGGCCCTTGACGATTTTTGCGTTGATCTTGTAGCGCCTGCCGCGTGCGGCGTTCCAGCCGTGAGCGCCGCCGCTGGCCTTGAATCTGCCGCCAATGGAGCCACGCGCTCCGTCAATGGGGATGGAGCAGCTTACGCCCATGCCTCCTCCGCCGATGGTCGTTCGCGGGCTTCCAACATGGCTGCCCACCCAGCTTGCTTTGACTTCGTAATCCTGCGGAATCTGCTGCCGCATGATTGTCTTCACGCGCCCGCCGGTTCGCTTGAAAGCGCGATAGAGGAGCTGGTTCATTTCGTGTTCCGTATGCACAGCGCGAAGGGCGTCAATGGTTTTCTTGGCATCGCTGATGTCGATATCCAGATAAATAGCGTTTCCGGCCACAATCAACCCCTCCGATCTGTCGAAATAGAAAATGGGCAACGGTTATATCCGTTACCCATCTCTTGCGACAATAGCATTATAGCATGTGCCGTATGTAATTTCAACACTTTTGGAAAATTATTTTTCAACGTAGTACCGTTCACGCCAAACAACACTTTCCATGTCCCGCGCCTGTTCAATGGCATTCCTGGCATTTTCAAAGCCCCGCCGTGTCATGTTCAACTCCCGCTGCACCGTTGCGGCAGGGATTTGATCGACGTAGAGCATGGTAACAAACGTCCTCATGGTTCGGCTCGGAATGCCGTTGATGATCTTCTCAGCCGCTTTCAGCTCTCGTGTGTATATGGCAATCTGTTCCCGGTGTTCCTCGTTGATCCCGGCGATGGCTGCGAAAGCGGCGTCGAAGCCGGACGGAATACCCTTTCCGCTTGGCATACCTGTTATGTGCTGCGATATGCTGAACATCCGATCGCGCTGCCATTCACACCTTTTTTCAAGGCTGCACACATCCTGCATCACATACAACACCCGTGCAAGCAGGGGGATGTCCCGGTTTTTTACAATCCTCGGCTTCTGAACCGCTTGCTCGTTCATATTGTCACCTCTTTCAAAAGCGCAAATGTTTTCGCTTTTTATTCTTTGCTCGTCGGCCTGCTCTGCGCCGTGAAGCGCAGGCAGCCGGGATTGTTCTTGATCCGTTTTCGCAGGATCAGGAATTTGCGGATAAGGAAATATGGGTAGAAGATCAGCATTACCATGTGACCCAGCGCAATGATGATGCACACCGCCAGATACACAAGCCCGTCAAAGGCCATCCCTGCGGCGTCTATCATGTCCTCGCCGTTTTCGTTGATCTCCTCCAGCAGCCCAAGCCTCATGTGCAGGCACGCCCTCACGGGATGCTCCACAATCAGCCGTTCCAGCTCCTCGCCGGTTTTCGGTTCCTGGATCATCAGCACCCACCGCCCTTTGCATCCACATCTGGCCGCTTATCGAATACGCTGAGCGGGCGCGTCAGGTATGTGTCGGTCACATAGGCAAACGTATCGCGCACAGCCTCGTCGGCTGACACACCCTTGTTGATCCTGTTCATAATCCAGTCTTTGATATATGCCGCCGCTTCTCCGCAATCAAGGGAGCTTGCATTCGACAGTCGGACGGCAAGCGTCCATATGCGACCGGCAAGATCGTCGTCCGGCATTTTCTCAAACCTTCGCAGCACGCATACAAATTCTTCTACGGACTGGTAATGCTTCTGTATGTACGGCACTCCCTCTGTCCGGGGCCGCCTGAACAAAAACGGCAGGATGATATTCAAGGGGTTTACCATTATCCCGCCTCCTTCATTTCGCACAGCTCCGGCAGATTGGCCCGCACAAGTGCCGTCGGGATCGGCGGGCATACAGCATTGCCGCAGCGGGCCACCTGTTCGGATTTGGGGTATGGCTTGCCGTCGGCGTCCACGTCGATGATGTAGTCCGACGGGAAGCCCTGGGCGTCAAACAGTTCTCTCGGCGTCAGCATCCGCAGGCCGATATCCACAATCCTGTAATCCTCGCCGTGTACGGTCACAAGCCCCATTCGATCCTTGGCTGTAATGGTGGGCGCAGGAAGGTCGCAGGAAACAGCATTGTCGCCGGAGCCGTAATACTTCACCAGAAATGCTTTCACTTCGCCGAAATGGTTTGTGTGAGCCGTCATCGTGTTCAACGGAGATTCCACGCTTTGCCCGTCACAGTTGTTATTAAACTGCGTTACATATGCAGCGCACACAGCATTGTGGTCAATCGCCGTTACCGTCGGCAATGGATTTTCGACACTGGCAGCTACGTTATCCCCGCCGTAAAACTTGGAAATGAAGGTCGATACCAGCCCGTAGCGGTTGCTGCTGTCCACGGTCAGGATGGGCTTGTCTACCGTCTGGCCGCGCACGTCCTCGCTCTGTTCGCTGTGATACTGGATCATGGATGGGGCAATCAGCATGTGATGGCCGCCGGTGGTGATCGTTCCGATGGGTTCCCGCGCATCGCTGCCCACGGCATTCTCGTTGTTCCGCATCAGTACAGGGGCGCACACACAATGCTCTGCCTTTGAAACAACCGTCCGCAAAGGCTCGTCAATGCTGTGCTGCCTGCCGTCGCCCGCAAAGCCGGTTTGCCCAATGGAAACGATGAAGGGCTTGGGGTTGTTGACTACAAACTTCATCAGCCCACGCGCAATGCGCTTCATGGTGTTCTCAGAGAGCGGGCGCACAGCGCGGATGCCGTACTGTTCCATGATCTCCTCACTGCTGGCGAAGATCGACGGGCAGGGCAAGGAAAAATCCAGAACCTCAGAAACGGGAACCCACGGTTTCTTGCTGCCCATCCGTACCTCGATGCTGTCCGGCGCAGCATGTGTCGGCTCCGGCCATACGATTTTTTGCCCATCGCAGCGGGCAATCAGGAAAAACCGCTTGCGGATCGTCGGCGCTCCGTAGTCGCAGGCACGCAGCAGCCGGTACTCCACATGATAGCCCAGCTTCTCAAGCTGGCCCACAAAGCGCCGGAAGGTTTCGCCCTTGTAGCGCGGATCGGGCCGGTTCTTCTCGTCCAGTCGGCCCCAGTCCTGGAACTCCTCCACATTTTCCAGCATAATCACGCGGGGCTTGACGGCCTTTGCCCACTTCACAGCCACCCACGCGAGGCCGCGAATCTTCTTGCTGACCGGCTTTCCGCCCTTGGCCTTGGAGTGATGCTTGCAGTCCGGCGAGAACCAGGCGAGAGCGACCGGGCGACCGGCGCAAGCCTCCACCGGGTCAACTTTCCACACGTCCTCGGTGTAATGCTCCGTCGTCGGGTGGTTTGCGCGGTGCATGGCGATGGCTGCCGGATCGTGGTTGATGGCAATATCCACGCTGCGGCCTATGGCGATCTCAATGCCGGTGGAAGCGCCGCCGCCACCGGCGAAGTTATCTACTACGATCTCATTCATGGCCCTGGCCCTCCATTCCGTTTTCGATATAGCGCTTGAATGCTTCGCCCAGCCCCATATCTACAATCACTTCGGTCAGAGCCTCCGCCACCGCGAAAAGCACTTCCGGCCTGCTTGTTCCCAGGTGAAAAACCATATCCTGGCCCTTGGCCTCAAACAGAACGCCCTCCTCGGCGTGGTATTTCGTCCCATCGGCGTACAGCACATCAAACTGCACGTCGGTACTGGTCTTTATGGTGTCTGCCATGGTAATTCTCCTTTGTGTTATTCATCGTCGCCGAAGTCCCGGAGATATTCTTCCTCGGTGATCTGGCGCAGCCGTCCGGCACAGCAAGGGATCTGCTGCTCCGCGAAAGCCATTACATCCTCCGGCGCGTCCGGGCCATTGAAACCAACACACAGTCCGGCCTCGTCGGTTTCTCCCGTTTCAGGATCATAACAGCCATTGATGGCAAAGTAAAAGCGTTTGCTCACGGATGAACCTCCTTCACTTCTTTGATCCATTCCTTGGGGATTCTCCCATGGAATACGCGCCAATTCTCGCTGCCAGCAAATCCCCTAAACAGATCATCGCAAGCCGGGAATAGCGTCGTAATTCCAAATCGACTATACAATTTGCCGCACTCTGTTTCTGGAATCTCGATGGTCAATCTCCATGCGGTGCGGTCGTATTTGATGGCATTCCGTGTTGCCCAGCTCTGTTTGTTTGGGTCTGGATCGACCGTAAGCCATGTGTAGCCGTAATATATCCTGAATCCAGTGGGTGTAGGCTCTGCAAGTGCGCCCTTTGTCAAACCCTGCCGCAAAATGGATTTGATATGCTTTGCTGCGCAGAAGTGGTAAAGGATCATACTGCATCCCTCACTTCCAGTAGCAGCGCCTTGCCGATCTCATGCGCAGCGCCGCCGATGTTATTCAAGCTCGACCGGCCATCCTGCCATTTCGCCATAAAAGCATCGCGCTTTGCAGGATCGTCGATAGCTTCCAGCGCGGCGTTATATCTGGCTCTGTCCTCAAAGCCGCCCAGCATATGGAAGGGGAAACTCTGGGTACCATCCAAGCCCTGTATCGAATCCACCGCCATTGTCGCATTCGATGAAATACGGCTTTTCCGATATCGGCTTATCGTGATATCCGCAGTACGGGCCATATACCTCCGTTCCGGGGCCATCTGGGTCTGTCCAGTCCGGCACAGTCGCGCAGCATGCTGATATGCCGTGAATGCAGGTGATGCAGTGCCGTTTTGCAGGGTTGTTTTTGCAGGATGCTTCATGGACTGCAGCTGTGTGTGGGAGCTTGAGCAGCTTCCCGCAGTAGTCGCATTTGAAAGCCTCAACCTTTGATGGCAATGCCGCTCACCCCTCTGTAAGCAAAATGCTTCTGGCAATCCAGTAGAGCCAGACAAGCACCCAGTAAGCAGAAATGAGCGGGTGCTGCTTGTTCAATCTCGTGATCGTGAATATGGATGCCGAGCAAGCGATGAGAAGAAAAATCATGATTTTTTCAAGCATGGCCGTCTATTCCTCCTTTCGGCGGCTGCCAGTCCCACCAACCCTGTTTCCCTTTGGCTGCAATAGGCTTGTCGAAGAGAATCGGGTTGCGCAGGACGAATCCATAGCGCCCGGGCGACCAATCGCCAAGCCTGCGTTCCTTCTCCGTGGCGAGGTATAGGTAGCCGCGCTCCGCTATTCGGTTCAGCGGGATGCAGTCGACGATCTCGACCGTGCCAAGGACGCAGCCGGTGGCGTTGCAAGCCCAATGCATGCTCGAACGAGGCCACTCCTTGAGAAACTTTTCATTCACTCCGGCGTGAATAGCAACGCGGCCCCGGATATTTGTGTTCCACCCGCGTGTTTCGATGTGCTTTTCGCCGGTGAGGATAAGCCCTGCCCAAGGCTGTAATACGGTCAGCGTTCTCAAGTTTCTTCCTCCCCGTATGCCCGTCCACAGAACGGGCAATGATTGATCTTGCAGGAAAGACGCTGTGTCTTTTCGTCTCCCGGCTGGTTTATCTCAAGCGCAAGCACCCTGTCGTAGAAACTGAGCTTTGCGCTGCGTTGTGGGTCTGCCGGATGCTCGAAGGCGAACATATCGTATTCGCCGTCTTCATTGGCGTGGCAGAATCCGCAAGGCTTCGCAGCTTCCTCCGGCATGAGGGCGACGCGGGGATCCTCCTTGATGCGGCAGCCAACATGGAGCTGGTTGCTGTTGTAATCCCTCATGTCGCAGCAGTTGGAGAAATAGCCGAGCTTGCAATGCCCTTCCCACCCGCGTTCGTTGTGGCAGACATAAGGCGTTTCGTAATATGCAGGACATTCTTTGCAGGTGGTCGGGTAGCGTTCGATTTGATAGCCAATCTGCTTTTTGAACTTAATGCTCACAGCCGTTCACCTCCCACGGAAATTCCTGCTTGAAATCGTCGCACATGATCTCACGGAGCGATTCTTTCATAAAGACCGGGGTTCCGGCCTTCTTCGCCGCGTTGACGATCTCGTCAATCCACGACTTCTGAGGAACAACCTTGTTCTTGCGGTTTCCTGTCTCGGCACCGACGATAATCCAGTTGGTCTTGCTCGCCGGGTCAACGCCTTCGTCGGTCAAATCCTCAAACGGAGCAAGAATCGGCTCGATGCTGACAAAGGTGTTTACCTCGTCGCAACAGAAGAACTCCATCTCCGGGATGGTTGCGGTACTGCCGAACCAGAAATTCGGCTGATTCTCCGGGATGATGCCATTGGCGATCAGGTGCATATACCGCGCCGGGTTCTTGGTCAAAAACAGGTAGCGGTGCTGCGGAGCGGCAAGGCAAGCGTTGATGACTGCCTCAATCCATTCATCCGGCACCCATTTCCCGAAGAGATCGGCCATCGAACAGACGAAGATCGTGCGCGGCTTCGTCCATGCCGCCGGTTCTCCAAGTCTGTACTGATGGAAGGTCGGCGCGAAATCAAAGGGGTACGGCTGCTTCTTTCCGTCGAAAACGGGGATTTCATGCAGTATGCGCTCGTTGATGTCGGGTTCGTTGGCGTGCCATCCAAAGCGGTTTGCAATCGCTTTGGCGTAGCAGTATTCACAACCATGCAGGCAGCCGGTAACGGGGTTCCAGGTGCTATCCGCCCAATCAATCTTGGTCTTTTTCATTGCGTATTTCCTCCTCAATCGTCATCAGAACGTCAAACAAATCAATTTGTCCCTTGATCTCCGTTTGACATTCATGTTCGCCGCCAATGGCTTTTACGGAGCGGTACGGGTGCAGCGGGCAGTCTTTCAGCTTGCACCGCTCAACTTCTTTCCGCTGATTGCCGCTGCAATCCATGCACTTTGCCCGGATCGCAACCAGCAGGGCCTCGGCGGTCGGAAGGTTCTTTTTCATGTTCCATCCCTTTCCGGGCGCGGTTATCGGAATATCTTCCCGCTTTCTCGGTCGCGTATCTCAATCCGCGCCACCAGGTCGTAGCCCGCAAGGTCGATCATGGTTTTCAGCGCCTTAATCAGCCGCGTGGTGCGTGCCTCAAGGGCGGCGTCTGCCTGTGCGATGGGCAGCAGCGCGTCGTGCGCCGTCGGATCGGGGCAGCCGCTTGCGTTGTGCTTCGGGAATTTAACCATTTTTCTTTCTCCTCAAGGCGTCGATGGAGTATACCAT
The DNA here is from genome assembly GCA_944364075.1 of uncultured Clostridia bacterium. GTDB lineage: Bacteria > Bacillota > Clostridia > Christensenellales > Aristaeellaceae > Egerieenecus. The sequence continues at coordinate 36,308 of CALVVZ010000001.1, forward strand.
CGCGTCCGTCTGGTCATTATGTTTCTCGGCTCCCTGCTCCTGTTCGATCAGGTGTGCCAGTTTCGGATAGAGATTTCCGGTCTTTTCCGAGCGGATGAACCGGGCGTCAATGATGCTTTTAAGCCTGCGTTTCCTCGCGGAACACATTTCCCGGCAGTATTTCTTCCGGCGGCATTCCTCGCAATCGCCGGTATCCTTCCACGCATCGCAACTCATACTCAACTCTCCTCGACGTCAATGTTTTTTCTGACGGATTCCATAGCTGCATGAAGCACCGTCGGCTGCAGCACCCGCCGCAGCGCTGCCGTGCATCCGAAAATGTCCTGTCCAGCCAACCGGCAGGAGCTTTCGTGCGAGCATTCGCTGCACGCTTTGGCGCACAACCATGTGACCACCATATCCATGCGTCCGAAGTCAAGTCCAAGCCCAGTTTGTCTGGTGTAGGCTTCCAGCAGGGCGTCGCAATGGATATGCTCTTTGTTGTGCCAGAATCGGCCATCCTCCGCACTTCTTATGGCTAAGTATTCACTGTCGGGGATGATCGGTTTGCCGCACACGTCGCAGAAATGGATTTTCTTCGCTTTGCGCTGGATGACGCTGCAAATTTCGCTCATTCAGACCCTCCTCAGAACGGCAAATCTTCGTCGTCAACAGGCACAAAGCCGTCTTGCTCTGTATATCCTCCGCCCGGTTGCCCGGTCTGTCCGGCGCTCTGCTGCCTGCTGGTCAAAAACTCCACGCTCTCGGCCACAATCTCGGTCACATAGCGCTTGCTGCCGTCCTGGGCGTCGAAGCTGCGGTACTGGATCGTGCCCTCTACGGAGCATTTCCGGCCCTTTGCAAGATACTTCGCGCACAGATCGGCAAGCTGACGCCACACGACGATGTTGTGGAAGTCGGCTTCTCGCTGGCCGGTCTGCTGGTTGGTGTACTTCCGCTGCGTTGCTAGCCGGAATGTGCATTTCGTAACGCCGTTGGCTGTTACGCTGGTCTTGGGATCATCGGTGAGATTGCCGATCAGTATAGCCTTGTTCATTTTCGCCCTCCACGCTGCCGTCTGGCAGCTCATATTTTGCATCACCAAGCATTGCAAAGCCGGATTTTCCAGTTCCAAGGCCGGTAAATGCTGGATTGCTGAGAATACTATCGAGCTTCAATTCCGCCGGTTTGTCACCGCGCAGATGGTTTGTAGCGCTTGCAATATAGTCCAGCGCCCTCTTTTTTCGCTCGTATAGCTCAATCTGATCCTGTGATACACGCCCTTCTTCGATAGCCCATTCCATCAGGCTATCATTGCCGTAGGATGCCGAGTAGTGTAGCTTCTGGCACTTCTCCCTGATCTCAGCCACTGTGGGCAGCCACTTTGACACAGAGATCAGCTGCATCACAGCAATCATGACCACATCTGCATTCAGGTCTTGCAGGGTAAACGTCCAGGTGTTCAGCAGCAGATACTTGTCCTGCTGGCTCATGGTCTTAAAAGCGTAGCTGTAATTGGCTTTCATCAGCGCCAGCAGCTTATTGACCTCCTGTTTGGTCATCGGCCTCCCTCCTCCCATGGAAGCGGCACAAATCCTTCGCAGCCTCCGCCGGATTCGTTGAGATCAACAAAACCAAAGTCGCCCGCCGCCGGTTGTTTGCCTCCACCATTTCTACCAGGCGTATACCTTTGACCTGAACTTGGGTTTATTCCACCTCCATATCCGCTTTGAGGATTATTTGTATATTTATCTTTAGGACGTGGGGGCATTGTTGGGTGCATTTTTGCACCTAAAACGCCGTCGTTTCCTGCACAGTCGGGTACAGGATCGGGTGCATTGCTGGGTGCGTTGTTGGGTACATTGTTGGGTGCATCCTTGGGGGTATTGTTGTGTACATCGTTGGGTACTTTTTTGTAACCAACATTCACCGAAAGATAATTGATCTTGTACGCCGGGTTCTTCTTGTTCTTCTGTCCGGGCTGAAAATCAATCAATCCGCGCTGCTTCAAGCCGTTTCGCAGCGTCTCAATGGCACGTTTGTCAAGGCAGCAGTACAAATTCAGTTCGCCATTCGATACCTGGATAAAGCCATCCGGCCAGTCGTATTCCTGGGTCTGCTCGTTAAACGTCGCCCGGTCGTTGGCGATGTAGAACAGAGCTATCCAGAGCATACGTTCACGCAAGGACAGGCTGCTATCACGGGCATATCGCATGAACAAATTAAATTCGCTGACGAAATTGACCTTGCTCATGGTGTTTACCTCTCCGATTCTCGAATCAGAGCGCCTTGTTCCTTATGGTAAAGAGATGCGTAGACGCTGATTCGGTCTGTTCCTTGCGTTCATATTCGGGCCGGTGGATGCTCCTCTCAGGATCGAAGCCGTCCGGGTAGCGTTTTTTCAGTTTCTCAATGTTCGTGTCGGCCACTTCGTCAATCGTCACGCCTACCAGGTCGCAAAGATGCAGCAGGCCCTTGTAAATATCACGCACTCTGTAAGCGCAGCGCATGGCGTTACCTTCAACAAAGCGGGAAACGTAGGCTTCTACCGCATTAGCCGACAGCATGGCGGCAGTAAGCTCGATGTCGGCGCAATTCCAAGCGGCAAAAAGGCTGTACTTGTCATAACTGCCGGTGCGGAGCGTGACTTCCTCAAGCTCAAGCTCCATGCCAGAAACCGTCTCAGCACAGTACCAAAGCACGTCGCCCATTTCCTTGATGAACTTATCCTTCGGGAAGGGCGGATTCTCGCCGCTCTGGAACATGTACTTCTTCACGATGTCCACGATCTCGCCGCTCTCGCCGATCAGGCCCAGGCAGCCATTCTTTACGCGGTCGTGGCCTGCGCCGCTGGTGCGAAGCGCCAGCCTTTGATACTCATTCAGATTCACGTCATATCCTCCCATAGTGCAACGCACGTTTTACTGATAGGCTTTATAAACCGGGCAGGAACCCGCTTATAGGCCATTTCAACCCGTAGCCGGTTCAGCATCCGCCAAAGCAGCCTCCGCAGCTTCTTCTTCACGCTTACGCGCCTCCTTTACAACCTCGCGCACAATGCGCATGTTGTTCCACGTCTTGATGTTGTGCATCGCAACGTTGTATTCGTGTTTCGGGATTTCTTCAAGTGTGGTAATGCCGTAGTCGGCAAGAACGTCCTTCTTGATGATCCCTGCCAGTTTCCGCACGGCCTTGGGGTCGGAAATAGAGGACTTGTCCAGCAGCTCAAGGGTGTGTTCCTTCATGGCCGCGCTCAGATAGCGCACTTGCTGTCTGGTAACAGGCGTATTCAGGCGGATTTGCCGTTCCAGCGCTTCCAGCCGGTCATTCTGCACCTGTTGTGCTGCCGAAAGCTGTTGCAGGGCAGCGGTGTTGTTTTCCAGCAACTTTGCCATAGCTTCCACCAGCGGCCCCATCATCTGCTGCACAATGGCCGGAATTACACTGGTCTGCTCCGGCGTAAGGGTGGACAGGGCCTTTTCATCCATGGATTTCTACCTCCTCGTATGCGATGGTATTCATAGCCTGACGGGCGTTGGCTGCCCAGCCCTCAACGGTGCGCAGCAGCTCGTCGTAGGCGTTCTTCTCGGAAAGCGTCATCGTTCCGAAGGTATGGCCCATATGGGGCATCCTGGCGCACGTCCCGATGAATTGCCGCACAGCGCTGGCGAAAACGTCAATGGTCAGTTCGTCCACCGGCACGCGCTCGGCGTCGCCCTTTGCGGCCACGCTCTGCAAGCTCAGAAGTTCGCTGCGTACGAAGTCGTACTGACGCTGGGCATCTTCGATAAGCTCGTTCTGTTCCTCGATCTCGCGGCTCAGATTGGCATTCTCCCGGCGCAAACGCTGAGCTTCCTGCAAGGCAGCGCGGCCATCATCAGCAACCCGCGTAAGCTCTCGCTGCTGGGCGTCAATGGTGTTCTGCTTTTCCACCAGCTCGTCCATGATATGATCCGGCACTTTGTCAGCTTCCAGCTCAAGCTCGGCGGCGCGATCCTCGGCTTTTTTGCGGGCCTTCCTCTCCTCGTCAAGCTCAATGCGCATTTCCTCGCGTACTTTGCGCACGGCTTCCTCAACCTCACGGGTGGACATTTCCGAAACGTCGTGATCGGTCAAGAATTGCTCCTCTGTACCGGCAGGCAGGGCGAGGAGCTTGAATATTTTGCCGCGTTCGCCGATCTGAGCGACGGCAGCGTTGTTCCCGAAGCGGGCGTATGCCTGCATGAATACCTGTGCATAGCGCACGCTGCAACCGGCGTTCTCCCTGATCCACTGCTCCCATTCGCCATGCTTGACCAGTGGCTTTGCCTCCGTCAGCACGCGGCCAAGCTGGATTATGCCGTTGGCGATGCTCTTTGCGTAATACTGGGCCTCTTGTGCAAGCCCACCAAGCACCGCGATTTCGGTGCTGTTCTGAGTGGTAATTTCGTTCATCTGCCATTATCCTTTCTCTGTATTTCAGGGCGAAAACCCTTGTAAATACTTGTGTTTTGTGGTATAATAGCAACGGAGATTGATGCAAGTCGAGCGATTTCCGCCGTCCGTAGCTATTGCGAGTAGCTGCGGGCATTTTTTATTGCATTTTTCGCAATTCCTTGTAATCACTCGGCGGAAGCGGCGGGGATAACCAGTGTGTGAGGTCGCTGTTCCAGTCGAATTGATGGAATCCCGTTATGCTGATGTCGCCATGGCTGCTCCTTGCCAGGACGCAGTTGAGTGCGTCGCTATCTTCCTTGGTCGGCTTTCTTTCCGTTGCCACGATCCACGGGGCCTTGATTCCTTCCGAAAGGCACATCCAGTAGATGTTGAACGAGTTCTTGGGGAAATCGTCCCATCGTGTAAGCATCACGCCCTGATAGGCGTGCCACGCAAACACCTTGCCGGTGGAATCGCCGTCTGTCTCGGCAGGCAGACGGCTCTCCCTGTGAATCCAACCGTTATTTAGATTCTCCATCTGCCGTTTCCTCCGGCAGCTCAACGATCACGCCGCGCTCTGCAAGGGCATCAATCCAGAATTTTTGAATGTGCTTCTCGCAATGGGCCATAGCATCCCACCAGGTCGGGAAACGCCCGTGCTTCTGGCGAAATTTCATCTGGTAGTACAGGCTGTCCCGGTTGTGGGGCTGATCCGGCCTGTGATCCACTGCGCACTCCCGGCATACACCAGGCTTCGGCGGCAAGATCATCACATTCTCAAAGGGGATTTCCTTGACCTTTACCTCATTGCTCATGTCGTCAGCCCTCCAGCAGATCGCCGAACAGTGGGGGCAGATAGCCAGCCATCACCCGGAGCAGCGGCAGCGCCACCTCGCGCATCTGCGGGTGCGGAGCGCCAGTCGTACCGAGCGCACGCAGTTTGAAGAAATGACGCCATTCGCGGATGTTAGCCGTCATGACGACCTCTGTTTTCGTGCTGGTGGGCAGCACATCACGCGCCATCTGCGGCATATCGCCAATCTCAAGCAGATCGAAGTATGCCTTTTCGCACGCCTCACAGGCTTTCTTCCACACATCGTAGGATGGGGAACCCTCGCGCCAGAAGCAAGGTTCAATCACCGTAATCTCGCTGCCGAACTGATCTTTGGCATAGTTGCAGTAGCGCGTGCTTTCCTGGGCGAAGCTGGCAAGGCGATGCCGCACAAGCTCATGGCTCACGCCGCGATCCACGATGAATCGCACCGTCAGGCTGGCATGTTCCAGCATGGCCTCATGACCGCGAGATACCAGCGCTTTGATGAACGTCTCAGCGGTGTCCTCGCCGATCTTGTACTCGGTTTTGTAGCATACGCGGCCCGCCTGCTCGATGGCGCTGTAAATTGCCTTGCGGCTTGCATCGTCTATCTTCTGCGGTCGCATAACCTCAAAACCGGCCCGAATGATTCTCAACCTCAAACACCCTCTTTCAGTTTTCGATATGGAGCTACCGGCAGGAATCGAACCCGCGTCCCCTGATTACGAATCAGGCGCTTTCCCTTTAAGCTACGGCAGCGTAGCGCCTGCTTTTTCTGCTCTCAAAGTCAGTCGGGGCAGGCTTCCCGTCCTCTCCGTGCAGGACTGTGCGGCGTCGCTCTCCGTCGTGTCGCAGTTGCTATCGGTCTGTGTTCCGTCCGGCTGGCTACGGATGGGCGCGACCCAGCAGCGCACCCGTCTGTCCGAGCTGTCAAGCGTTGCTCACTTCCGCTTTGCCACCGTGCGATATTGACCGTACCCACGGGATCGTAAGGTTTACTATGCCGCCTTTCGCTCCTGAAAGTCGCTGTCGAAACCTCAAAGACCGTTGTCTACGGACGGTTTTTCGTTGCCCGGTCGTGCCGGGGCGGCTCCCAGGCCGTAGGGAGCTTGCTGAACCGTAAAGCCCTGGTGGAGCAGGAAGGAATCGAACCTCCCGTGCATCCTCCGCACATGTGGAATACTGCACGCCGTCCTTTGGCTGCTCCATGATTGCCCGTCTCTCCGGGCTGTCCCGCAAACCATGCTAAAAGGGCCTTGCGGTTGGTCACTCGTACTCGCATGGTGAACCCCGGTATCATCGCTTCCGTTACTGTTCCGGGTGGCTTTGCCCATGGTTGATCGCTCCATGAACACGGAATGCCATACTGGCGGGAACGAGGGGCATCGAACCTCCATTTTTTCCACGGGCCGCGCTGACATCAAAAGAATGGCTGACCTCGTGGCATACCCGATCCAGACGGGCGTTCCCATGTTATGCCGGTCTTTCCCGGCAGTCACTCGCCCCTCTCAAGGTTTTCCTCACACCATTTGAGGGCCGCGTTATACTTGAGCCATCCAAGCACGCATATCTGATCGTTGGTGCCGAAGCGGAAAACACATGCTTTGCGCTCCCGGCCCTCGGTGTAAAAGGACGCGCCGATCTTGCCATCCCAGGGCGTTTTCTCCTTCTGGCGGCACGTCACGCTCCAAACCCTCGCCACATTCATGACCTCGGAGGCGCTGCCGTCCTTGCACAGCTCCACAATCGCCTTGAGCTGTTCGGGATTGCGGAAAACGAAACGCTTTGCCATGTCATACCTCCTGTATCTCGATCCCCAGGCAGTTTTTCATCTGCCGTCTTTTCAGCCGATAGGTCTTGTCCTTGCGGGTCGCTTCGCTCTTGGCGTCGTATACGGTGTATGTGCCGTCAGCTTCCTGGGTTACGAAATCCGCTATGTACTTCACGCCGCCCGGAAGGTAGAAAACAACCTGGCAGGCAAGGCCGATGTGCTTACCGGCAAGGCATTCCAGCCGCAGCAGCTCGTATACCTGGGCTTCGTGCTTGCTGTCAAAGCGTTTGCCGTCGTATTCGGTTGGCTGATTTCTATACTTCCGTTCCCTCGGTTTGGGATCGGCGTCATAGAGCCGCTGCTGGTTGTTCTCGTCGAGGTCAACAAGAACCGTTTCGCGCTCCTTGTCGTGTCTGGGATTTGTCCGCACATCGGGCATCTTCTGGCCGGTGCGCTTGCAGTAATCCCGGAGCCATTTATCCGAAACATAAAAGGCCATCTTCTACCTCATACCGCCACACCGGCAGCCTCGCACGCTTCCTTGTATCTGCGCATACGCTCTGCCAGCAGCTTTCCTATGTCCTGCGTCAACCCCGATGCGGATTCCTCCGCGCCGTCCTCCGCCTTGATGTACAGCGGCACAGCAGGAAGGAAATCGCCGGTCGCCGGATCGCGCAGGGCAGTGACGCCAACCTGGATGAAACGTTCCTGCTTTTCCATAATTACACCGCCTTTGCGCTCATAGGATCACAGCGAGAGAACAGATACCGGGCGTTGTACTCCGGCAACAGAACTTCCATGACCTTTTCCGCTTCCGGGTAAGTGAAGTCGGTAAGGCCCATCAGCTTGTTGTAGGCCGTCTTTTCGGACACGTTCAGGAAGTCCGCAAAGGCTTTGGTGGAAATCCCCTTGGCAGTAAGAACATTCTTGATATTGAGCATAAATTACCACCTCCGAATTACCCTTGCTCGTATATCTGCACCTATCATATACCCTTACTCGTAGTTTGTCAATAGTTTTTTACCGCTGGTCGTATTTTTTTACTTTACAAAACCGCCGCCGATGATATAATAGAGAAGAAAACGCTTCGGAGGTGTGATATGGACTTTTTAGAGAAGGTTAATCTGCTTATGCAGGAGCGCAAACTGAATAGGCATACTCTTTCGGAAGCCTGTGGCATTCCTTATACAACAATAGATGGATGGTTCAAGAAGGGATATGAAGGTGCGAAGGTCAGCACTCTTATAAAACTTGCCGACTATTTCTCCGTAGAACTCGATTACCTGGTCAGGCCGTCTATCACAGATCGTAACTACGGCAGGCAGATTGAAAACATAGGAGCAGATGAAAAAGAACTCCTGACCCTTTATCGCTCCATGAACGATGTGGGTAGGAGTTTGATGCTGACCAACGCACGAACTTTCGCCGGGAATCCCGACATGCAAAAAGAAAGGCAAAGCGCGTCGGCAATATGATATTCGTCGATTTTGAAAGGTAATGTGCTATGAAACGTATAGTTGGTATCGTGGTCGCCTTATTGCTCCTCGCGTCCTGCGCCTTTGCAGAAGGGACGACGGAAAAGAAAAACGCATTTGAGTTTTGCGACATGTATATGCAGCGCTTGTGGGAAATGAAGTATGAGCGCGGATTGGATGCTACGCACGATCTGGCTCACTACATAGGGTACGACGGCCTTTCGTATGCGAATATGTTTGCAGGCGACGGCCAATATTACGTCGAAGTGCCTGCGGGAACGCTCCTTGTTTCCGTTCCTGACTTTAGCGTGATCCAACTTAGAATGCAGCTCGTAGCCTACAACCGCAGCGACGCAGAGAAGGAAACCGACATGATCCGGGCGGCAGTAGCTTTTGCAGCCCTTGAGTATGACAGGCTTGACGATTATTCCTATCCGCTTCTGCATCAGATTGACCCGACGAAGCCAGAAAACGTCATGCTTGAAGTAATAGACATCTTCTTTGATGCCGTGAACGGCACATTCAATGACGCCGATCTGATGGATGGCTTTTTCTCGGAGAATGGAAATAAAATCCCATTCATTTCCGGCAACTATGAGTATTCGCTGCAATACATCAACGGTGGCGAGGAAAACCCAGAGGTTGAAGTCGTTTACCTGATCGCTGAATGTAAATAAAAAATCCGCCCAGGCTGCTACCTGTGCGGATCAAACGCAAGGAAAATGCAAACACCACTAAGCACTTTCCGCAGTCAGTATATCACAAGCTGCCTGCGTTGTAAAGTCGGAAAGGATTAAGATTGAACGCTGTAATCTATGCCCGTTTCTCGTCGCACAGCCAGCGGGAGCAGTCCATCGAAGGTCAGCTCCGGGATTGCTACGAGTATGCCAAACGCTATGATATAAACATTGTCGGTGAATACATCGACCGCGCCATATCCGGCATGACAGATGACCGCCCGGACTTCCAGCGCATGATTGCCGATGCTCCGAAAAAGCAGTTTGAGCGGATCATCGTCTGGAAGCTGGATCGTTTTGCCCGCAATCGTTACGATTCGGCCCTCTACAAGCACAAACTCAAGCAATACGGCATCCGCGTCATATCTGCCATGGAGAACGTCGGAGAAGGGGACGAATCAATTCTCTTGGAAGCCCTCCTTGAAGCGTCCGCCGAGTATTATTCCCTCGATCTCAAGAAAAAGATCCTTCGCGGCCAGCGTGAAACCATTGCAAAGGGCCGTTGGTGTGGCGGGCCTATCCCGTATGGCTACAAGGCAGTGGATGGAAAGCTGGTGGCGGACGAAAAGACCGCACCGATCATCCGCTATGTTTTTGAGCAGTACGCCCAGGGCGTCCCCATGAAGGAGATTATCGACGAACTGAAACGTCGCGGCGTCCGCAGCTCTCGCGGCGGAGAGCTGACCTATACCACCTTCTCCCGCGCCCTGACAAATCCCGTCTATATCGGCAATTTCATGTACAAGGGCGAATTGGTTCCTGGCGTCGCAGACGCATTGATCGACGAGGACACATACAACAAAGTGCAGATTATCGTAAAGGCCAATGCGCACGCGCCTGCCGCCAACAAGGCAAAGGTGGAATATCTGTTTCAAGGAAAGGCGTTCTGCGGGCATTGCGGGTCGCACATGGTCGGGGAAAGCGGAAAGAGCAGGAACGGTGATGTGTATTATTACTACTCCTGCGCGGCTCGGAAAAAAGCGCACAAATGCCGGAAGAAGAACGAGAAGAAGGACTTCATCGAGTGGTATGTCGTCGAGCAGACATTGAATTATGTCCTCACGCCAACCAGGATGCGTGACATCGCAAAAGCCGTTGTCGCGGAGTATGACAAGGAGTTTTCCGGCAGTAAGGTGCAGGAATACGAAAAGGCCATCAAGCAGTACGAGCGGGAGCTGGATAAACTGGTCGATGCTCTGGTAGATGCTCCGAAGGTAGCCCATAAGCGCATCTACGAGAAGATGGAAACCCTGGAAACGCAGAAAGCGTCCATGGAGAATGAGCTGGTCAAGCTGCGGATCGCCAGCGAGATTCGTTTCACCGAAGAAGAAGTGCGGGCATGGCTCCGCCGCTTCTGCACCGGCGACCTCTTTGATCCTGAGTTCCGCCGCAACATCATCGACACCTTTATCAACTGCATTTACCTGTACGATGATCGCATCATCATCTTCTACAACATCAAAGGCGGCAAACAGGTTTCCTTTGTTGACCTTGCCGAATCGTTGGATAGCGAATCAGAGAGCAGTGGTTCGGATTTGAACGCAAATGCTCCACCAGAGCGAAAATCCGAACCTTCGTGGTTCGGATTTTTTTTGCGTTTTTTAACCCAGGCATGCTGGGCGCAGCCTGTCCGGGGATACCGCCCAGAGGCCGGGCTTGCGCACGGAACGCAACCCGAAGCAAAACCGGCGGCCGCCCCAAATGGGCGGACCGCCGGCTTCATGTATGGCATGTTGCCGCTGTTGCCTGCCGCGATGGCAGGCGAAAAACTCAGTTGCAGCTGACCGTGCCCTTGATACCGTCCATGGTGACCACGGCGCCGGACTTGAGGATGCGGGTAGCGCCGCTTGCGCCGATAATCACGGGAATATCCAGGCTCATGCCAGCAATGGCGCCGGGGCCGTCGGGATCGGCATCCTCCAGAATCAGACCGGCGGCCTTGCGCAGCAGGGGCAGCAGCGGCTTGGTCACCTGATGGATCACCAGCACGTTGCCCTGCCGGAAGGTCTCCAGCGCCTGGGCTTCATCCTTGGCTACGCACAGGGACGCGGTGATCTGACCGCCGCACAGGCCCGTGCCGGTCACCAGCATATGGCCCACCACATGGACCTTCATCAGGTTGGTGGTGCCGGAGATGCCCAGGGGCACGCCCGCGGTGAGCACTACCAGCTCGCCGTCCCTGATGAGGCCGGCGGCTACGGCGCTGTCCACCGCATGCTCGAACAGGTCGTCGGTGTTGCTCTCCTCCTGGATCATCAGCGGCACCACGCCCCAGCTCAAGGACAGCTGCCGCCACACGGTTTCGGAGGTGGTGCAGCCGATGATGGTGCAGCTGGGCCGGTACTTGGAAATGACCCGGGCCGTGGTGCCGGACTTGGTCACGGTAATGATGGCGCTGGCCCGCAGGTCATGGGCGGAGGTGACCGTGGCATGGCTGATGGCGCTGGTCACGTTGGTGGAGGTGGCGTAGGTGCGGCTGCGGAAGCGCTCCGCATAGTCGATGCTGGCCTCCGCCCGCAGGGCGATGCGCGCCATGGTTTCCACGGCCTCCAGGGGATACATGCCCGCGGCGGTTTCTCCCGAGAGCATGATGGCGCTGGTACCGTCGTAGATAGCGTTGGCCACGTCGGTGGTTTCCGCCCGGGTGGGCCGGGGCGCCTTCATCATGGAATCCAGCATCTGCGTGGCGGTAATGGCGGGCTTGCCCGCGGCGTAGCATTTCTTGATGAGCATTTTTTGCAGCACCGGGACTTCCTCCAGGGGAATCTCCACGCCCATGTCGCCCCGGGCCACCATGATGGCGTCCGCCACCCGGAGGATCTCGTCGATATGCTCCACGCCCTCCATATTCTCGATCTTGGCGATGATGTTGATGGAAGTGCAGTTCTTTTCCGCCATGATGTGGCGGATCTGCAAAATGTCGTCGGCGCTGCGGGTGAAGGAGGCGGCGATGAAGTCAAAGCCGTTGTCAATGGCGAAAAGGATGTCCTCCCGGTCCTTGTCGCTGATGAAGGGCATGGTCAGATGTACGTCGGGAATGTTGACACCCTTGCGGTTGGAGATGGTGCCGCCGTTGTTGACCTTGCAGCAAACCTCCGTGTCCGTCACCCGCTCCACGGTCATGCCCACCAGCCCGTCGTCGATGAGAATGGCGCAGCCGGGCTTCACATCCCGGGGCAGGTCCTTGTAGGTGACGCTGACGCGGGTCTCATCGCCTTCCACATCCTCGGTGGTCAGGGTAAACAGCTGCCCGGCGTCCAGGGTCACGCTCTTGTCCTTGAAAGTGCCGATGCGGATCTCCGGGCCTTTGGTGTCCAGCATGGTGGCCACAGGCAGGCCCAGCTCCTCCCGCAGGCGGCAGACCTCCTGGTACCGCTTGAGGTGGTTCTCATGGGTATCGTGGGAAAAGTTGAACCGGGCAACGTCCATGCCCGCCAGCATCAGCGCCTTCACCAGTCCTTTTTCAAACAGGTTCGGGCCCATGGTACACACGATCTTGGTTTTGCGCAGCGGTTGCGTCACAGGGCATCTCCATCCTTCCGGGCGCCGGAGAACGGCGCGTCTGAAATTGCAACGGGATATGTTCAGGCAATCCATTTTCATATTATACACGATTTTCCCAGGCTTGCAAAGAGGGCGGGCGGAGGCTTTTGTCCGCGGAGGGATTTCAGAGCCTTGCATCCCTCCGCCCCCTGTGTTACACTATCCATGTTGCAATATTCCCAAGGGAAAGGATGCCTGTACGCCATGTCGGAAAAGAAAGGATTATTCGCCCGGCTTTTTTCGGGCTTGAGCAAGACCCGGGGCAACCTCACCGAAAAGGTGGACGAGATTACCCGGGAGGACCGGAAAATCGACGAGGATTTTTATGAGGAGCTGGAGGACGCCCTGCTCCTGGCGGACTGCGGCGTGAAGGCCACCACCGTGATTCTGGATGAGCTGCGGGACCGGGTCAAGACCCAGAACTTGCGCTATGCCGGCCAGGCCCGGGAGGCCATGATGGACATCATCACCGCCCAGATGGACATTCCCCGTCCGCCCCTGCGCTGGCCCATGGTGATGCTGGTGGTGGGCGTCAACGGCGTGGGCAAGACTACCACCATCGGCAAGCTGGCCCTGCGTTTCCAGTCCATCGGGCGCAAGGTAATGCTCTGCGCCGGGGACACCTTCCGCGCCGCCGCCGCCGAGCAGCTGACCATCTGGGCCCAGCGCGCCCGGGTGCCCATTATCAAGCACGACGAGGGCGCCGACCCCGCCGCGGTGGTTTTTGACGCGGTAAAGGCCGCCAAGGCCCAGGACGCCGACCTGCTGATTGTGGATACCGCCGGCCGGCTCCACAACAAGAAGAACCTCATGGACGAGCTGGCCAAGATGCGCAAGGTCATCGACCGGGAATATCCCGAGGCGGACGTGCGCTGCATCCTGGTGCTGGACGCCACCACCGGCCAGAATGGCCTGAACCAGGCCCGCACCTTCAAGGAGTTCGCAGAAATCGGCGGCATCATCCTCACCAAGCTGGACGGCACCGCCAAGGGCGGCATCGCCCTGTCCATCCGCCAGGAGCTGAACGTGCCGGTGTGGTACATCGGCGTGGGCGAAGGCATTGACGACCTTCAGCCCTTCGACGCCAAAGACTTTACAAAGGCGCTCTTCGGCAAGCAGGAATAATCCCGCCGAAGGCCCGCGGGAAAAGAGGAAACGCCCATGCCCTCCCTGTCGCCCTACAAATCCGAGCTGGACTACGCCTATGCCCCCGGCATTTTCCCTGCCATGGAATGCCTGCTCCACCGGGCCGAATGCGCCCGGCGGCTGCTTTTGCATACCAAGGCCGCGGGAACCGAAGGCGCCGAGAAGCTCGCCGCCCTGGCGCAAAGGTATCATATCCGCATTGAGGAGGCCGACAAGGCCCTGGCGCGCATTTCCGGCAAGGAGAACTGCTTTGCGGCGGTGGTGTTTGCCAAGTTCCAGGACGCCCTGGACGGGGACAAGCCCCATGTGGTGCTGCACAATCCCTCGGACTGCGGCAACGTGGGCACCATCCTGCGCACGGCCCTGGGCTTCGGCGTGGAGGATGTGGCGCTGATTCGCCCCTGCGTGGACCTGTTCGACCCCCGGGTGGTGCGGGCCAGCATGGGCAGCATGTTTTCCCTGCGCCTGCGGGTCTACGATGATTTTGCGGCATACCGGGCGGAGTACCCTGCGCACGCCCTGTACCCCTTTATGCTGGACGGCTCCCGCTCCCTGCCCCAGGTGCTGGCGCAGCCCGTGCCGGAGCGCTATGCCCTGATTTTCGGCAACGAGGGCAGCGGATTGCCCGGAGAATTCGCCCAGCTGGGACAGCCCGTGCGCATCCCCTCCAACGACCGCATCGACTCCCTGAACCTCTCGGTGGCGGCGGCCATCGGCATCTACGGTTTCACACAAAGGCAAGGAAAGGAATAATCTGTTATGGAACGCATGGATCTATACGACGCCCAGCGCCGCCCCCTGGGGCGCACGGCCGAGCGCGATGAAACGCTCCCTGAGGGGGCGTACCATCTCATGGCCCATATCCTGGTCTTTCACCCGGACGGCCGCATCCTGATTCAGCGGCGGCAGCCCTTCAAGAAGTACTGGTCCGGCCTGTGGGACATCACCACCGGCGGCGGCGCGCTGGCCGGGGAGGACACCGCCCAGGCCGCCATGCGGGAGGCCCGGGAGGAGCTGGGCCTCGCCGTGGATCTGACGGGCAAGCGCCCGGCCTTCACCATCAACCAGGGGCGCACCTTCGACGATTACTACCTCCTTGAGCGGGAGGTGGACCTGTCCGCCCTGCGCCTGGAGCCCAGCGAGGTGGCGGAGGTGGCCTGGGCCACGGCGGAGGAGATTGTCCGGCTGATTCGGGAAAAGCGCTTCGTCCCCCTGCAAGAAGGGTATGTGCGCTTTGTTTTCGGGCTGCGCCAGGGCGGCATCCTGCTGCCGGAATCGGAGTGGCCGCGCTGAGGCGGCGACCGTCCAGGACGGTTTCCCCGGAGCGAACCGGGGGTACGGAAGGAGAAAACCATGTACAAGACAGGCGTATACTTCGGCCGGTTCTGCCCGCCCCACCGCGGGCACCTGTACCAGATTGTCGAGGCGTCCACCCGGTGCGAAAAGCTGGTGGTGGTCATCTCCGACAACCGCCATCAGACGGAGAAAATCTGTCGGGAAGCCGGCATGCCGATGATTACCTATCAACTGCGCAAACAGTGGCTGTGCCAGCAGGTGCAGGACATGGACCACATCGTGGTCCGGGTGCTGGACGAGACGGACATCCCCGAGTACCCCGCGGGCTGGGCCGCCTGGTCGGCCCGGATGCGGGAGGTGGTGCCCGAGGGCATCGACGCCTTTTTCGTGGGGGACCGGGAGTACGAGGCAACCCTGCAGTCCTACTTCCCCGAGAGCGAAATGGTGCTCTTTGACCCCGCCCGGAGCCGCTATCCCATCTCCGCCACGGAGATTCGCCACAACATCCTGGGCAACTGGCACTACATCCTGGGCCCGGCGCGTCCCTTCTTCGCCAAGAAGGTGCTCATCGCCGGCACGGAAAGCTGCGGCAAAACCACCCTGACCAAGTGCCTGGCCAAGCTGTTCAACACCTCCTGGTCCGAGGAGGTGGGCCGGTACTACGCCCAGATTTATCTGGGCGGGGACGAGAGCATTTTCACCGACGAGGACTTCGGCCGCATGGCGCACCTCCAGGCAGAGCAGGATTATCACGCCCTGCGCACGGCCAACAAGGTGTGCTTCTTCGACACGGACGCGGTGGTGACCGATTATTACAGCGAGCTGTACATGGGCCACCGCAACAAGCTGGTGGAGGCCTACATCAACCCCGACCGCTACGACGTGCTGCTCTACCTGGCACCGGACGTGGCCTGG
The DNA here is from genome assembly GCA_944364075.1 of uncultured Clostridia bacterium. Taxonomy (GTDB): domain Bacteria; phylum Bacillota; class Clostridia; order Christensenellales; family Aristaeellaceae; genus Egerieenecus. Next base: position 52,400 of record CALVVZ010000001.1, read on the forward strand.
GTCAGCGACGGCCAGCGCCTCAACGGCGATCAGGCACGAAGGGAAATGCTGGACGAACGCCTCATGCGCCTGTACGAGGAATTCGGTTTCAAGGACAAGATGATCGTGGTGCGCGGGGATTACAACCAGCGCCTGACCACCGCCATCAACGTGGTGGACAACATGCTCAATCTGCCGCAAAAGTGAGGGATGCGCCATGGGAAAACTGCGTCGCGCCCGGGTAGCCGCCGTGGGCAAGCAGGAAGATATGCTGCGCATGGCCCGCGCCATGCTGGATAACGGGGACTGGCTCCACGAGGAGGAGGAATACGCGCCCCCAGAAACCCTGGAAAGGCGGCTGGAGCAGGTGGCCCGGCATGCCCGGTGGGAGGGCGGCGAGTTCTGTGGTTTCCTGGCGGAGATGATCTCCCCCAATCCCTATGGGGAGCTGATTCCAGAAACCTGCCGCCTGCAGGTGACGGAGCATCCCTGCGGGCTGTGGACGGCGCTGTTTACCATGGACAGCGAGGACGCCTTTCAGCCCGAGGACTGGGTCAAGCTTCATGAGCGCAGCGGGCGCATGCCTTTTTTTGCCATGCACGCGGGAGAGGATTTTGCCATGGAGAAGGGCGGGGTCATCTTTACCGGCGGCGCCTATTATGAGGACTGGAACCTCATGGGCGAGATCTGGCTGTGGCTGCAAAAGCAGTACTACGCCGGGCGCTCCCCCGAAGAGATTCCCCAGGCACTCCAGCGTCTGGACGCCGTGCTGGCCAGGGAATGGGACCAGGATGCCCGGGCCCTCCTGCAAAGCTGCCTTGCCCACCTGGAGCGCGTGCAATCCGCCGTCCGGGCGGTTACCGCGGACGCCCTGGCCCAGGCGCGGGAAGCCAAAGACTTCCACGAATTGTTTTCCCTGCAGGCCGCTCTGGCCGGCGGCGCGCTGTGGGACATTGACCGCGTGGCCCGCTGGCGCGCATGCCTGGAAAGCGACCTGACCGCCTACGCCTGAAAAAACATGGACGAACGGCCCCGGATTTTCAAAGCCCATCTATGCGATCCCTTCCAATTTATTTATACAGAAAAATACATGACCGCCTGTCAAAAAGCCTGAAAAAGTCGGGGGAGCCGCAGCTCCCCCGACTTCATGTCAAAAAAAGCGCCGCCTTGGGCGCACGCTGAGCGCTTAGGGATCGGTCCTCAAAAGCACGCATTTTGAAATGCTTCCTTTTTGAGGATCTCCGTGTATGAAAGCCGAGGGAACGGCGGCGCAGTTTTTTCTGCCGCCTCCGGGCGTTTTGCCGGTCTGCGCCGTCTTACTGACCGCTGGCCGTCATTTCCTTATCGGCAATGCGCTTGGATATATCGGCATAGGTGTTGCATGCATCCTGCAAATGGTCGCTGAACGCCTGGTATCCCCGCGCCATGCGCCTGCCGCATTCGTCCAGCCCATCGCAGGCGGCAAAGGCTTCCTGCAGAAGGCGGCCTTCGTTTTCCGGGCAAACCTGCAAAAGGCGCTGGATCTGCTCCTGGGCATCCTTGCCAATGCGCTCCATCTCCCGGGCCGCCGTCTCCATGGCGCCGGCAGCCTGCATCAGGGTACAAAAAACTGCTTTTACGATCATGCTGTATACTTCCTTACCATTTATGCGCGGACAGATCCTGCAGGCACGCCAAGGCTTCCCCGCAGGATTCTATTTCGCGGCGGAGAGCGCGTGCGGCATGATTGCCCGTATCTTGCTCCACAGCCAGCCGGTACTGAGGCTCATAGGCCAGGGCGCGATAGACCGACTGGAGAATATTCCTTGCCTGGTCAACGAGTCTCATCATGTCAGCTTCGTTTGCCATAGTCCCTCCTTACAAATCAAAAAGTTTTTCGCCCCGGGCGCAGAGGGCGTTTTCCGCGCCGGTAAGCTGCGAACGCACCGCCATGAAATGATCTCTGAGCCTGGCGATACCGTCCGTACCCACGGACCAGTTCAGGGCTGTCAGCGCACCGGAACGCACCGCCGCGACGGAAGCCGTTGCCAGCTTGACGTTTGCGTTCGGGTCATACAAGTTAACATATGACAATTTATAACCGCGTATTTTTTTGCCCGCAAGGGTGTTGTTAGAATTCACTAACTCAAAAAAAGTCCGGTATATTGAAGATGATTTGCACAGCATCTTTGCAAAACCACATACAGGGAGGCGCAACAGCAATGGCTAACGTATCCAGAAGAAATTTTCTCAAGGGCGTCGGCGCTATGGGCCTGGGCATGGGCATGATGCCGATTTTGTCCGTGTTGGGCGTGGATGCCAAGGCCAAGGCCGAAGGAATCGAATCCGCGGTGGAAGGCCTGAAGCACTTTGCAAACATCAACAGCTCTGACGAGCTGCTGGAAGCCGTTCTGGCCGAATCCGAGGTCACCAGCGACCTGACCATGAGCGACGGCACGGTGATTCCCGCGGTCTATGTGCGCATGCGCAACCGCATCAACCGCATCGGCAAGGGAATCGGCTCCATCCCCAGCGCCAACAGCTACGAAATGATCATGGAGCTGTGGAGCGAGGAGGACGCGGAGAATTACCTCAAGATGCCGTTGCATCAGGCGTTTACCGCTGCCAACTATGCGGTGGAAGCCGGCATCACCGAGGAAGCGGCCTCCGCCATTCTGGAAGACCAGGCGCACCGCAACCTGATCTGGCGCATGGTGCGCGGCGACCAGCCCTATTATGCGCTGATGCCCTACATCAACGGTTTCTGGGAGTTCGGCGAACTGGACCGCGCGCTGCACGGCACCATGGAAGACGTGGCCAAGTTCGACTCCCTGGGCATTTCCGGCACTGACCCCAACTCCAACGGCTACGACACCACCTTCCCGCTGTTCCGCTCCTATCCCATCAGCAAGGACGTGGTGGAAGGCGGCGAACTGCATCCCTACGAGGACTGGCGCGCCATCATCAAGCGGCACAAGACTATTACGGTTTCTCCCTGCCAGTGCCGCACCATGTGGCAGGCGCTGGGCGTGCCCTATCCCGAAGAGCATCCCATGAACACCTGCCTGTCCCTGGGCGAAATGGCGGAATATTTCATTGAGAACGATATCGGCAAGCAGATCACCCAGGATGAAGCCATCGCCATCGTCGAGGACATCATCTCCAAGGGCATGGTCGTGGAAGCCATCTGCGCCAAGAACCCGGACATCATCTGCTGCTGCCACAGCGACAGCTGCGGCAACCTGATGGGTTTCCGCGGTATCGACGGCAAGGGCGCCTGCGCCAAGTACTACAACGCCTACACCCTGGCGTATGACAAGGACAAATGCCTCAAGTGCGGCCTGTGCGTGGACAAGTGCCCCATGCATGCCATTTCCCAGGGCGAGGACGGCTATGTGGTGCTGGATGACGCCTGCGTCCGCTGCGGCCAGTGCGTACCCGTTTGCCCGGGCAAGGCCCGCATCCTCAAGGCCATTCCCGACTATCCCGAGCTGCCCGAGGACTACATCGACTGCAACCGGTTCTTTGCCAAGGATCGTATGCAGCGCGGCCAGCTGGTGGACTTCACCGACAGCACGCTGGACGTCTAAGCCGCGGAAACGCAAAGGAACGAAATCAGCAACCCGGCAAGGCATGCGCGCAAGCGTGAAAACCGGAGAGGCCGAGGTCCCTCCGGCGTCTTCCCGGGGGTTTTGACAATCCGAGCTGTCACAACGCTCCGGCCTTGTGACAGCTCCATTTTCACCAACGGAAAGGCGCGTTTGCAAAGCCATGCATGAAATGTCCCTGGTACGCAACATCCTGGCGCTGGTCAAGGAAGAAGCCGAAGCGGCCCATGCCAGCAGGATCACCGCGGTGCATCTCGTCGTGGGAGAAGGGCGGGATATTGTGGAGGATCTGCTACAGTCCATGTTCCGCTTCCTGGCCCGGGGCACCGTGGCGGAGGACGCGGCGGTGATCGTGCATCATGTGCCCTACAAGGTGCGATGCAATCAGTGCCGGACGGAATTTCATCTGGAAATCATGCGGCCGGAAAAATGGGCCTGCCCCAACTGCAACGCATACAAGGACTATACCCTTGTCCAGGCTGTCAAAAAACCCCGGGGAGGCGTCGGAGGGGCCGAAGCCCCTTCGACTTTCATTCGTATCCGCCGGCTCTGCCGGCGGGGCGGGTTGTTGATTTTGCTTGCAAAATCAATTCCTTACAACTTCGGACGACCTCTGGTTGGCCGAAGTTGCTTTCTCAAAAAAGTGGCGGCGCCACTTTTTTGACACGCTGTACAAGGACTATACCCTTGTCAGCGGCCGGGAATTCTATATCAGCCGCATTGAAGCGCAGCGGCAGGCGTCCGATTCCACGCAGAAAGACGGTATACCGGAATGAATGATACCCAATTTATCGAAGTGAAAAAGAACATCCTGGACCATAACGACCGCATCGCCGACGCCTTCCGTGCCGAGCGCACCAAAGACCGGACGTTTCTGATGGACATCATGGGTTCGCCCGGCGCGGGCAAAACCTCCCTGCTGCTGGCGCTCATCGCCGCCCTGCGCAGGGAAGGCAGCCCGGAAATCGGCGTCATTGAAGCGGATCTGGAATCGGACGTGGATGCGTTGAAGATCAAGGCCGCGGGCATTCCCTCGGTGGAACTGAATACCAAGGGCGTGTGCCATGTGGAAATGGGCATGATGAAGCAGGCGTATTCCGCCTTCGCCGGCCGGAAATTCGATTATCTCTTTTTGGAGAACATCGGCAACCTGGTTTGTCCCGCGGACTTTGACACGGGCTGCCACCGGCGCGTGATGCTGCTCTCCGTGCCGGAGGGTTGGGACAAGGTATGCAAGTATCCGCCCATGTTCGGCATTGTGGACGCCCTGATCGTGACCAAATGCGACTACCTTCCGCTGAACCCGGATTTCGATATGCAGGCATTATGCGACCACGCCCGGGTGCTGAACCCCAGGCTTCAAATCTTCGTCACCTCCGCCCGCACGGGCGAAGGCATCGAGGAAGCCGCCGCCTGGATACGCAGCCAGCGGGAGGAAGTTCTGGCCTCACAGACTAAATAAGGAGTGACGTTTTATGTGTTCCAATGGTGTAAATGCCACGCAATTTCTTCAGATGATTGACCTGCTTGACGATCATGTGGCGGTAGAGTACCGCTGGGCGCACCGCCTGGCGCACACCGCCGAAAACGGCGGCTGCAATACCGCCTCCGAAAAGCTGCACCAGGCCCAGTCCATGCTGGCCGAGGTTCGGGCTCTGCTGGACGAAGCCAAGTCCAGCTTTGAGGACGACCTGGAAAGCGGCGCGGCGCAGACCACCGCCAAGCTGGTGTAAGCCTGCCGCCTTTGCCGCTTTCCTGGAAGCGGCTGCAAAAGCGGCGATTGCAAGCGCCCCTCCTGTCCCGGCACACAGATGCGTGCCAGGCAGGAGGGGCGTTTTTTGCTTTGCCCGGCGGCGCCGTGACGCCTTCCCGAGGATTCCTGACCGTCCGGGCCGCCGCAGCATCGGGCGATGCTACGGCTTTTTATGTGGAGCGTCCAGACGCCGGTTCCCCGGCGGGAGCCAGGTTCACCAGGAAGATACTGCCGATGATCAGCGCGCCTCCCGCCAGGGTGGCCAGGGTCAGCGTCTCTCCCAGGAACAGCACCCCCGCCACCATGGTGGTCAACGGGATCAGGTTGATGAAAATGGCCGAAGCCAGGGGAGAGAGCGCCGTCAGGGCGTTGCCGTACAGGTAGTAGCACAGCGCCGAGCAGACCAGCGCCAGCACCGCCGCGCTGGCCCAGCCGTCCCAGGAGACGGCGGCGGGGGCAAACCCTTCCGCCAGGGCGGCGGGCAGCAGCGTCACCGCGGCCATGACCGCCTGCCAGGCGTTCATGCTCAGGCTGGAATACCGCTGGCGCAGCCTGCGGCTGAGGAAGATGTAGGCCACCCACGCCAGGCTGGCCCCGAAGATGAACAGAATGCCCGCCAGGGAGTCCGTGCCCTCCCGGGAGGAGGAGAGGGTAATCAGTCCCACCCCGGCCAGGGACAGGAACGCGCCCGCCGCCTGCATGGGCCGCAGCCGGGCGCGGGCAAGCAGCGCCTCCGCCCCCAGGGTCAGCACGGGAATGGCCGCCAGTATCAGCGACGCGCTCACCGTGGAGGTGCGCCGGATGCCGTTGTATTCACAAAAATAGTATACGGTGATCCCCGCCAGGGAGGAAAGGAACATGGGCAGGATGTCCTCCCGGCGCAGCCGCGGGAGGCCCTCCCGCCACATCAGCAGGGGCGCCAGGGCCGCCGCGGCCAGCACGTAGCGCACAAAGGCCAGCCCCATGGGCTGAAAGCCCGCGTTCATGCCCTGTTTGCTGAAAATAAAGGACAATCCCCACATGACGTTGATAAACACCATGGTTCCGTAGGTCTTTCGCATGATCGCTCGGTTCCTTTCCATGCTTTGCCGGGATTACCGCAGTTTTTCCCCCGCCGCCTTGCCCACGGCCCGGGCCTCGGCCTCCGCCCGGCGGAGGATGCCCTCCACGTCCCGGCCCTGAATGTCGATGCCCTCGGCGCATACGGAGCGAAACTCCGGGATGCCCAGCAGGGAAAGCACCGCGCGCATGTAGCCCGCGCCCCAGTCGTTTTCCCCCACGGGGCTGCCGGCGGTGGAAATGTACACGGCCAGCCTGCCCCGGGCCAGGCCCACGGGCTCCCCGGCCGGGGTGTAGCGGAAGGTGAGGTTGCGCACGTAGACGTTTTCCACCCAGACTTTCAGCGCCGCGGGAAAGGACAGGTCCCAATAGGGCGCGCCGATGAGCACCGCGTCCGCGTGGGCGAAGGCATAGGCCGGACGCAGCAGCGGGTCGTCCCAGCGCCGGGCGTCGCACAGGGCTTCCTTGCGGCGAAGCACCGGCGCGGTCACGGGCTGCAGGTTCATGCGGGTCAGGTCATGCTCCTGCACTTCCAGCCCGGGGCAGGCCTTTCGGGCCTCCTCCAGGAAAGCCCGGCACAGGGCGTGGGTGCGGGAGACCTCCGGGCCCCGCATGCAGGCGTTGACAAATAAAAGGCGCATGGGCGCTCCTTTCCCCGGAACGCGCGGTCCCGGCGGCATAACAATAAAATTTTCCATACATTTCTTCGACCTGCCGGCAGGATTCCCTTGCATGAAAAACAAATTGTAAAGATAATACCGCTCTTTTTCGGGCGGAAATCATACAGGAGGTTCTATCCCATGAAAAAGATTCTGGCGGCGATGCTGACCCTGGCGCTGTGCGTTTCCATGCTGGCGGTGCCCGCTATGGCGGAGGAAAAGACCACCCCGTCCATCTGCATCGTGGTGGCCGGCGGCCTGGGCGACCGTTCCTTCTATGATTCGGCCAACGAAGGCATCGAACAGCTGCAGGCGGACTATGGCACGGAGATTCGCGTGATCGAGTGCAAGGAGGACGCGTCCCTGTACGAGAGCAGCCTCATTGACGCGGCGGAGGTTTCCGACGTGATCGCCGCGGTGGGCTGGCAGTTCTGGGACAGCCTGCCCGGGGTCATCGAGGCCTTCCCGGACAAGCAGTTCCTGTTTATCGACAACGCCATCGACGGTTCCTTTGAAAACGGCATGTCCATCCTTTATGCCCAGAATGAGGGCTCCTTCCTGGTGGGCTACATCGCCGCCAAGCTGACCAAGACCGGCAAGATCGGCGTGGTGGGCGGCGAGGACAGCGACACCATCAACGACTTCATCGTGGGCTACGAGGCGGGCGCCGCTTATGCCAACCCGGACATCACGGTGGAGAAGCAGTACGCCAACGGCTTTGAGGACCCCGCCAACGGCAAGGAGTGCGCCCTGGCCCTGTACGGCATGGGCTGCGACATCGTGTTCCAGGTGGCGGGCAAGACCGGCGAGGGCGTGTTCGAGGCCGCGGCGGAGACCGGCAACTACGCCATCGGCGTGGACGGCGACCAGAAGTACATCAACCCCGACGTGATCATCTGCTCCATGGTCAAGAAGGTGGGCAAGTCCATCTATGACACCCTGGCCGACATGGAGAACTACTTCAAGGGCGGCGAAATCTGGGAGGCCGACATGGCCACCGGCTACATCGACGTGGTGTACGGCGACGATACCATGCCCCAGCAGGTTTCCGACGAGCTGAAGGCCGAGGTCGAGACGTTGAAGGAAAAGATCATCAACGGCGAGATCGAAGTCCCCACCACGCTGGAGTAACGCACCAACAAGCATACCGGGGGGAGGCGGCCTCGCGCACGGCGGGACGCCTCCCCCTTCCTTCCTTTTCCGAAAACAAAAGCGAGGCGATTGATTTGGCACAGGGCGAGACCATCGTTTCCTTTCAGCACGTATCCATGCAGTTCCCGGGGGTGCTGGCGAATCATGACGTGACGCTGGACATCCGCAAGGGAGAGGTCTTTGCCCTGGTAGGGGAGAACGGCGCGGGCAAGTCCACGCTGATGAACATCCTCTACGGGCTGAACACGCCCACCAGCGGCAAGGTGTTCGTCAAGGGCGAACAGATCGCGCACTTCAGCCCCAGCGAGGCCATCGCCCGGGGCGTGGGTATGGTGCATCAGCACTTCATGCTGGTGCCCTCCTTCACCGTGGCGCAAAACATCGTGCTGAGCAACGAACCCCGCAAGCTGGGGATTTTTTATGATTTCTCCAAAGCGATGGAGGATACGGAAAACCTGGTACGGGAATACGGCCTCGCCGTGGACCCCCAGGCCCGGGTGGAGGACATCAGCGTGGGCCTGCAGCAGCGGGTGGAGATTCTCAAAACCCTGCACCGGGGCGCCGATGTGCTCATCCTGGACGAACCCACCGCCGTGCTGACGCCCCAGGAAACCGACGAGCTTTTCACGGTAATCCGCCGCATGGTGCAGGAAAAGCAGATGACCATCATCATCATCACCCACAAGCTCTACGAGGTCATGGCCATCTCCGACCGGGTGGGCGTCATGCGCCAGGGCAAGCTGGTGGGCGTAGCGGAAACCAGGGATGTGAACGAGCGCATTTTGGCCGCCATGATGGTGGGCAAGGAAGTGCTGCTGGACGCCCTGGACCGCACGGAGGCCGTCTCTGAGGAAACCGCGGTGGAGGCGCAGGACCTGCAGGCCCTGGACAACCGCGGCCTGCCCGCGGTGCGAGGGGTGAGCTTCACGGTGCGCCGGGGGGAGATCCTGGGTATTGCGGGCATTGAGGGCAACGGACAGAGCGAGCTGATCGAGGCCGTGACGGGCATGCGTCCCCTGCGGGGCGGCACGGTGCGCATCATGGGCCAATCCATCGCCGGGAAAACCCCCGGCGGGATCCGCGCCCTGGGCCTGGCCCACGTGCCCGAGGACCGGCTGGCCACCGGGGTATGCGCCCCCGCGGATGTCACCGACAACCTGATCGTGGGCAAGGAAAAGGACCGGCGCTTTTCCTGGAAGCGCATCCACATGAAGCGCAGGGCCATACGCGCCTATGCCCAGGAGGTCTTCCGGCGCTTCGACATCCGGGGCGCGGGGGTGGACACAGCGGTGGGCTCCCTCTCCGGGGGCAACATGCAGAAGGTAGTGGTGGCCCGGGAATTCTCCTTCGACACGCCGGTGCTCATCATTTCCCAGCCCACCCGGGGCGTGGACATCGGCGCCATGGACTTCATCCACCAGCAGATCATGCAAAAGCGCAACGCGGGCTGCGCCATCCTGCTGGTGAGCGCCGACCTGGACGAGTTGCTCCGCCTCTCCGACCGGCTGCTGACCATCTATGAGGGCAGAATCACCGGAGAATTCCGGCCGGAACACGTTGACAAGCGGGAAATCAGCTTCTACATGACCGGCGGGCGGAAGGAGGAACAAGCATGAACAAAAGCAAAAGCCGCCTGCAATACCTCTTTTCCCTGGCGGTGAGCGTGCTGCTGGCCCTGGTGCTGGGCGGGCTGATTATGGCCGCCACGGGGCACAACCCCATCGAGGGGTACGGCGCGCTGCTGGCCGGCGCCCTGGGCACCAGCCGGGGCGTTGGCAACACCCTGGCCAAGTCCGCCACCCTGTGCCTCACGGGCCTGGCCACGGCGGTGGCAGCCCAGGCGGGCATCTTCAACGTGGGCGGCGAAGGCCAGCTGTACCTGGGGGCCATTGCCTCGGCTTATGTGGGCGCGCGGCTCACGGGGGTCACGCCCTGGATCGCCCTACCCCTGTGCTTCCTGGCGGCCATTGCCGCGGGCGGGCTGTACGCCTGGATTCCCGCGGTGCTGAAGGTGAAGATGAAGGTCAACGAGGTCATCACCACCATCATGATGAACTCCGCGGCCATCTACTTCTGCTCCTATCTGGCCAACGGCCCCTTGAAAACCGCCGACCGGGGCGTTTCCGCCGGCACGGACGCGGTGGACCCAGCCTTCATGTTTGAGCGGGTCATCAAGCTGTCCAACCTGACGGAGAGCATTTTCTACGCCGCCGCCATTGCGCTGATTGTCTGGTATGTGATGCGCAAGACCACCGCGGGCTTTGAAATGAAGCTCACGGGCCATAACGAGCGCTTCGCCCGCTTCAGCGGCATCAAGGCCGGGAAGCTGGCCATCTGGAGCATGGTGGCCTCCGGGGCCATCTGCGGCCTGGTGGGCATGTTCGAGGTGTTCGGCCTGCACAAGCGCTTTGTGACCACGGTATCCAACGAGTTTTACTTCGACGGCATGCTGGTAGCCATGATTATGCGCTATCAGCCTGTGGGAATTATCCTCATGAGCCTGTTCTTCGGGGTGCTGAAGGTGGGCGCCACGACCATGGAGGCCAAGGTGGGCATCTCCAGCGAACTGATCATGATCGTGCAGTCCATCATCATCTTCTTCATGGCGGCGGAGGAAGGCATCATGAACAGCATACTGGCCAGGCGCGCCCGGAAGCGGGCCGCCCTGACCCTGGAAAAGGAGGCGGGGGCGTAATGGACTGGAGCAATGTGTTCAATATGGGCCTGCTGCAAAACACCCTGCGCACCGCCACCCCGGTGATCCTGGTGGGCCTGGGCTGCCTGATGACGGACCACGTGGGCATCATGAACATCGGCGTGGACGGCATGATGCTGGTGGGGGCGTTCATGGCGGTGCTGGGGAGCTATTTCTTCTCCAGCTGGGCCATGGGACTGCTGTTTGCCGTGCTGGCCGGGGTGCTGCTGGGGCTGTTCTATGGGCTGTTTGTGGTGAAGTTCAAGAGCGACGAGTTCATCATCGGCGTGGCGCTGAACAGCTTTGCCGGCGGGCTGACGGTGTTCCTATTGCGGACCATCTTCGGCGTGAAGGGCGCCTTCTCCGATCCCGGCATCGTGAGCCTGCCCACCCTTTCGGCGGACTGGCTGGAGGGGATTCCCCTCATCGGGCCGCTGCTGAACAACAATACCCTGCTGGTCTATTGCAGCTGGGTGCTGGTCTACCTGTGCTGGCTGTTCATCTACCGCACGCCCGTGGGCTTCTGGATGCGGGCGGCGGGGGAGCATCCCCAATCCCTGCGCTCGGCGGGCAAGAGCCCGGAGAAGATGAAGTACCTGGCTTCGGTGCTCTGCGGCATATTCAGCGGCCTGGGCGGGGCGCACCTGTCCCTGGGCTACCTGACCATGTTTAGCGAGAACATGTCCGCCTCTCGGGGCTACATCGCCGTGGCCTGCGTGATCTTCGGGCGCTCCAACCCGCCCATGGTGTTCCTGGCGGCGCTGGTGTTCGGCTTTATTGACGCCATGGGCATGCGCTTGCAGTCCGTGGGCTTCCCATCCTCCCTGACCTCCACCTTCCCCTACGTGGGCACGGTGCTGCTCATGGTGCTGGTAGTGTGGCACGCGGGACAGAAAAAGAAGCGCCTGGCCCGCAACCTGGCCGCGCAGCGGTAAGCCGCCGGCGGCCCTTGC
>CALVVZ010000002.1 GCA_944364075.1 uncultured Clostridia bacterium
CGGGGCGGGTTGTTGATTTTGCTTGCAAAATCAATTCCTTACAACTTCGGACGACCTCTGGTTGGCCGAAGTTGCTTCCTCGAAAAAGTGGGCTTACCCACTTTTTCGACACGCTGAAGCGACGGCGCTCACTTGAGAGCGCCGTCGCTTGCTATATGTGCGATTTCGTGCGGTCAATTGTTTCCGCAGACTTGTTCTTCAGCCTCCCATGGCAAGGGTAAAAGCATCGAAGAACTCCGGGCAGCTCCAGGTACCGCAGGCCCCAAGCTTATCATCTTTTACCGCCATCTGGACGGTGAAGCCATTATTCAGTTCAATGAGCAGCGACTGGCTGCCGCTGACGGTTCCGCTGCTTTCAAACACAGCATTGGATAGCAAGGTGGAAACCAGTTCCTCCGCCACAGCGCTGTCAGTTACCGTTCCCACGTCGCTGAGTTCCAGACAGCGCACCTGACCGGACACCTGCAAAGTATCCGCCAAGTCTTCGCTTCCCTTAATGGAATTTCCATTAAAGCTTACGCGCTGAAATACGCGATATACGCCATCCACCTGCGCGATCACCAGCGTACCGTCCATACCGGAAACGGCATATACTGTTTCCCCCTGATTTACACAGTTGCTCAAAATCAGATCCGTACCGGAGAGGGAAGGCTCCGTAGTGTATTCCGCTACGGTACCGACACTGGAACCCAGCAAACTGCTATCTACCGCACTGGGAACATCCAGCATACGGTAATACAGACCATTCACGCCAATGAGCGGAAAACTCCCACCGTCTGAGCTGGACCAGATGCTCCGATAGCCCGGAACGCTGCCGGTTCCCGTCAGCTGTACAGACCCATCAGGAAGGTCAGCCCGTACGCGGGGCGCATCCGTGGCGTCACCAGCGCGCTGGCTATGGAGTACCACGCCCGCGTCATTGCTCAGCTGCCCCGGTCCCATAACGCCCGGAATTGCCATCATGACGCCCACCGCCAACACAAGCGCGCAGCACAGTGCAGGAACCCATGCGGGTACACGTACATGGTGCTTTACCGTTTGCGTCCGTGAAGCCTGCAAAATGCGGTATTTCAGATTCTGATCCGCCGTCAACCCTGCCAGGCTGCGGTTGGCTACCTCAGGCAGCTGCTTCAAATCCTTCACAGCGTATCCCCTCCTTTCAGAATAGACTCCAGTTTCTTTCTTCCCCGAGAAAGTCGGCTCGAAATTGTGCCCTCTGGCAAGTCCATCATCTCCGCTATCTCCGTTATCCCATATCCCTGGTAGTAGTGCAGCAGTATGACCTCCCGGAAGCTGGCCGGCAGCTGATGAATAGCCCCCATTATTTCCTGTTGATCCGCAAGTTTGCCAATCTCATCAGGAGCGGGTATCAGCTCAAAGGCGGGGCTTCCCAGAATCACACGCTTAACCCAGGCACCGCGCCACAGATCCCTGCAGCGGTTCAGCGCCACTTTGAGCAGCCAGGCCTTTTCCCGGCCCTCCTGAAGTACTGGCGCATTGGTAATCAGCCGGACAAAAACATCCTGGCAGACATCCTCCGCCTTTTGCCGGTCACCCAGGTAGAAATAGCTCACGCGCAGAACATCCGTAGCATATTTTTCGTACATTTCTTCAAAATATGCCATGTCGCCAGCGTGATTGTTCCCCTGCGGGACCGTTTTGCTCTGCTCATCCATTCAAACGTAATTCCTTCCCTTTTCATTCCATGAGTTTTGTAACAAATCCATTTTATTTTTCGTAAGTTTCTATTACGTTATGTTTCCAGGAGCATCAGGCCCATAATACGTAAGCATATAATCCACAGAGTCCACCAATGCCTTGAAGCAAGCCTGGATAATGTTGCTCGAAACGCCCACCGTACTCCAGATATGATCTCCATCCGTGCTTTCGATGGTTACGCGGACGGTAGAAGCCGTTCCCCCACTATCCAGTACCCGCACCTTGAAATCTTTCAATCGCATCTGATGAATGCAAGGATAGAAATCCGCCAGAGTTTTTCGAAGCGCCAAGTCAAGGGCATTCACAGGACCGTCACCCTCTGCGGCGTTGATCCCCTCCCGTCCATCCACCTGCAATTTGATGTACGCCTGCGCACTTTTCTCCAGGTTGGCGGCGTTTTGTGGACGGTTGCACAGCACATGAAAGTCGCGCACTTCAAAAAAACGCGGCCGTCTGCCCAGGGTATCCAGCGCCATGAGCGCAAAGCTACCCTCTGCGTTTTCGTAGGTATAGCCTTTGAATTCCTTCTGCTTCAACCGCGCCAAAACGCGCGCCATTTCAGGGCTATCCCGTTGAACGTCCGGCAGAACCCGGGATAAACGGGCATAAATACCGGCCCGTCCGCTCTGATCACTGACCAGAAACCGCCGCTGGTTCCCGACGCTTTCCGGCGGCACCTGCTCAAAGGTGCTGGGCTCCTTCAATACGCCGTCAATATGCATCCCGCCCTTGTGCGCAAAGGCTGCATGCCCCACAAACGGCGCCCGGTCGTTAGGCGACAGGTTCATGACCTCCGTGATATAGCGTGCAATATGCGTCAGCATGGACAGCCTGTTTTCCGGCAGGCAGCGCAGTCCCATCTTCAGTTCCAGCAGAGGCAACAGCGTACACAGGTCCGCGTTTCCGCACCGTTCCCCGATGCCCCCCATGGTTCCCTGAACCATTTCCACGCCGCTTTCCACCGCCGCAAGGGTGCAGGCCACCGCCAACCCGCAATCATTATGGCAGTGTATACCAATTCCCAAATCCGGAAACTGCCGGCGCACCTGCGCCACAACTGCCGCCACCTGCGCCGGCAGTGATCCCCCATTGGTATCGCACAGTACCAGCCACTCCGCGCCACCCAGCGCAGCCGCCTCCAGGCATCGCATGGCATACGCGCTGTCCATGGCGTAGCCGTCAAAAAAATGTTCCGCGTCAAAATACACCTTACGGCCACGCTGGGAAAGAAAGGCAACGCTTTCACGGATGATCCGTAAATTTTCCTCCTCGGAACAGCGCAGGACTTCCCGCACATGCAGCAGGGAGCATTTCCCAAAAAGGGAGATGTGTTCTGCCCCACAGGATAGTAGCGCCTGCAAGCCACCGTTGCGCTCGGCGCGCTCCCCCGGACGCATGGTAGCTCCAAAGGCCGCCAAGGCCGCGTTTTTAAGCTCTCCCAGCGCAGCACGTTCGTCAAAAAAAGCCGTATCTTTGGGATTTGACGCCGGATTGCCCGCTTCAATCAGCGAAACGCCCAGCTCATCCAATGCATGGGTGATTTTTCGTTTATCCTCCAGGGAGAAACCGACGCCTTCGGCCTGCGCGCCATCCCGCAACGTTGTATCAAGGACCTTGATCATGCGCTTTCCCCCCTGCATCATTCGACAAGATTATAGCACGCTTATTGTTTTGAAACAAGTTCCTTTTGCTGGTGCGACGCATCCCCTCCGTCAAAAAAAGAATCGCGCCGCAAAACGGCGGATTCTCTCCCGCGCTCTTCAGTGCGGATTTAACGATATTTCAATTCCGTAGGCTTGCCTAGACGTTTAAGGCATTCGGAAATGTCCTTGACCAAGCGCAGTTTAATGGACAAGGATATGGGCATATCCGGATTTTGATGCGCCGGGTTCAGCGCACGGCCAACAATGAACTTCACGGAGGTGCATTTCTCTACCAGCGTTTCCGCCAGCAGATGGGCGCCGTCCCGTTTTGCGGTAAGTATCCCGGCATCCTTGTTTTCCTCATATCGCTCCAGAATCTCCAGAGTCTTTCCCAGCGTTACCACACCCTCGGTAACCAGGTCAATCCCTTCCATGGTTGCAATAGGCGGGACCTCCGGCGAGATATATTGCAGCAAAATGCTCAGCTCGCGCCCCAGGCGTTTGCTGACAATCTGGCTGGTCGTTCCCCCACAGATCACTTTAATTCCCGGGCAGGAAAGCAATTCGTTAACTACTTCCTCATCATCTTCCGGATGCACCGGGGGACCTACCATCACACAGCAGGGATTCGGCACACAAATCCGCAAGGCCGCTACAGTGGTATCATCACCCGGGCGTCCCTCATAAAGCGCGTTGCATTCGTTTAGCAAACGATGCTGCACATCGTATGCCGTGTCTTCCGGCTGCCATGTCTCCTCCAGGAACTGTACGACATTTTCATGTTGCCAACCCAAATTCAGCAGCTGACCCACGCCGGCATGAATGACGCCGTCAGAAAAGGTAATGGCGATGTCTCCAAGCCTGAGCTTGATGTGCGCCTCCCGCACCTGTTTACCGGAGATGTTCTGCTCTACCCATGGAATAAAAACCCGTTTGCCTTCCCGCAACAGGATCAACGTGGGATTGTCAAACTCTACCAAATATGCGTTGCCTTCCCGATCCACCTGCATCATGGTAAAGGTAGAATAAGCTACCTGCCGCACCTTGCATACAGGCAAAGTAGAGGCGATGGTCTCCACCACATCCTTGATCTGCGCCCCGGCAGATACCATGGAGGAGATGATTTTACTGGTAAGCCCAGCAAGGATATTCGCCTTCACGCCGGAACCAAGGCCGTCGGAAAGCACCAGCAGCACGCCTTCCGCTTTTTTTACCAGCTCGACCTTGTCGCCGCACAGTTCCTCGCCCCATTTGAACAGGCTTCCCCAGCTTGTTTCAATAAAAACACTCATGGCTCATCCCCCTGGGCAACGGAGGCCTTCAGCTTCAGCAGCGCGGCCTTGGTCTCTCCGGTAGTTTCGCCCAGCAGACTGGCAATTTCCTGAGCAACCCGCATTTGTTTGTCAATGACCTGCTGCGCCGTATCCATGGTTTCCTTGCGCATCTTGGCCATGGCTTTCATGCTCTCTTCCTCAGCAGAAATATCCTTGAGGAGGAAAAGATAGTCATGGTCTGGAACAGGTACGACGCTTTGCTCTACCAGTACATCATAGATTGCTGTTTTACAGCGTTGCCCCATAATGGCCTTACCGGTCTCCCGGATCTTCCCCAGCTCGTCCAGGTTCAAGAAAGCGTCAATCGGCATGCCCAAGCAGGCGTTATCCAGATTCAGCAGTTTCGCGGCAGCCTGGTTGAACTGTATGATTTCAAATTGTTCATTGGTAAGGATCAGGCCGTTGGGCGTATTATCCAAAATGATGTTGGACATGGATTCTGCACGTTCGCGCATGTACGGCAGACACATACGCAAATTGGCCTTACCTTGGAATACGGCGATCGCCTTTTCCCGGCAGGTGTTGTAACCGCAGGCGCCGCAATTAAGCAGATCTGCCTGGGTACGCTTGCCAATGGAACGCAGGATGTTCCAGATTTCCTCCTCCGTCGGAATCAGGTGCGGCGTCACATCCTTCTCATAGACATGCGTCATGTTCACCTGCACCGCTTCGGTCCGCGGCATGGGTGTTTCAGGCTTGCGGCGTGAGAAATCATACACAGCGCTTCTGCTCAGCAGGAAGGGCGTTCCATACTCATGCAGCCCCGGTCCGCCCACGCAGGAATCCACGCAGGAGCTCATCTCCAGCACGAAACCGGAAATTTTGTTGTCACGGATGTCCCGCAGGGTCTGTATACAGCGGTTCAGCCCGTCTACAGCCACCGCGTTGTATCCCTTGCGCTGCTCCAGAGGAATGGTTTTTAGAATCCCTCCGGGCACGGGGTAGACCCGGCTCAAGGTATGATGCATTTCCCGCGCACTCTCATCCTCTCCGCTGTCCACTGGGATGCTTTCCCGACGCAGCCATTCGCGCACCTCGTCAAAGAGCAGCACGGCGTCCATGGCGCCGCTGACCTCCGCTTCATGTTTTTTTGAGATGCACGGGCCGATGAACACCACCTTGCAGTCCGGGCCATAGGCTTCCCGGAGCATGCGGCAATGCGCTACCGCGGGAGAAGGCACAGAAGCCAGCTGATCAATAAGTTCCGGAAAATATTTTTCCACCAGCATATTGATCGTAGGGCAGCAGGTGGTAATCAGATTGGGCACCTCGCCCCGGGAAAGGATTTCACCGTAACGCTCGGACACCTTTGTGGCGGCAATGGCCGTTTCCTCCACGCCCGCAAAGCCCAACCGGCGCAGCGCCTTCACAACGCCGGCAAAGCTCTGCTTCGGAAAACCAGCGATAAAGGAAGGCGCCAGACTGACATATACCTTTTCCCCGCGATCGATCATGCTCTGTACCTTTTGCACGTCGCTTTGAATCTGCTTGGCGTTCTGCGGGCAGATCAGCGTGCATTTCCCGCACAGGACGCAATCATCATCAATGATCTGCGCCTGATCGTTCTGAAAGGAAATGGATTTGACATCGCAGTTCCGGATACACTTGTAGCAGTTTTTGCAGTTGGCTTCTTTGAGTTGGATGATGCTCATCTCCGCCGCCTCCTTTTATGCCTGTGTACGGGGCAGAATCTCCTCTGTAACCAGACTCTCCACGCGGCTCTGATCCACGTGATGGAATTTGACGCCATCCACCCGCACGCAGGGGCCGTCCTTGCACTCGCCCATGCAGAAGCTGGCGCTCAGATCCACCTTATCCGCAATACCGGCCTTTTCCAGAGCTTCCTGAAACATTTGCGTCGTAGCATACGCCCCTTTCATATGACAGGCGGAGCCTACGCAGATGCTGACCTTAACCATGTGACCTTTCCTCCTTGCGAATCTTCCTCGCCATCGATTGTTTATGGGCTTCAGCGGTCACTGATCCGCGCCGCCCAGCACATCAAAGATAATGACCGCGTCCTTGACTTTCTTTTCCAGCGCCAGACGACCGTATTTGTCCACCATGGCCTTTTCCTTGGGGCCATGTGTCAAGCATCCCGGCCCGCCGATACATCCCTGCTCACAAGCCATGCCTTCAATGAAGTTTTCCTCCAGCACGCCCTTGTTTGCCTTGAGCAGCGCCAGCTTGCACTCCTCCAGGCCCGAACATGCCACCGGCTTAAGCTGGAACTGTTCCGGCTTGATTTCCAGCTCTTTGAGAACCTCTTCCACGGCGTCGCGCACACCGCCGCTGCGTGCAAACACCCGGCCATAGTAGGAGGCGTTGTTGAGCACGTCATCCTCCAGGGTAGACATATCAATGTCGTAGGCATCCACTAACGCCTGCAGCTCTTCAAAGGTGATGACCACATCCACCAGATCCCGCACGCGCTCCTGTTTTTGCTCGCCTTTTTTGGCAACGCACGGGCCAATAAAGACAATCTTGCATTCCGGATGGGCGCGCTTGATGACCTTGGCCATCATGGCCATGGGCGAAAGGTTGTGGGAAATATGCTGCTCCAGCTTGGGGAAGTTCTTTTTGATGTAGCTGACAAAAGCCGGACAGCAGGAAGTGGTCAGGAAGCCTTTTTCCACCAGCTCCTTGGCCTCAAAATACGCCACAAGGTCCGCGCCCAGCGCCGCCTCGATCACCGTGGAAAAACCCAGGGCCTTAAGTCCTGAAACTACCTGGCCCGTGGTCACATCCGAAAACTGTCCATAAATAGAAGGCGCCACCACCGCGTATACCGGCGCACCACCCTCCTGTTTGGCTTCCTTCAGCAAACGGACGACCTTCGTAATATAACTTTTATCCACAATGGCCCCAAATGGACACTGATACACGCATGCTCCGCAGCTTACGCATTTTTCATAGCTGATATGCGCCTTGCGGTCCTCGTCCATCTTGATCGCGCCAGGCTTGCACGCGCGTTCACAGGGGCGAACGTTCTTGGTAATCGCACTGTACGGGCATGCCGCGACGCACTTGCCGCAGGTAATGCACTTGCTATGGTCAATATGCGCCTGGGTGTGCGTTCCACGGTTGACAAAAGAAATCGCGCCCTTTGGACAGGCGTTGGCGCAGCGATGCGCAATACAGCCGCGGCAGGCATCGCTGACGGTGATCTCGCTCACGGGACATTCATCACAGGCAATGGGAAGCACTTCCACCTCACCGGGAATCTCCTCATGACCGCCCAGCGCCATTTTGATCCGCTCATTTACAATGGCGCGCTCCTTGTAGATGCAGCACCGCATGGTGGCTACAGGACCAGGCACGATAGTTTCCGGAATGCCGGGTATCCCTTCCGCCAGTCGGTCGTCCTTGGCCAGCCGGGCAACTTCCCGGAGTACCTTGTACTTCAGTTCCTGCACGTTCGTGTCGAATTTGCGCACGTTGTACCCTCCAAGCATGAAATTGTTAGTTTTTTGTCATGCCAGTTATTTTATGTTCGACGTGTTGCGGCAAGGTTCCTGCCCTCTTGGAAATTTTTTCAAAGGTTATTCGCAATAGATATGAAGCGCCTGCCTACATTATCAGACAATTCAGGAAGGCGTCGGCAAGCGGTCTTCCTCCGGCTTCTTTCAGCCGGCTCAGTCGGCTTTAGGCTGTCAAAAGCCCCGAGGGAGGGTGTAGAAGGGATCGCGGCCCCTCCTCAGGCGGTTGAAAAGGTATAGTTCTCATGTAGATACAAAAAATTCTAAAAGATTCGGTTTCATAACTCTCAAAAATGCAACAAGTAGGGGACCGAAGGTTTCCAAAGGGCGATCGGAAAACCCTTTTTATTTGCAAGATCCGTTCCCTACGAATTGGGGGCAGATTCCGGTTGGTATAATCTGCTTTCTTGAAAGAGCGGCAAGAAACGACAAGAACCGCTTTTTGACATGCTGATGACAGGTACCGTCCTTAACCATAAGTGGTCTTTACCGTAAAAGGAATTCCCCAAACATAATAGGTAATGATCAGCTCGCGAACCGGTGTGCTTTCCACGGTGGTCAATACCGTAGCGCTAATATCGCCTGTGGCGTTGGCGCTCAATGCACGGGCCTGTTCATTGCCCATTTGCAGCACATCCCCCTCCCGGGGCGTTACCTGCAGTTCTACCATGTCGCAGGACAGCATACATCCGTTACGAAGCCGCACCGTATAGGTATAAAACTGATACGCCTCCGCCTCCCCCAGCTCCACGCCCGATTGAAACAACGTACCCACCAGGCTGCTCTGAGCTACATCTGTCTTTAGCTTGTCAAAGGTCGCCTGCTGCACGGATGCCTCGGTAGCCGTCATGCCAACGGCGGTCACAACCACAGAAGCGGTCATATACAGGTATCCTACGCCGAACACAGACGCCACCAACGCGATCACCATCAGGATCGCAATGATTTTCACGGGTCTTTCCCTCCGTTTGCACGTTTACGCTTTTGTATTATTCTCCCTGAAGCAGGCGGTTCATTTCTTCGATCATCTCCGCGTCGCGCAAGCTAAATTTGAACTCTACCCGGCGGGATTGCTCCATATTGACCGTGCCGTCCGCATTATAAATGGGATCGGAATAGCTGCGTCCCTGGGCCGTGAGAATGGAGCGAAGCATCTCCCGCTGCGCATCGGTTAGGGATCTCATCTGTAAGCAGTATTTTGCAACGCTCAAGGCGCGGTTCTGGCTCAACTCCAGATTCATGAAATACTCACCCGCTGTATCTGTATGCCCTTCGATAATGATCTGCCCCAGGTAATCCGCATACTTGTCCTGTAGCAGCACGCTGAGATACATGGGAATGAACTGGTCCAGCATGGCCTGACCATCCGCTTTGATAGTATAGGATGCCGTTTCGAAAAAAACAGCGCTATCCAGGGTAATATCACCGCTGTTGGGGTCTACCGTAGCTTTTAATCCCGAAGCGTTCAGCGCATTGCTCAGCTCGGAAACAATTTGCGTACGCACACCTACCAGATCGTCAATTTTGGCCGTTTGAGAATCCAGCGCTTCCTGTTGGCTGGCCAGAACCTCCGCCTGGGCATCCAGGGTAATCTGCTGTTGCGCCAGCTGGGATTGCAAGGAAGCCAGCTCCTCTTCCCGGGCAGCAAGAGCAGCATGTGCGGCATCCAGTGCCGCCTGCTGTTCCGCAAGGCTCGCCTGCGCCGCTTCCAGATCCTCCTGCTGCTGGGACAGTTGCAATGTTTGTGCTTCCAGGCGTACCGTCTGCTCGTCCAGGGTTGCCTGCTGCGCGGCTACCACGGCGCGCTGCTCATCCAGCTCGGCAGTTTTGGTTTCCAGGGTGCTAAAGTACAGGTACATGCTGTAACAGAGCGTAAGCACAAACACCAACAGCAAAGAAGCCATCATATCGGAGTAGCCGATCCAATGACTGCCGTTATTGCCGCGGCTGCCACGGCGATGCACAACTTTCGCCATCTGCTCAGGCCCCCTTCGCCACCCGCTCCAGGCTGGCGGTGGCATGCTCCATGGCCTCCGTCATGGCCGCCATAGCCTGCTGCATCTGTCCCAGTTGCTTGGCAGTTTCTCCGCTGGTGCCATCCTTATTCATGCGCTCTACCTTTTCCCCGAAGGTTTCAATCAGGCTATGCATATTCTGGTCAAACATGCCCAGGGAACGGCTGAGCCCTTCCACCACATGCTGTACAAAGCTGGTATAGCTGCCGGAAAGCTGTTGAGCATTCTTGGCCATGCTTTCGCTGGCTTCCCCAAGATGGCGGGTAAGCTGGTCATTACTGTTACGCATGCTGTTGAGCTGATCCTTTCCTGCCTGAGTGAATCTGGACAGACCCGTCTCCAGCTCGTTCTGCCACTCCCGCAGGCGGCCCATATACTGTTCCTGCGCCTGACAGGCCACATGCATTTTCTCCAATAGATCGCCTGTTTTCTGCTCGAACTGCTCATCTCGGTGGCGCGCCTCGCCCAGTTCCTTCACATAGCGCTCGAAATGCTCCATGATTTCCCCGGAAACCTGATGCAACCGCCCTACGTCCGCAACGATGGTCTGGGCGCTTTGCAGGGATTCCTCCACCCGCGCAAAGGTCATCTGCTGGTGCTGGTTGATCTGCGTCATGGTCTCTCCCAGCTCCAGGAACTGATGATTCAGCGAAGCATTCATATCTTCCACAAAGGCGTTGACAATGCGTCCTACACCCTCCACCTGCGCGCGCGTGGCGCCTACCAGGAAATTGTCCATGGACTGCGCCACCGGATGCAGCGCTCTGGTAACCGCCAGTTCAATGCTGCCCGCCATCTGGGTGGTCAAGCTGTCCGCAGCAGCGCTGATCAGCGCGTTACGATCCTGGTTCTGGCAGATGAGCTGCACGTCGTTATCCAGGGGCCGCTGCATGGCCAGGGTAGTGAAGCTCTCGGTAAAGTCGTCAATTGCCCGATAACAGGAGCCCACCGCTACACGGTTCAGCATGTTGAAGGCCAGGCTGCAGGCTGTGCCCACCACAGAAGTATCGAAGGCATAGCGCATACCTTCCACCAGTTTCGGAATGCCTTCAATCAATCCCTGGGAGTCTGAAAGGTCCAGTGCGCTCACGCCGCGGGTCAAACCGATAAATGTACCGAGAATGCCCAGGGACGTCAGGAGCGTAGGAATCAGCTCTGCCAGCTGCGCATTCCCAGGACCGTTGATGACCGTTTCGTCATTGATGTACTCTTCCACGCTGCAGGGCAGTCCACGCCGGTCAAGTTGCTCGGCATTTTGCAGAAAACGTTGCCAGGAGCCTTTTAACCGCTTGCCCATGAAGCGAGTTTCCTGCCAAATGGGCGTCTCGCGCTTGGTTCCCACGCTGTTCTGCAACCGGCGCACTGCTCGCTGCAGGGAACGGCGGTTGTTCCACAAAGGAATCAAGCACTTGAACAGACCCGTCAACGCCACTACCGCCTCGGCGGCATAAACCAGAAAGTCCATGGCATTGGGCAGATAAGCCGCCAGCTGATTCAAAAAGTCGGGCATGGGGATGCTCCTCCTTCTCGCGCAAGATTAATTCAGTATGTATTGTACAGGATTTTTCCCGAAATGTAAATCGCGTAAGATGTAAATTCCCCACGGATTACGTTTGACCTATCCTTCTGCCTTTTCTCCATCACAGAAAAAACGCGGATGTATTTTACCATATTTGCTTCTTTTTTTCCAAAAAGAATGCCGGATATGGTCCGAATTACCACATGAACGGCTTGCAGCAAAAGAAAATACTGCTTATAATATATACATCTTTATTATACTATTTTTATCGATAGCCGGAGGGAAATCCTATGCCAAGAAAAAACGTTGAAAATGCCGCACTTCTTCATAGCATAGCGCAAAATCTTTTTAATGCATTGCCCGTTTTTCGTAAGCGTGTGCTCCATCTGGATGCGATTCAACGGGAGTGCCATATCCCGCTGTCTCATGTGCAGGTTCTTGCACTGCTTCAGGACAATGGCTCCATGTCCGTAAGCGAAATTTCGCAGCGGCTGGGTATTGCCAAACCCAATATCACACCTTTGGCGGACCGGCTGATCGCCGACGGTCTTGCGGAACGTCAACGTGACCCCTCCGACCGGCGGGTGGTCAATATTCACATACGTCCCGAAGGTACCGAAAAGCTTGCCGCCATCCGGGAAAACCTTCTCCAGCAAGTCAACAGCTGGTCGGAGCGTTACACGCATGCTGAGCTCAAGGAATTAGACAAGTCCCTGGCATCCATCATTCGCATTCTGGGTCGAATTAACGATTAAAGCCTTTCGGTCGCGATTACAAAGCGTTTCCGAATCTTCCCGTCAAGGTGAAGCAAGTCTCTTCGCATTGTAAAGTGTCCCGCCGCAGCGGGGCGCTTTTTTAGGTTGTTCATGATATTTTCACAATGTGTCCACGCTTTTTTCATTTTTGGCCTGGCATTTCTAAGTCTGTTCTAAGGTTTAAGCGATACAATCAATAGCGTTATATCATCCAGCGCAAATGGAGGGACGCGGCATTGATCGAAGTTAAGCATCTAACCAAGCGCTACGGGAACCACATCGCCGTAAACGATCTGAACTTCACCATTGACAAGGGAAAAGTATACGGCTTTCTGGGACCCAACGGCGCGGGAAAAAGCACAACCATGAACATCATCACCGGTTGTTTGGGCGCCACTGAAGGCGAAGTGCTCATTGACGGGCACAGCGTCGCGGAAGAGCCCATGCAGGCTAAACGGCTGATCGGCTATCTACCCGAGCAGCCGCCTGTCTACATGGATATGACCCCCGCCGAATATTTGGACTTTGTGGCGCGTGCCAAAGGGATTCCTGCCAAGGAACGTGCCCAGCAAATCGAAACCGTAACAGAAAAGACCCGTATCCAGGACGTTCGGAACCGTTTGATCCGCAACCTGTCCAAGGGCTACCGGCAGCGGGTAGGCATTGCCCAGGCGCTGCTTGGACGCCCGGAAGTCATCATTCTGGATGAACCGACCGTAGGTCTTGATCCCGCGCAGATCATTGAGATCCGCGAACTGATCCGTGAGCTGGGCAAATAGCATACCCTGGTGCTTTCCAGCCACATCCTCAGCGAAGTACAAGCGGTCTGCGACGCGATTATGATCATTTCCAAGGGGCGTTTGGTAGCCAGCGACACACCTGAGAACCTGACCGCACTTTTTGCCGGTACCGTTACCCTGAGCCTGGATATCCGTGCGGACGAAGCAGAAGCCCGCAAAGTGCTTGACACTGTATCCGGCATTGAGGATATGGCGCTGACCGAAGGCGAAACGGGCATAATCCACGCTCAGATCAAGCCTGAGGAGGCACAGGATATCCGCGAGCCGCTCTTCTTTGCCTTTGCAAAGGCTGGTCTGCCCATACTGGGCATGACCCAGAACCATGCCAGCCTGGAGGAAGTCTTCCTGGAGCTGACGCAGGACAATGATGCGGCTGACAACGGGAACGCATCCCAGGCAAAGGAGGTTGAAGCTCCATGACGGCTGTTTTCCGGCGTGAAGTCGGTTCCTATTTCAAGGGCGTGTTGGGTTATCTGCTGGCCGCCTTTCTGCTGGTTTTTGCAGGCATCTATTGCATGGCCTATAACCTGAGCGGCTACTACGCTAACTTTGAATATGTGCTTAGCGGCATCAGCTTCATTTATTTGATTGCCGTGCCCATTATTTCCATGCGAGCGGTTGCGGAAGAAAAGCGCCAGCGGACGGACCAACTGATCTATTCTCTGCCCATTCGCCTAAGCAGCGTAGTGCTGGGAAAATTCTTGGCCATGCTGACCGTTCTGGCGGTCCCCACGCTGATTCTGTGCTTGTATCCGCTGGTGCTGTCCCAGTTTGGAAGCATCAACTATGCCACCGCTTACGGCGCTATCATCGGATTTTTCCTGATGGGCGGATGCCTGCTCTCTATTGGCTTGTTCATCTCCTCCGCCACCGAGAGCCAGGTTTCTGCGGCGGTCATCACCCTGGTGACCATGTTGCTGCTCTATTTCATGAGTTCTTTAGCCAGCTTCTTGCCCACGGACGCTTCCTCGTCCCT
The DNA here is from genome assembly GCA_944364075.1 of uncultured Clostridia bacterium. Taxonomy (GTDB): domain Bacteria; phylum Bacillota; class Clostridia; order Christensenellales; family Aristaeellaceae; genus Egerieenecus. The sequence continues at coordinate 14,241 of CALVVZ010000002.1, forward strand.
GTCCGCGCTGATGGTCAGCGCCATTGTGCTGGCGGTCATCCTGTACCTGCTGACGAAAAACTCGTTGGTATCCGTGCTCATGGGTGCGGTGATGATCGTTGGTCTATACCTGTGGTACCAGGCGGACAGCCTTGCTTTTTCCGGGTTGTTTGCCAAAATCATGGAGGCGCTGAGCGTATTTGACCGCTTTGAAACCTTCGTGGAGGGCGTGTTTGACCTGAACTGCGTGGTATATTATCTCTCCATTACCGGCGTGTGCCTGTTCCTGACGGTGCAATCCATGGAGAAGCGGAGGTGGAACGAATGAGTCAGCCCAAGAAGACCTTGAAGCAGCGCTTCCAGGGCATGTTCGGCAAGCGGTTCCGGGCGGGCGGCTATTCAGCGGCGGCTTCCGCCATTGTCATTGCCATCGCCGTGCTGCTGAATCTGATGGTAGGAAGCCTGCCTACGACTACGACACAGATAGACCTGACGGATCAGGCCATTTACAGCCTTTCGGATCAGACCAAGCGCATTGCCGCTTCTTTGGATAAGGATGTGACCCTTTACCTGATCTGTAACACCGGCAACGAAGATACTACCGTACAGCGGTTACTGCAGCGCTACGCGGATCTAAGCGACCATATCAAAGTCGAAATCATGGATCCTTTTGTGAACCCTACCTTCCTGGACAGCTATGAGCTGGACGTTAGTCGGTTGTATGAAAACAGCGTCCTGGTGGACTGTGAAGGGCGTTACAGGCTGGTGGGTTATGACGAAATCTTCGTCACATCCTACGACATGGACTACTATTCCTACAACTATGTAACCTCGACCAGCTTCAATGGTGAAAGCGTTCTAACCAGCGCCATCCATTATGTGAGCAGCGATGACCTGCCAAAGGTATATACGCTGACCGGGCATGGTGAAACAGCGCTGGATGACCGCATCACGGAGATACTCTCCCAGGATAATTTCGAAAGCGATTCCCTGAGCCTGCTCTCTGAAGAAAGCGTACCCGAGGATGCCGCCGCGATCATTATCAACGCGCCATCCACCGACCTGAGCCAGGATGAAGCCGATATGCTCATCGCCTACCTGGAAAACGGCGGAAGCATCGCGCTTCTCACATCCTACATGGACGCCGACGCCATGCCGAACCTGAAGCAGGTCACGGCCTCCATGGGACTGACCACGGAAACCGGCATCATCATTGAAGGCGAGCGGAACATGCGGCTTACCCGTTATCCGCATTATATTCTGCCCACGATCGCTTCGCACGACATCACTTCTGCCCTTGCCGAGGCAGGTTACTACATTCTGACTCCTCTGGCCCAGCCGCTGGTCGAAACGGAGGACAGTAGCGCCAGCATCACCTGGCTGCTTACCACTTCGGATAGCGCCTATGCCAAGCAAGCCGCTCTGAGCATGACCACCACAGAGAAGGAAGACGGGGACACCGACGGTCCCTTCAACGTGGCGGCTTTGTCGGAAAACGGCGGCAAGCTGTTCTGGGTCACCTCTGATACGCTGCTAGACAGCTATGTGGACAGCGCCGTATCCGGCGCCAACAGCAACCTGTTCATGAACGCGCTGAACTACATGTGCGCCCAGGAAGAGAGCATCTCCATTCGCGCCAAATCCCTGGATAGCGAAACGCTTATTGTACCCCAGAGCGAGGCTACCCTGTGGAGCGTCGTCATGATCGGCATCATTCCTGTTGGCCTGGTGATTCTGGGTATGCTGATTTGGATAAGGAGGAAGCGCCGTTGAAACGTTCCGTAAAAACGCTGCTTTTGCTATGCGCTCTGCTGATCTGTGTTGGCGGCTACTGGCTGCTGCAGCAGCAAAGCGCTGTGGAAACCGTAACAGAAACTACCGGTAAATTTGATCTGAATGCGAAGCTCATAGACGATCTGACGGGCCTGCAATGGGTCAAGGATGACGTAACCTATGATTTTGTCAAGGCGGATGATGGCATATGGTCCAAGGCAGACGAAACTGCCTTCCCCGTGGACCAGGATGCTTTGAACGCCCTGGCAGAAGACCTCGTGGAGCTTACCGCTACAAGAAAGCTGGAGGACGTCACCTCCCCCGCCGATTATGGTCTGTCTGAGCCAGCTTTTACCGTTACCGCCACATGGAGCGATGGTACCTCCACGGACTACGCCATGGGCGACGAAACGCCCTTTAGCGATGGCTATTATCTGCAGTTGTCAGATCAATCCGACGTAATCTATACCGTCGCTACCTCCCTGAGCTCCACCTTTGCCGACTCACTGACCGACCTGGCAGAAAAGGAAACCCTGCCGGAAGTGGAGACGGTTACGCGCATCGCGCTGGGTGACAGTCTGGACGTAACTTGGTCAGAGACCAGCCGCAATATCAATCCCGAGCAGCATTGGTACGACACGGCCACCGGCGAACCCCTCACGGATGCCGATGTGGATGCGCTGATTACTTCCGCGAAGGCCATAGATTGGGATACGCTGGTCGCTACCTCTGCCGTCGAAGCGGATCTGGCCGAATACGGTCTGTCCGGCGAGGATGTACGGCAGTTGATCCTGTATAACGGCGACGAAGCTGTACTTACCCTGCTGCTGGGCAATGAAGACGAGAATGGCGACACCTATGCTTGTCTGCCCGGTTCCACGCTGGTATATACCGTTGCTTCCGAAGACCTGAGCGATCTGCTGAACGCTTCCGTGGAAACGTTGTGGAGCAAGTCGCTCCTGGCCCTCCCCTACGATCAGGTGCAGGAGGCCGTGCTTACTGCCGGCGACGTAAGCCGTGTACTGCATCCCCAGGATGAAGCCGATGCTGCAGAAGAAGCAGACGGTTCCACCGCAGATACAGCTGAAACCGAAGAAACGGCAGCCGCTACGGAAGCTGACGGCGCAGACGAGACGGATGCCGAAGAGGAAACCGTGGATCCCAATGAAGAACTCTGGAACAGCGTCATCGCTTTGGAAGCTACCGATCGTATGACTTCGGCTACGGCCGGCAGCACCGTGCTTTCCGTACAGGTCACAGATCTGAACGGTTTGACCGCCACGCTACTGATTAGCGAATATGACGTGGATTCTTATGCAGCAACCATGGATGGACGTTCCTTGCTGGTTTCCGCAGACGAAGTGGATAAGCTGGTGCGCACAATCAAGCAAGGCGGCTGAGTTCGCTTCTCTCCCACGTTCCCACTCATTCCCGCAGTCCTGTCCCAAATAAACGGGGCAGGACTGCTTCGTTTTGGCACATGCCACATATCACTTAAAAAGCATGTATTCCGGAACATCTTCCTGATTTTCTTTGAGAATCGGATGCAAGCGGCGACCTATACGTCGCTTTCCATAATGATATAGGGGTCAAAGGTCATATTCCGCAAAAATTCCATGGCCTTCTCTGGATTTGTCTCCTCCGTTAGCCACAAAGAGTACCGGTATTCTCCAAATCCGGACAGATCCATTTTGAAGTTCGTCTCCCAGGTATTGTTCATTATCCAGGAATAAACCGGACGGGAATTGTTTTCTGCCGCACCGTCGCACAGACGAATCGGATGGTGGCGCATCTCGCCCATATAAACTAAAGGCACATCACGGCTGGCGATGATTGCGCCTCCCGAGGATGACAGTATGGCTATACCGTCATCGCTCATACTATATTCCATACATGTCCCTGGCAACTGGTCTACGCCCGGACGGAAAGCCTCCGCCCCTTTCCGCAGGTAAACTTGTTTTTCCGGGAAATCAAGGCTAAGCGGCAGAAAGATGCTTTCGATGTCCGTAGAAAGCGTTTTGCCCAGCGCAAGGGTAAAGTCAATCCGCGGCAACGCCTCATATAATCTGAGGATTACGTCCGCCCGTATGGTCCCCGGCAATGCAAACCGCAGGCAGAGCTGTGTAAACACCGCACCCTGCTCTTGACAAAGGATTTCTTCCAGCTTTCCTTCAGTCAATACCGCATGCGGACCGCGTATATTCCGTCCCAGTCTTCTGCGTTCTTCCTGTTCCGGGCAAGGTGAGTCCTTCACCCTGATGGGCGTTATTTCATGCAGCGGCGTAAAGAACGGCGCCGTATCTTTTTCCAGAAGATTTCGTCCCGTTCTTTTATCCGTGAATTCAGAAATTCCTTCACCTGCACGATATCTTAAGCGGAAGAAAACATTTTCAAATTCATAAGGAATACGGTACGTTACAGGATCATATTCGTTCACAATATCCCGGACTCTTTCCGCGCCCACATAGCATTTTCGGCTGTTCAGCGTTTCCCGTTCCGCAGGCAGTTCTGCGTATGTATAGCGCTTCTTTTCTCCGGGGAAAAAATCGTCCACAAAAGTAACCAGCCTTCCGCGTGGGTGGGGCGATACCTGGCAAGGGACTCTCCGGCCCTGCGCATCCGCAACTTCCGCGCGGGCCATCACCGGGCTTTCAATATAAAAGGAGACCACTTGCCTGCCTCCGCATCCGCTGACGTCACAGGCACATACCGTTCCCTGCGTGGCATAGTATCGCATCATGTCGCCCTGTGCCATGGCAATTCGGTTCAGCATCGTCGATGCAGCTTCATGCGCCTTTGCTGCATAACTGTTTTTACGCATATCCAGATGAAGCACCATGGTATCATACGGATTCTCAATGGTGGATGAATGCCCCCAGGTATGCTCGGCATACAGCAGCAGTTGATCCTCCACCGTCTTGCACAAGACGGGATACCGCGCTTCCAGGTCCGGTTGCAAGCGCCGGCACAACCGGTAACGCCAAAGAGCGTCCTTGTAGTGTTTAACCGCATAAGGCGTACTTCCCGCACCGTTGGCCCACCAGTCGGTCATATCTCCCCGATAAACGGGCGCGTTACACAACGCCGGGGCGATTTCCGTATATAGTTCTTGCAGGGAAACCATGCGAATCCGTAGGGCTTCACCGTAGCGCCGGTTGTATGCCTGAATCACGCGCAGAATCTCCGTTTCCGGGGGCGCGTTATCGCTAAATACACCGGACACCGAAGCCAGCAGGAAATCATACGGATAGCCGTTTTCCTGACACAGCGCCACGTAAGCTTCCAGGTTCTGCTGCAGCGCGCTTACGGGGTCTTCCGGCCTCGCTGCACGGCCCAAATGGTTTTCCATCATAAAGTTGGTTGTACGATTGGGTTTCAGTCCCAAAACGTTGCCCAGGTTATAATGCTCGCCATTCCATACCAACAAGCGTTGACCCGTTGCGCTCTCCCACCAGAAGGCCGTCTGGTTCTGATAAAGCGGATACATGCCATGATGGCAATGGATATTCGCCAGCAAAAACGCCACGCCATGACGGAGCATGGCGTCCCGATAGCCCATGGAAATTCCGTTGATATCCGCAATCATTGCCGTACGTAGGGGCGCGCCTTCCTGCGCAAATACGGCCTGGTTTTTTTCCAGGCGCCGGCTATAGGTTTCGCAATCCACCAGATCGCAGAAATTCAAGTAGTTGGCCGATATCCCGATCTTGCCAGCGCGCGCCAACGCAAAAAACGACTCCCGTTCGCCTGGATCACAGCGTTCCAAAAATTTCTCCACGCAGAAAAGCGTCTCACAATTCCAACGAAAGTCCTTGTTTTCCGGTTGATTCATGATGCGCAGTACCGTGCGGATATAGTCCACCTGCGTATCAATGACCCGCTCCTGCAGATCCGTATAGCCAATATCCGTATGGGAATGATGCGTCACATACAAGGTTTTGATCTGATTTTTCATGATTCATGCTCCTCTCCATCCTGTGCTCTGATGCAGGCAACGATTACTTTGATGCATTCCCCCTGCATGGCGCTGATGGTATACGTGCCTGCGGCTTCTGGAAGAATGCAGGTTTCCGCGTAGTGAATAACCAGGGGCGGAAAAGCACCTGTGGGGCTTTCCAGACGCGCCTGACGGCCTTCCACCAAGTTCAAAACATGCACGCTGTCATTTCGCGGCATTGTCAGCGCCCCTGCTGTGGTGACACGGTAGGTATCAATAAACTCCAACGCATGCAGGCCCGTACGCTCCACCTGACCATGCTCACCTGCATACAATACGGTTCCCGCGTTGACCAAATTACTTTTGACCCATGGTGTATCCCGCTGCCACTGAATGTTTGCCAGGCCATGCTTCAAATGGATGGGGCGGGGTTTTCCATCCAGATCCAACCGCCCCCAATCCCACAGCTTAAAAGTAAAAATGTAAGGCGTAGCGCTGATCTCCAGCACCATGGTGTCAGCCCCCGATGCATGGATTGTTCCCGCCGGAATCAATACATGATCGTGCTTCTTTACCGGTATGCGGTTGACATACTGCTCTGCCGGAAATTTTCCGTTATCCTGGGCGGCCTGCAAGGCATCCGCCAAGGCCTCCGGCTGAACGCCTTCCCGCAGTCCCAGGTACACACAGGCGCCTTCCCCTTTGGTATCCAGAATATAATAGCTTTCATCCTGCGTATAGGTCAGGCCGAAATGTTCCTGGATATAGGCCTGGAGCGGGTGTACCTGCAAAGAAAGATTTTGCCCGTTCACCGTATCCAGTAAATCAAACCGGATAGGAAATTCTTTTCCAAAGCGCCGGTACACACGCTCGCCCAGCAGTTCCTGCGGATGGCTCAGCACCAGGTTCATGGCAGGCGTTTGTATCAACTGCTGGTCAAAAGCCAAGGTCAGGCTGTTTTCCTCCGGTACGCCATCAAAGCTCCAGGCATAGTTGCTACCGTTGTCTGGAAGTGAAAAATGCCGCTTCATCCAATCCCCGCCCCAAACGCCAGGGTCGAAGTACGGCGTGAGCCGAAACGGTCGCCGGACTACCTGCATCAAGGCATTTCGGTAGCTTGCTCCCTCCACCATAGCCGGCGCGTCATCCCGTGTCATGTCCAGATAAAAATCCATGGTTGCCAGCAATGCTTCCTTTGCACCATCTGCCCAACGCCATTCAGCAAAATAGCCGCGTTTGAGCTTGCCCAGCCGGGACGCATTGCACTGGGCAGTCCGCCAGTTCATCATACCACGCCGGTAACGCAGCTGGATCTCCCATCGGGTAAGATCTGCCATGATTTGCACGTCTCCCGGATGCACCAAGGAAGCCCCCACCCCATAGATCAGCACCCGGCCGGTTTTGCATGCCCGTCGCGCGCTTTCCAGGCGCTGCGGCACAAACACATCCGCCAGTCTCCGTTTGGTCATGTGCCCAAAAACCTTATCATCTGTTAGTTCTTCCTTCAGCAGGTCATCCAGCGCGTGCGGGTCCAGGGCACATGTATCGCTACAGATGATTTGATCCCAGCCGAGCGGTTCCAAGCCGCCCCGAATCTGCGCTAGCGTGACGCCGGGATAGCATTCCACCACCATCACACCTTGTTCCGGCATGCGCAGAGCCAGTCTGCGGCGAATCTCTTCCCAACCTGCGCAAGCACACTTTTCCTCGCAGGTTACCCGCATCACCGGCAGACGCTCGTAATTTGTATCCCTTTCACGGTCTTCAGCAAACATTTGTGCGTTCCTCCACACGCTTACATTTGCTTAGAAGATAAGCGTTCCTGCAAAATATGTCAATACCAATCAAGCATTTATAGAAATACTTTTTAATTTGTATTTACATATAATCCCTCTATATGCTATACTGATCTCGTCTGTTGCATAAAAAGGGAGGAAAACCATGTCTCAGCCGCTTTATGTGCAGGTTGCCGCTTATATCCGGGAGCGTATTGATTCCGGCTTCTATACAGAAGGCGCCCGTATTCCTACGGAGAACGAACTGGCCAGGTTATTGCAGGTCAGCCGTCCGACCGTGCGTCAGGCGCTTGCTTCTCTAGCACGGGAAGGTTATCTGGTTCGCGTAAAGGGCAGCGGAACATTTGCCGCACTGCCGAAAGTGATGCACCAGTCCACGACTTTCCTCACAGGCTACCGGGAGGAAAGCGAAAAAAACCACCGCACCCTGCACACACGAGTGCTTCACCTTGGGGTTGAGAAGGCCGCGGAAAGTATTATCCAGGCATTATCCTTGCATCCGGGAGAACGTGTGACCCGGCTGACCCGGTTGCGCCACCTGGAAAACCTTTATGGCAACGCCCCCGTGGTACACACCACCGTATACGTACCAACGACGCTATTTCCCGGCATGGCCCAGATGGACTTTGCCAGCATCTCCTTTTATGACGCCTTGGCCGCTCGAAATCTTGCGGTTTCCCATGCGTCCCGGAGATTAGAGGTCATGCTGCCTCAGGGAGATATTGCCAATCTGCTGGAAATCTCCATGTACGAACCGGTTGTATGCGTTACCTCCACTGGATGGACACAGGGCATGACCCCTGTAGAATACTGTATAAGCTATTATCCTGCCAGCCGCAGCAGTTTTCTGATTGAAACACATTCCTAACCTCCGCGGATGGATCTACGTTACAAGCAAAAAGCAGCACAATACGTAGCGCATTTCAGCTACTTCTGTAAGGCGGAAGGAATGCGTGCGTCAATATTCGATTCCGGCAGACAGCAGCAGGTAAAATATTCGCAGCCGTATCTTCTCAAAGCCTCAGGATAGCTCCGTAAGGAACTGCAATTTCTCCGGCTTGTATTCGTATCTACCGGCTTCGTATACGGAAAAGTTGACATTTTCCGAAAAGGCCAAGTCGCATTCCTTTACGAATTCAATGAGCCGAATCTTCAGATTGCCAAAACTCCGGGATGCGCAGGAGGGGCCACGGCCTCTTCTCAGCATGGCGAAAAGGTGGCGAAAGCTGCTTTTTCGAGGAAGCAAATCAAAACGCGCCTCCCCGACGGAAGCGTTCCGTCGAAGACGCGCGTTCAAACTGCCATAATCCTCAGACAATGCCGGAGGACCGCAGTCCTCCAGATCTGATTCATACCCGTCGGCTTTGTCGGCGGAGCGGGATGCGGAGCTTGCTTGCCGCAAGCATCCAGGCATGCCTATCCCTTTACGCTTCCTACCACGATTCCCTTGATATAATACTTCTGCAGGAAGGGATACACGCACATAATGGGCAGAGCCGCCAGGAAAATCTGCGCAGCTTCGATGGTTTTTTCGCTCACCTGCTCCATACGCTTGAGCTGCTCGGGCGTCATGAGAGTTTCCACGTTGTTCTTGGATTCCATGAGCTTGGTAGCCAGGTAGGTCTGCAGCGGATATTTGTCAGGGGTGTTCATGTAGATATAGCCGTCCATCCATACGTTCCAGTTGGCTACGGTGGCAAAAAGGATAATCGTGGCCAGGGAGGGCAAGGACATGGGCAAATATACCCGAAACAGCACTTTCATCTGGCTCGCGCCATCAATGGTGGCTGCATCCTCAATCTCCGTGGGAATTCCGCGGAAAAAGTTCAGCATCAAGATCATGTAGGATACGTTCATTGCTCCCGGCAAAGTCAGCGCCCAGATAGTATTGATCATTTTCAGCTTGCTGATCACAATGTACAGTGGAATCTGCCCGCCGCTGAAATACATGGTAAAGGCAAAAAACCAGGCAAAAACCGTTCGCGCATGGAACCGGTTGTTGCTCTTGGACAGCGGGTAGGCCGTCATGACTACCAAGAAGATGTTTACCGGCACGCCAATGATCACCCGCAGCAGCGTAACCCCCAAGGAAGTCCAGAACTGTGAATCCTCCATCACGTAGCGGTAAGCCTCCAGGTTAAAACCAACGGGAAGTAACCCCACATGCCCCGCTACCGCTTCAAGCTTTTGGGAAAAGGAAAGAGCGATCACATGAAGAATCGGCGCAACGCATACCAGAATCAGCAAGGAAAGAAACGCGTAATTGAAAATATGGAATCCCGATACTCTCCTGCGCAGCACAGCGTTTCCCTCCTCTCAGAACACCTGGTAGTCGAAATGCTTGGTAGCCAACCGGTAAGAGAAAGCCACCAGCAGGAACGAAATGACGGACTTCATCATACCCACGGCCGCAGACAGGGACCACTGGTGGTTTACCAGGCCCGTGCGGTACACCAGCGTGTCGATGATGTCGGAGCTTTCATATACCATAGGATTATACAGCAGCATGATCTGCTCCTGACCTGCGCTGAACACCGTGCCCAACGCCAGCACCAACAGCATGACGATAATGGGCCGAATGGTAGGCAGCGTAATGTGCCAGGTTTGATGCCAACGGTTGGCGCCGTCCAATGCCGCCGATTCATTCAGGGCAGGGTCCACATTGGTAATCGCTGCCAGGAAAATAATCATGTTGTAACCCATGTCCTTCCATACATCCGACACAATAATGATGATGGGAAACCATGTGTTGCTGCCCAGGAACATAATGGGTTGCGCTCCCAGGGATTGCAGAATGGCATTGATAGTACCGTCGTACTCAAAAAGTTCCCGCAGCACACCGCCCATTACCGCCCAGGAAAGAAAGTACGGTAGGAAAAATACGGTCTGCGCCGTGCGCTTAAAGCCGTTACTCAGTACTTCATTGAGCAGTAAAGCAATAATTAAAGGCACCAAAAGTCGCAGGATAATCTTCACGCTGGAGATCATCAGCGTATTGCGTACTACCGTCCAGAAGGTTGGCAAAGACAACATCGCCTGAAAGTTTTTCAGGCCTACCCACTCCGAACCGGAAAAGGAGCGCAGAGGCGAGTAATTCTGAAAGGCCATCACCAGGCCAAACATGGGAAGATAGCAAAACACAAAAGCAAACGCCACACCAGGAATCAGCATGAGATAGAGCGGCATTTCCCGCTTGAAAATCACGATCCGGCGCGGGAATGCGGGAGTTCCAGCCTTTCTTTGCAGCATGGTTCCCTCACTTTCTTTCAAAGCAGGAGGACGCCGGTTGTTTTGCCGGCGCCCTCCTTTTTGAAAAGTATGGTTGGATTTCCACGGGAAAGCCGGAGGCTTAGCTTCTTGCTACACTGTGCAACATAGGTGTTATTGGGGATTGATGATGCTGTTGTACTGCGCGTTGACCTCGTTGGTCCAGTCGGTTCCACCCAGCTCATACCAGCTCTGCTTGAAGCTTTCCCAGTTCTCATCCGTCTTCTGCCCCATGATGTATTCCACCACGAAGGAGACGGCCAGGTCGTTCAGAGTAGCGGATACCCGGGATTCGGTGGGCGTTGCCGCGCCGTAGAAGTAACCAGGCTCATAGTTGCCGCTGTTCTTGGTAGCCAGGCCAATGGCGATGCCCATGTCGTCGCTCAAGCGGCTCTTGTACATGCCCCAGGCAGTACCCACATTCTCGCAGTCGTTTCCGTCGGTCAGGTAGTCGTTCATATAGCCGTACCATTCGTTCTCCACAGCCGTCTGGAGATTGGAGGGATCCTGCGCTTCATAGGCCGCCCAGATATTCTCGCGGTACTGCTCCCAGGGGGTGGGGAAGTACATATACACAGGCAGGAAGAAGATGGAAGCGCCGTTCTCAGGCAGATCCAGACCATTGTAGATGGTCTTGTCATCGGTGGAGTTGGAGTTGGCGGACAGGGACAGGGAGAGCAGCTTCATCAGCGCTGCTTCCGCGTATTCCGGAGCGTCCTTGGTCACCACGTTGAAGTGATTGATGCTTACCTGATTCATGGCAGACTTGGCATTGCCGCCCAGGGTAGAAATGTCGATCTCCGCCCATTCCGCCTCATGGTTGGCATCCTTGTTCAGGTTCAGGGGGTAAGCAGCGATATAGTAGGTGCCAAAGGTGGCGGCTACCTGATCGTTGGTGACGCGCTGCTCGAACTGATCAGAGTTCCAGGTGGCGAAATCGGGAGCCAGGCCGCCGTTATCGTAGAGGTATTTCAGACCTTTCAGGGCGTCCAGGGTCTCATCCAGCACAAAGCCGTTCACCAACTGCCCATCACGCATAACCCACTTGCCCGGATAGGAACCGTAGCACTGGAAGTACGCCGACAGCGCAAAGTTGGTATTCAGCACATTGGAAGTGCTGCCCAGGCCGGCAGTAGCCAGGCCACCATTTACAGTGGGTCCGTAATTGGCCAGGGCAATCAGCATATCATTCACGCCGTCCATATCCTTGGGTACTTCCATGTCCAGCGCTTCCAGCCAGTCGGAACGGTAGTACAGGCCCGCTACGCTCTCTGAAGTATCCAGCAGCGCAGGGATGCCGTAAAGTTTGCCGTCCCTGGAAGAATAGGTCACCGGCGCTTCACCGAAGTACGCAATGGTGCTCTTGAGCTGATCCGAAGCATAGGTGTTGTATGCGTCGGTCAGGTCGCGCAGATAGCCGCTGTCCAGGAACTCGTAGAAGTACGCGCTGTCCAGCATCAGAATATCGGGCATATCGCCGGAGCTGAGCTGCAGGGCAAGCTTATCGGAATACTGATCGTTGGGAACCATCCAAAGAATGTTCAGCTCGATATTGAACAGATCCTTCGCCACCGTACGCAGGGCGTTGGTCTCAGGTGTCGTGCCTTCCTTGATGGAGGGATCGGCGTCCCATCCGATCACCACATCCAGGGTAACGGTTTCCTCAAAGGGTTGCTGCCAAAGGGGCAGTTCTGCGGTTGTTTCCGCTTTGGCCGCCGCCAGGTTCCAACCGGGCACGGCTACCAGTATGGCCATCATGCCAGCCAGCAGTAGCGCAAACCATCGATGCTTTGTCATGTAAAAATCCTCCCCTCGCGTTCATGAAGTTGTCGAGCTACCATCTGACTTTATTGTAGCTTCCATGCGTTTGGTTTTCAATCCATACCTATTTACTTCCGGTTTTCTTCTGTTTACCTTGCGCCGGCGGCCTGTTCGCAGAATTGACCGGGCGTCATGCCCGTATTCCGCTTGAAAAAAAGGATAAACGCCGACGGGGACGCAAATCCCGTGCGTTCCGCCACGTTCTTAATCATTTCACCGGCAGCCAGCAGCTGTTTGGCATGCTGCAGCTTTGCGGCGTCGATTTGTTCAGAGAGCTTTCTACCGGTATTGATACGATAAAACCGCGACAAATAGGAAGGATTAAAGCCGATCATCCGCGCCAGACCGGTCAGCGACAGATCATAACTTTCCACGCTCTGCTCGATATAACGGTTGATACGGGCTACCACCGCCTGAGCGTCATGGGCGTTGCGCAAGTCGCGCAGGCGGCAAAGCTGAACGCAAAGCGTCTGCAACGGCTGTTGGAGATGTGCCAGGGGCAGCGCGCCGTTGTGCGCCAGACGGTTCATCAGCTCGCGTATGGTTTCCTCGCCTTGCCAGTCCTGTTCCATCTCCCGGCCCATTCGCATCAGCAGTCCAAAGAGCGTCAGAAGCTGCTCTGAACGCAAAGGCGCCTGGTCCGGGCGGTATTCGGAAAACGACGCCGCCAGCAAGGCGCGTGCTTCCTCTTCCGTGCCGTTCTCCAGGATGTGCTGCAACTGTTGCAGCAGCCCGGAAAAGCGTATCTGTTCGCCGGCAGCCTTGTTTTCCTTGGCCAGCACACGTTCGGCAAAAGTAACCTCGTCCGCCATGACCAGGTGATCCTGCCCAAAGGCGGAAAAAGCGTATATGCGCTTGAGCATCCCGTACTTTTCCGCGATCTGGGAAAGCGTACAAGCGCTTCCCACCACGAAACTCACATGAATGTTTTCCGCCTCTGCCAGCCGCTGCTGAATAGATTCAAACAGGGCGTACAGGTAGCTGGCATCCGCTGCCTCCAGGGCGCTTTCGCGCTGTATCAGCCAAACCAGTCCGCCCTCCTCCGGTAGCAGCGACATAAAATGAAAGCGCGTCAGGCGCAAGGCAAGCAAACGCTCAATTTTCAGCAAGGTATCCAAGGTATCGGAAGCGCCGTTTCCCCGTGTCTTTCCCAGAATCAAAACAACAGGCGCATGAATATCCAGCCCGGAAAAAGCATCTGAAAATCGCACCGCTACTTGTTCCCAGACGCTGCCGCCACGCAGTACGCTTTCCAGAGCCGCGCGCTGCAAAAAAGCTTGCATGCGCTCCAGCTGCCGCCGCGCCTCTTCCTGTTCCAGTTCCGCTTTGGCTTCCTCCTCGCACAGGCGGATCTCCTGATCCACCTTCTGCAATACCACCTCGTCCCCTTCCATTTTCAGCAGATAGCCGCGATACAGCGGTGACTTGGAAGCCCGGTGAATGTATTGAAAATCGTCAAAGCCGCTGAGAAAAACGAAGTGCGCCCGTGGCCAGAGGATTTCCGTCTCTTCCAGTAGCGCCAGGCCATCCAGATCCGGCATGCAGATATCGGAAAGGATCACGTCTACTTGATTGTTTTTCAGAATCGACAGGGCATGCGTCCCCGAATACGCGCGAAACACAATGACCCGGTCGCCATAGTTCTGCTGCAGCTGTGAAGCGAGTCCTTCCACGATGTTCGGCTCGTCATCCACAATCAGGATGGTTTGCATGTTTCTTCCTCCTTCCGTTCCCGTCGCAAAACCAGCGTGGCGCAGAAGCCGCCCAAGCTGCCCCTAGACACCGTCAGATCCCCGCCCAAGAGCTTCATGCGGCCTTTGACATTCTTTAGCGCGGTGACCTTCTCGCCTATGCTTCCGTCCTCCAGATAGGCTACCAGCGCGTCAAGATCCGTCTGGAGACACGCGCCGTTGTTTTCCACTAGAATGGTCAGCGCTTCCGGCGTGATTTCAAAGCGCATGACGATCCGCCCGCCCGTAATCTTCTCTACCCCGTGGTTATACGCATTCTCAAAAAGCGGCTGAAGCACAAAGCGCGGGACCGGCAGATTCTGAAATTCTGCCGGAAGCGGCTCCATCTCCACCTGGATACGGTCGCCGAAACGTATTTTCTGGATTTCAACATAATCCGCCGCGTTATGATATTCCATCTGCAAAGGAACTACATTCTCATCGCTGCGGGTGATGTAACGATAGTAGGAGCTCAAGCGCAAGCTCATTTCGGCTACGCCTTCGTTGTCCTCCATCTTGGCCATACGGTAAAGATGGTAGAAGCTATTATACAAAAAGTGCGGCCGTACCTGTGCCTGTATGAACTTGATCTCGGACTGATAGGCCATCAGCTTGCTCTGATATGCCTGCTCCATGGAACGTTTGAGCTGATTGCTCACCTCCACAAAAGAGCGGTACAGAAAGTCCATATCTCCCCCATGATCCCCAGGCGAAAGCTGGACGCCTTCCTCCTTCAACTGCGTTACTTCCTTGGCAAAGCGCGCCATGGGCTTGGCAATCATGCGATGGATCAGGTACAGGAACAGCAACGCCTCCAGAACCAGGAACAGCGTAAAAATCACCTGCCATGCCACAAGCGGCTCCCCTGCCACCCGCAGATTTGCCATTCGCACATAGCCCACCGTCCACAGGCTTCCCGAAGCCACCGGATGCAACAGACGCAGGTATTCCACGCCGCCCACCTTCACCAGGGTTTCCGCTGGCAATTTCGCCTCCAGCGGCGCAGCGCTTGCCTGCTGCTTAGCCACGCCAGTCAAGTCCGACTGAAAAGCCGCCTGTTCGGCTTCTGACATGGAAGAGCCAAAGACAAAAAAGCCTTCTGACGCATCGCTGTTGCATAGCACGCTGGTAGCGCTCCCGTCAGGAAAAAGGGCGCACCATTCCGCTATGGCTTCGGGAGAAAATTCCACCACCAGCACGGCAGAATTTGTCTTATTGGCAAAGCGCATGGAATCAGAAACCAGGTACAGCATGCCATCCACCGACATGAATACGGAACGTCCGGAGCGTTTTTGGTATTCCGTGAGAAAGTGATATTCCTCCGGCGCGATGCTGTTGTATACGCTGTCATAGGAGACGGACTTTCCCAAGCGCGGGAAAAAAATGACCGCATGGGCTATCAGCCCGCTGGAATACTGGAGGGAATGTATCAGCTCCGAGGTTTGCCGCACAGCGTCGTAGTACGCCGAGAACTGAACTGACGCCGTCACCAGCTCCATCTGCTGCACGCAGGAGCGTGTCAAAATATACGCCGTCTGCGCGCGAATGCGGTCGATTTCCTCATCAAACTGCTCGGAAAGCTGAGCGATCCGGCTCCTGTATTCCTGCTGGAGATCCTGCTGCGCCTTGTCCCGAAGCTCATAGGTAATCGCCATACCTACCGTATAGATCGTGAGCGCAAATACCAGAAAAAGCACCAGAATACGGCGGGGTAAACTGTAGCTGAGCACCGTTCCCCTGTCTCGTTTTTGTCTCATACCCAATGCCCTCCTCGCTGTCGCCCATGAATGCGGAGAGGCGATCACTTCGCCGTACAAATCATGCTGTTATTGTATCATGAATTCTACATCATTTCACGCATATCCGTCCAGACCGGTTCTATACGAAAAAAACTCCGCGGGGAACACCGCCACGGAGGAAAAGCTTAAAGAAGCGGAAGCACGCAGGATGCCTGTCCCAACGGCAAAGCATCCTGTTTGACCAGGGAGACGCCATCCCAGTGGTAAAGCCATACGGCATCCTCCCGGCTGCACGCGGCCAGCAGCAGTTCCTTTCCCAGGCCGGCCAGGTGACGGGGCCAGTTCCCCGTAGGCCATTCTCCGGTACGCGCGGCGCCCTCCGGCGTCAGACGGAAAGCCGACACTGTATTGGGCCCCCGGTTTCCCACAAAAACCGTGTCCCCGATCCGGCAAGCGCCACCCGGAGCATTAGGCCCCGCTATCCCGCTGGCAGGGAGCGACGCATAGCAGCGCCCGTCCCTGCGGAAAAATCGCAGCATGCCGTCCAACTCGCAGACCACGGCAAAATCGCCGTTCGGAAGGGCAAGCGGTTGGCGCGGCCCACTACCTGCCGGCAGGTGCAGAACCTCCGGTTTGCCATAGGGAAGACCGTCTTGCAGGGGATAGCGATAGATCCTGTCGTTGCCCAAATCGGCCAGGTAGAGCATACCCTCCATGTCCTGGACCCAGTGTGCCCGTGGTGTGCCGTCGGGCAGGAATTCCCATAGCACGCGGGAAAGTTCTGTGTCCAATGCGAAGTAATGCCCGCTTTCATAGCAGCTCCCGTACAGCGCCCCGTCCACAGCCGCCAGGTGACACAAACCGCGTCTGCCTGGCAGCTCCATCCGGCACAAGAACCGCAGTACGTCGCCCTCCAGGGCGTAGGCAGTAACCGATGCTCCCCGAGGCATCTCAGCCGCGGCATACACCCTCGCGCCCAGGCGGCAGCAAAAGGAAGGATTCTCTCCATGCCGCAAGCCGGCGGTCCCGCGTATGCGCCCAGCCTCAGTCACCTCCGCTATCCGCATGTCGTTGTCCGGTCCGCTATAACCGGAAAGCAAAACCCGTTGCGCCGTCATGCAGGCACCTCCTTGTTTTACGCGTCAGGGAAGAAGTCATGGGCCTTAATGCTGGTTCCGCCATCCACCATGAGTGCCTGCCCAGTGACGTAGGCGCCCATATCCGAAGCAAAGAAGAGCGCCGCGTTGGCTATGTCTTCCATGCAGCCGGCAGGTAGCGGCTGACAGTGATCGCAATGCACCAGGAACTGTTCCCGCTCCGCCTGGGTAGGCAGTTCGTTCATCAGATCTTCCATCACGTCGCTGAGGATCAACCCCGGGCAGATGGTGTTCACCCGCACGCCATCCCCGGCAAAGTCCAGCGCCATAGCCCGCGCGGCCGCGTTCATGGCGCCCTTGGTCCCCGCATACAGCATGTTGGAGGGCTGGGTCACGGTGCTGTGGATAGAGGAAATAAAAATCACGGAACCGTGCCTGGCACGCAAGGAAGGCATGAATTGCCGGGCAAAGCGCAGGCCGCTGAGGTAATTGGTTTCCAGCAAGCGCGCCATGTCTCCATCCTGGAAGTCCTCCACGGTACAGTGGCAGTTTACCCCCACCGTACACACCAGCGTATCGAAACCGCCGCTATCCGCAAGGGCCAGCCGGGCGGTTTCTTCGCTCTGTCCGGCATGAGCCAGATCGCATACATAGCCGCGGCACCCGGGGCGAAGCTGTTGAAGCTCCGCTTCCGTCTGCTTCACATAGGCCTGGTTCCGCCCGGCAAAATATACCGTTGCGCCCTGGCGGGCAAAAAGCATGGCAATGCTCTTGCCAATGCCCCGGGCCGCCGTGGTCGCAAAAGCCGTTTTCCCGGCCAACAGGGTATTATAGTCCGTTATGATCCGTTCGTTCACAGAAACGCGACCCCCTCTCCTGGCGCTAAAGGTTCAATGTCGAACCGCCGGAGCATTTCTTCCGTTGCTTCCGGATCTCCCTGAGCCGCCCGCAGCTCCAGGCTCCAGTCCATGCCCCGATAGCGTTCCCCGGCCGGATCGCGCTCCAGGAAAGCGATCAGGTCCTGCAGCATGGGCAGGGGCCACACCGGCGCATCCACGTCAGCGGTGGTGTACTGCCCCGCCTTCAGCCTCGGGAATGCGTACAAGTCGCGGGCCTGCATCTTGAAGGCGTTCTCAATGACGAAATCCACCATATGGCTAGGCAGGAAAAGCACGCCGTTCTCGTTGCCGATGACGATGTCCCCCGGCACGCACAGTGCCTCGCCGATGCGGCACGGGCCATTGAAGGAAACCAGCTGGCAGTCCCGTATGGGCGTGGGGTCCACGCCGCGGAAGTATACCTGCACGTCGATCTTCTTCATTTGCTCCACATCTCGCACGCCACCCCAGACAATGGCTCCCCCCGTGACCGTGCGCGCTTTGATGGCCGTGGTCAGGTTTCCCCCCGCAAAGGTACCCTTGTAGATTTTATCATACAGGTCGCAGACCACCACATCCCCTTCCGTGAGGCTGTCGATCACCCATTGGTTGCAATCGCCCTTCCAATGTTTGGCCGCCGCGGAGCCAAAGGAATTCCGCCGCACATCCGGGCGCTGGGGTGCGAAGCAGCAGGTGACTGCTCGGCCGTAGAGCTTCTTGCCCGGGTGCAGCGTGCGCAAGCCACCCTGAAACTGAAAGCGGTAGCCGCTGAAGTACAGCGGATGCCAGATTTCTTCCTGGGTCAGGGTCTTGATGATCTCGATCTTCTCATCGCTTACCTTGGGACGCCCATTGGGGAAACGTTCCCCCGTCCATTCCCGGGTAAGGTCCAGAATATCCTCCCGTTCATTCAGCCGCATGCCTCTCCCTCCTTTTCCTTTCGAAGCTCCCAGCTGCGCAAAAGTCCCGGCGCCGTCCAGTAAAGCGGAGGCGCTTCCCGCCAGTCAGGAGCGCTGCGCGCTTCAGGATCGTAGATGATCTCTCCTGCGCGAACGGTGGCAACGCATTCCAGTTTGCCTTCCCCCGTCAGGCGCGCGCCGCCACAGTCCAGGTACCCAAAGCGGCCTTCCCGCACCCGCAGCACGGCCAGGTCCGCACAGGCCCCAATTTGCAGCGTACCCAGCTCGGGTCGACCGACGGCCAACGCCGGGGCCCGGGTAACCCGGTAGAGCACTTCCCCCAGGGGCATACCCATGGCCAAAAACTTGCTCATCACATACAGCAAATCTATGGCCGGTCCAGTAACATTTTGGTGATGCAGGTCCGTGGAAATGGTGTCCGGCCAGAAATCCTGCTCAAAGCAGGGAACGGCCTGACGGAACCAGAAGCTGCCTGAACCATGCCCCACGTCAAAACGGATGCCCCGTTGCCGCTCTTCCCGCAGGAAGGCCTGTACCTTTCCCTTTTCATCCAGCAGCGGGAACTGTTGGGCAAAAACATGGGTATGGATGTCTCCTGGCTCCAGGCGGCGCAGGATCGCCGGATAGCTGCGTTCCGGCGCTACGGGAATGCTGTCCACCATGACCCGGGTGCCGCTGAGAGCTGCCGCCTCCCGCGCCCCATCTATGGAGGCGAAAGCCGGATGCGCCGCGTCTGCACGCCGAGGCCAATAGTGGGCGCTTTTGATGCCCACGATGCACTCCTTCCATTCCCTGGCCACGGCAGCGGCTATCGGCGGATTGATATCGGCCACGGCCTGTTCCGAATCGGTGTAGGCCATGCCCTTGGCGGCAATATCCAGGAAAGCCAGGATGCGCAGCTTTGTGCGGTCAATCACCTGTTCCTTGAAATCCCCGAAATTCCGCCAGCCGCAAGTTCCGGCATCCACTGCGGTGGTTACCCCGCAGCGGGTCATATGCTCCTGCGCATTCACCGTGCGAAGGGAATCCTCCCGCGGATATGGAAACACCGGATAGATGTGGCAGTGCATGTCCATAAGTCCCGGAGCAACCACGCATCCCTGAGCATCCAGCACCGTCGCAGCTTGCGCCTCCGGGATAGCGGCGGCCCGCAGCGCAATTTTCCCATCCCGAACCGCTACGTCCTCCCCAGTGAAGGCGCGCGACTCAGGGTCATACGTTTGTCCGCCCTGAAGCAGTAAATCATACATTGCCATGGTTACGCCTCCCCTCCGGCGTCTTCTTCCCCATATCCATCTGCCAGGCGGAAAATCATCTCCACCTCCACGGGAATGTTGTGGTTGGGCATATTGCGGGTCCCCATGACCGTGCGCACATGGCGTCCCCGCTCCTGGAGTACCTCCACGCACAAATCGGAAAATCCGTCGGCCACCGCGCCGATGTCCTGGAACCCTTCTCCACAGTTGACCAGAATCAGCGCCCGCACCAGACCTCCGATGCAGTCCAGCGTACCGTACCGTTCCTGCACGGCGCGCAACAGCGTTTTACCGCACTCCGCGGCAGCCTGCCGCCCCTGCGCCAGGGTAAGCGCTTCACCCACCCTGCCCCGGTACAGCGGCTCGTAAGTATTGATATCCTCCGGCCCGTGACCGGAAACAAACACCAGCTTCCCGGCCTGCCGGATGGGAATAAGCGCCTTAACCTTGGGATATGCCTGCGCCATTTCCCGGCCGTTCTCCCGAATTTCATGGATCATGGCGCTTCCTCCTCACTTTCGTATACGGACAATGGCGTCCACGCATACGGGCATGTTCTGTTCCAGAACATACGCGCCCATGGCCGCACGGGCATGGCGTCCCCGCTGCCCGAAGATTTCCACCATCAAGTCGGAGAATCCATTCATTACCGCCGGCATGTTGCAAAAATCCCCGGCGCTGTTTACCAATCCCAGAGCCTTCACAAAATAGTCCACCCGATCCAGGCTGCCTATGTAGAACTGTATGGTCCGCAGCATGTTCAGCCCACAGAGACGCGCCGCCTGATAAGCGTCCTCCTGGGTCAGCTCTGCCCCAACGCGTCCCTGATACACCGGTTCTCCCTTTTCATTCACAGGATAATGTGCCGACAGGTAGAGCATATCCCCTGCCAGCACCGCGTCCACCGTCCCTTTGCCTCGCCAATCCGTTTGCTGCAAGCGGATGCCCAGCTGTTCCATGCGCTTTTCCGTTGCGCCCATGTTCATGTCTCCTCTCCACGCAAGATCCTGTATTCCAGCATACGGCAAGCCTCCTGCGTCTGCGCCAGGGTAAGCATTTGCGGATGAAAGGAAAGGACGTTCTCCTCCGCATCATAGCCCACCAACAACCCGTCCTCCCGCAAGGCCTGACGCAGGGCCTGAGCGCCGATGCCTGCAGGACGTCCCAGCACTCGTGGGGAATCCTGCCCCGCAGGCCCCTTGCGCAGAAGACGGATATCCGTAAAGCCGCAGCGCTCCATGGAGGCCTGGGCAAGCTGGCATTTTTCCAGCAGGGAAGCCAGCCGCTGCGTTTCCGGCACAGACAGGAACAGCTTGACCGCCGCGTACAATCCCGCCAGGGTCTCCCGGGTCACCTTGGACCCTCGGCAGAGGCCCTCATGGGGCGCGCCCAATTCCTGCAAGCGCTGAACCCAAAGCTTTTCGCCCACCGCCAGGCCGCTGTCCTGAGGACCGGCAAGCCCCTTTCCGCCGCTGAAAAGCGCCAGCGCAGCGCCCATCTCCGTAAAGCGCCACAGATTTTCCGCCGGAGGCAGCTGCGCCGCCGCATCCACAAACACCGGAACATTCCGGGAACGGGCCGCTAACAGCACGTCCTCGAGCGACGGGCAAAGCGACGCACCATGAAACACAAAATAGCATACCGCTGCAGTGCGCGGCGTAAAGGCAGCTTCCAGCACCTGCAGGGACAAGGGCGTTCCCGGCTCTCCGGCCCAGCGCAGCTTCGCGCCGCTGGCAGCAATACTGCGCATATAAGCGTTTCGCTGGGGAGCCAGGACCATCACCTCATCCCGTGGGCAACGAGAAGCATCCGGCAGGGACAAAAAGGCTTCCCGGTCGCCCTGGGTAATGGCCGCGGCCGCGCACAGGGTCAAGGCGCTGGCCGCCCCGGCGGTCACATACGCGGCTTCATTCCGGGTACACTGGGCCAGGGCTTGCCCCACCTTGCGCTGCATGTCCTCCAGATCCACCCAGGCGCTGGAGATTTCCTCCATGGCACGGTAGACCTCCGGCGGCATGCAGCTAGCGCCGTTGGAGGTGTACGTATCCTCCGCGTTGAGATACCGGCGCAATCCCAGCTCTTCAAACACGCTCATGCATCCCCCTCCTTTTGGGCGAAGGGATTTTCCGTGGTCCAGGCGCGTTCCTGCTTCAGATCCGTATCCTCGGAGTAACTTGCAAACACGTCTGCCCGCTCGGATACAGCGTTTTCCCCATGGGTCGTCAAATCCTCCCGGAGGGGCAGCATAGACAGGCGTTCCCAAGCGCGGCGCGCAGCTTCACCCAGAGGCAGATGCGGAGCGCAGCATGCATCCGTTACAGGATAGCCCTCCCGGACCCAGCGCTGCTCCACTGTTTGATACAGCTTTTCCAGGCGGTCGTCCACGGCTTCCGGCCATGTGACGCCCTGATCGTCCAGGAGTTGATCCAGGGTATCCACACAGGCGCGAACGCGGGGATGATAGTAGCCGCGGAGCAGCTCCACATAGTCCCGGCTGGGATAATCCACCAGGTTCGGAATGGTACCCGCAAAGGTAGTGCCCAGATCGCGCATCCAGGCGCGGAAGTCCGTAATGCACGTGTCCGCTCCAGAAACATCCGGGTCGCTGGGCCGTCCTTCATAGCGCCGCACCATCGTTTCCACATACGAGTTTTCATCCTCGGCTACCATATCCTCCAGACAGGTCAGCAGCGCTTCCAGAATATCCGCATGTTGCCGGAAACCGCGGTGCGTCGCCTCCGCCTCTTCCTGGGTACGCGTGAGAAAAATGCCAAACAGTCGCTGCAGGTGCAGATTAAAATACTCCGTGATATACTGCCGCAGGGCGTCAAATAAATCGCGGCCCATAGCCCGGTCTTCCGTAGCGCCTGGGATAGCCAGCATCCCCCGGATGAATTCGCCCAACTCACGCGCCACCTCCAGGGATTCTGTCACGGGTACTAGCCGGCGTTGCACGCGGGTCAAGTAGCAACGCTTCTGGTAGCGGGCATGGGAGCTGTCCAGGTTGGAATACACGGCCCGATGCAGGCAGCGTAGCGCAGGAAGCGCGGCCTGCGCCCAACGTGCGCCGTAGCGGCGCAGAGCAGTATGCTTCAAAAAAGTTTCCACATCCACCTGGCGCGGGTCCCAAGCCAGGGCAAAAAGCAGATCGAAAAAGTGCAGGCTGAAACCGCAAAGCTCCGTAGCATTGCCGAATCCCTCACCATGAGCTACCAACGCAGGGTCTGTCATCTCCTGCGCAGCCTGGATATGGCGCTCAAAACAGCCGTGGAGATGATCGTCCCCCCCGAACTCATTGATGGGTTCAAGAATATACCGCGCCCGGCGCAGCGGACCATAGTTCTCGTCCCGGTACATGGGTTCGCGGAAGGTGTAGACCGATTCCTTGCGATTGGGCCACAGGTCCAAGAAATATACCTCCTGGGGCAGCGCATCCACGAAGCGTTCCATTACTCCGGGCATGGTCCAAATCGAGGGCGGCGTATTGGCCCGCACGCCCCAACCGTCAAAGAAGAATCGCGCGTCCGGCACAGCCTCGCGAATGGCTTCGTAGGTATATTTGGCAAAGTTTACATTGATGTCGATGAAATCTTCAATATCCGTGGCAATGTGATGTTCCGACGGCGGCGCGGCAGAAAAATGCCGGCAGGGACCATACGTCTCAATCCAGGTTTCTACGCTGGTGCGGATAAACCGCCGGTACAACGGATCATCCGGATAGAGGTATGGCACAATGTCCGGGGCCGCATCGTCATCTTTTACCCACTCGCAGCCAAAGTAGCGCGCATTGGGATACACCTTGCGGAATTCCAAGCTGGTTTCCTGCGGAAGCAGGTAAACCATGGTTTCCATTCCCAGACGCCGGGCATACTCCGCCGTCTCCTGCAACACCCGCATGCGCGCCAAGTCCTCGGAGGTAATAGGCGCTGTGGGCACGCCCATTTTCTGGAACACCCGCTTGCGAAAATAGCTGTTCCAGGTATAAAAACGGTACGAGTTGATCTTGTTCCGGGCAAAAAATTCCAGCTCCTGCCTGCGTTCCTCTCCGTTCAGCAGGGCGGCGAAGTTGTAGACCCACTGTCCCACCGTATGCCGGAAACGAAACGCCGAGCGCTCCACCCATAGGCCGTCCGGCACTGTAAGGTTCGCCTGGGGATCATACACATCCCCGTCAAAATAAAAGCCCACGTGAAAATGCGTCTGCAGCAAATGAAAGACGCTGTAATATACGGAGCGTTCGTTTGTGCCGCTGAGGATCAGCGTTTCATCCTGCGCATAAAGGATCACGCAATCATTCTCTTCCTGGCTTTCCGGCGGGAAATCAGCCTCCACGGCACGCCGCGCAATACCTTCATGCGTCGACGCACGCCCTACCAGGATGGTTCCTCCCTTGGACGGGCAGGTATCCTGCTCATAGGTCAGTAGCAGCCGCGCGCCGCTGAGGCTTTCAACCGCATCCCGCAGTTGTTCCGCAGCGTGAGTCTCCAGCCAGGTAGCGCGGCAGCCCAGCACGATCCGGCTAACCGCGCAGCCATTTTCCGTAATTCGCATAAGTAGATCCCTCCCCATGGCGGTAAAGCCTATTCCTTTACGCTCCTGATTGCCTGCTAGCATCCATGTTCAGTGTATCACGTCCATATCGCCGTCTCAATCCATAGAACTTGACAACGAATGACGAGTTCTTTAGAAACGTCCCTGCGCGCTGCACAGAACACGCCGGCCTGCTCTGCAAAGCACAGCGATCCGCCATCCCCAAGTGGCGGCGCCGCTTTTGGGGCTCGCTGCTGCCGGCAAAGCCGGTGGTGAATAAATGCCCCTTTGTATAATTACTGAAAGGGTGCTAACAACAGCTTGTCACATTTCAAAATTAGGAATCCGTGCGACAAAAAGTTTTCGATCGGGGTTGACAGCCCCCGTGTGTTGTGATATTATCATATTGTAATAACAACATGATGACATAATAAAATAACATTTGTTCTTATTGACAGAATTCCCCCTGGAGAAAGGAGAAAGTGTGCATGCACCAGATCAATCAGGACTTGAAAGCCGCTGCTGCAAGGCACCGCCGGAAAAATCCATTGAAGCGTCAGGAGGCGCTGACTGGTTGGCTGTTTGTGGCGCCGGCGTTGATCGGTTTCGCCATCTTCACCGCTTTTTCCATGTGTTATTCGCTCTATATTTCCTTCACTGACTGGAATATTCTGTCAGATCCTAAGTTTGTGGGATGGCAGAACTACGTGAACCTGTTCACACGGGACATCTTCTTTGGGGAATACCTTTGGAACACCATCTATTATGTATTGTTCCTGGTGCCCAGCGTATTGGTGATTTCTCTATTTTTTGCCATTTTGCTTAACAAGACATTCAAAGGGTTTACTTCCTTTTATCGCGCATCCTTGTTCTTGCCCAGTATCATTTCCACCGTCGCCATCGCGCTGGTATGGAAATGGCTGCTCAACAGCCAGTCCGGCACCATCAACGGCATCCTTCGCTGGATCGGAATCAGTCAGCCGCCGCAATGGTTGCTGGATGCCAAATGGGCAAAGCTGTCCATTATTCTGATGCGGATCTGGCAAATGAGCGGCTACTATATGGTCATGTATTTGACCGGCTTGCAGACCATTCCTTCGTCGCTGTATGAGGCGGCCCGCGTGGACGGCGCGAACAAGCTGCAGCAGCTGTTCTTCATCACCGTGCCCATGCTTTCCCCCACCACATTTGCCATCATGATTCTACTGGTACTGGAGGCCTTCAATATCTTCGAAGCCGTAATGATCATGACGGAAGGCAGTTTGGGGACCAGCTCGCTGATGTACTACGTCTATCGTTTGGCTTTTGCCAGTTACCGCATGGGGTATGCATCCGCACTGGCGTGGATACTCTTTCTTATCATTCTGGTTTTCACCATACTACGCTTTGTCCTCAAGAAAGACGAAGTTATGTGAGGAGGCGCAAGGGCATGAGCAACCAAGGTACGCCGCGTCTGAGTATGCGCACACGCCGAATCGTATCCGATACCTGCTTCAATTTCTTCATGATGATCCTCTGTATCATCGTCATCTATCCTGTGGTTTGGGCGATATTCTCTTCATTTAAAGCCAATCAGCAGCTTTTTTCCGAATCTCCGCTGAATCTGATTCCCAGGCCGTTTACCACGGAAAACTATGCCAAGCTAATGAGCATCTATGATGTTCAACGCATGGTATTTAACGGGCTGTATCTGAGCATTCTCATTCCATTGCTGAGCATGCTGACATCTTCCCTGGCAGCTTATGCGCTAGCGCGGCTGGACTTCAAAGGGCGAAATCTTGTGTTCCTGCTTCTAATCTCCACCATGATGATTCCGGGCTATGTGACGCTCATTCCCAACTTCGCCATTATGGTAAAGCTTCGGCTGCTCAACAGTCATCTGGCGCTTATTCTGCGCAGCGCGCTTTCCGGCAGCGCGACCAGCATCTTTTTGTTCCGGCAGTATTTTCTCTCCATTCCCCGCGACTTGGAAAATGCAGCCATTATCGACGGTTGTTCATGGCGCGGCGTGTTTTTCCGCATTATACTTCCAAACAGCAAGCCTGCCATTGCTACGGTAGTCATTCTCAGCTTCCGTGAAACCTGGAACGCTTTCCTCTGGCCGCAGCTGGTGCTGCAGGATGATAAACTGTGGACCTGGACATTGGCGTTGAAGGTGCTGTCTGAATTCGAAACCAATCAATCGGTTTTGTTGGCCGGCGCCGTCATATCCATCGTGCCCGTGCTGATTATTTACATTCTGTGTCAGAAATATTTTGTCAATTCCCAGGTGAATGCCGGATTTGGCGGCATATGACAATGGATTTCACTCCTTTGTAAAAGGGGTCAAAAAAGAAATGGAGGAATGACTGATGAAACGACTGGTTTCCCTGATGATGTGCCTGCTGCTGGCGTTGTCGATGATTGCGCCTGCCGCAATGGCCGAGGATCTACCCAAGGACGTGACAATTCGCGTGTACTCCTGGTGGGACCCCACCAAACCCGGCATGATCGGCTTAAAAGAAGGATTTGAAGAAAAGTACGCTGATTACAATGTCACCATTGAGTTCGTCAAAATCAGCTCGTATTACCAAACCATGTTGACCAAGCTCGCTGGTATCAAGCTTGCCGGCGGTAGCGGCGAAGCCATCGATGTGATGATGATCGCATTTGATAAAATCCCGCAATTTGCCATCAACGGAACGCTCCTGGCGTTGGATGAGTATGCATCCCAGGAATACCTGGATACGTTGTATCCTTCCGTGCGTGAGGGGCTCTACTTCGAGGGAAAGCTCTACGCGACTGTGCGTGACGTGACGACCACCTGCGCCATTCTCAATACCGCGCTGTTCGAGCAATGCGGTATCGAGCTGCCGGACGAAGACTGGACCATGGATGACTTCATCGCCTTGTGCCGTGAGTTTGGAAAGCATGAAGGCGTATGGGGCTACGCTACCGACGGTTACAGCGACACGCTGTCCCCCTGGATCTACCTCTATGGCGGCAAGTACATGGATGCCGAGAACAACATTTCTCTGCTGGATCAGCCTGAGCAGCTCAAGGGCTTTACCACCCTGTACAACCTCATGGAGGAAGGCGCTGCGATGTCTGTGGCGCAGGCGAACGAATACGGCGGCGTTTCTACCGCATTTGCCAGCGGTCATGTGGCGATGCTGATGGGCGGACTGTCTCTGGCCAACGAGGTCGGCGGAATGACGGAAGACTTCACAGTACTGCCTCTGCCCACTGGCGTCAGCGGAGAAAAGCAGTCCCACACCTTCCCCAACTGCTGGGCCGTTCCCAGTGTGTCTACGCAACCCGAATGGAGCTGGAAGGTAATTGAATACTTCTCCTCTACCGAAGGTCAGACCATTGCGTGCAACGCTGAAATGGGACTGCCTGCCACGCCTGATGCTGATATTTCCGAGTGGCTGGAAGCCAAACCGTGGCGCAAGTACTACTTTGACGCGCTGGGGTACGAGTTGACCAAGCCCTATGAGACGGATACCTACGGGCCGGCATGGAGCAGCAATTTCACTACCCTGTTCAATGAAAAGGTCTGGGATGTACGGGGCATGGATGAAGAAACGCTGAAAGCGACCATCACGGAAATCAATAACCAGCTTACCTACTACCTGCTGGGAGGGTCCTGATTCCGCAGCAGCATAACAGCAAGGCTGGAAGGAAGCGGCGTACCAGCGTCTCTTCCTTCCAGCCGCATCCGGGGGAATGTATGATTTATCTTAGCATGTTAATGGCGCTGGACGACCAGCAAGTATTTCGTCAGGCATTGGAATACGCCGGGGAACGGCTGGGGGTGGAGTTCTTTTCTTTCCGTTACGATGCGAAAGAAATGCCATTTCTGAGGCAGCTGGTACGCTCCTTCCAAGGGCATAGAATGACGTTTCATGGTCCCATGCGCAGCGCCGAGTTGACTTCCCGGATCGGCAGCCTGGCCATGGGTCACACGCTGGAAGCCTACGACCGGGCATTTGAATTGGCGCAGCTGGGCGGTGCTAACCATATGGTCGCACATACCCATGAGTGCTGTATCTCCCCTGATGAAAAGAGCGATGCCATGCAGCGCTGTGAAGAAAATCTTCACTTCCTGCAGCAGCGGGCAACCCCCTTCGGCATAACGCTGTGCATAGAAAACGTTTCCTTGCCTGAAAAGGGAACGCCCTTGTTTGATCAAGAGGAGTATATTGCCCTGATTCGCCGCCTGACAGAGTGCCTTGCCCTGATTGACGTGGGGCACGTCCATTGCACCGGCTGGGATCTCGAAGCCCTGTGCCAGCGGCTGGGCGAACGCATTTCAGGTTTTCATCTTCACAGCAACGACGGCAAAAGTGACAGCCATGCGTGGCTGCACGAAGGTACGCTAGACGTAGAGCAAACAAGAAAAATCATTGGCATGTATAGCAATCAGGCCGATATTGTGTTAGAATATGCGCATACAAAGGGAAAGTCTGCAAAAGATCTGCTGAGCGATGCAGCCCTGTTCGATTGGGCTTCCTCCCGCTGAACGCGGATATCAGCTTCTGTTCCCGATCACAGTGACAAAGCACATTTGTTGCGAAGCCATTGGGCATGAATGATCCATAAGGAGGATGCCATATGAACAGAAGCGGATCGCGTTACAGTCAGATCGCCGACTACTACAGCCGCTTGATCAATGAGAATAAACTGCAAAACGGTGAAAAAATGCCCACCGAAGAGCAGATATGCAACCTGTTTCAGGTAAGCCGCATTACTGTCCGTCAAGCAATGGCTGAGTTGGCACAGGCAGGTTATATCGAACGTGTGCAAGGAAAAGGTTCCTTTGTGCGGATCCAGAAAACAGATATGCAGCTAAACCACCTGCAGGGCTTTTCGGAGGAAATGAAGGCCAAAGGCAAGCAGGCTTCCAGTCGTCTAATCCTGTTGGAGAGGATCGGTTGTGATAAGAAGATCGCCAAACGGCTGCAGCTGGCTGAAGGTACCCCCGTAGTTTCCATTCAGCGGCTTCGGTTGGCTGACGGTGAGCCCGTTGCCGTGGAACATGTTTTTATTCCCTTCCATCTTTGTCCGCAGTTGCTGCAATGGGATGGCAGCGGTTCATTGTACTACCAGCTGAACGAAAACGGGCTGCAGGTACATCGTGCAACGCAGGATATCAGCGCCGGTTTTTCTCCCCGCGCCGTATGCGACCTGCTGAGCATCAAGCAAACGATGCCCACGCTGCAAATTGAACGCGTTACCTATCTGGAAAACGGAACGCCTATGGAATATGTGCAATCCGCTTACCGCAGCGATCGATATACTTTCCACGTAGAGATGTCCCGCTAACTTCCTTTCTGATTGCTATACAAGTTCATATTTAAGGAGCACGCAAATGGATCAGACGCTCTTTCTGTGCGTAGACGGCGGCGGAACCAAAACAGAGGCTCTGCTAGCCGATACCACAGGCGGAATTTGGGGCCGCGGCTTGGCTGAGGGCACCAATGCACTTTCTGTTGGCAAAACGCGGGCAGAAGAGGCAGCGAAGGCAGCAGTTCAAGCAGCATTGCGCTTTGCCGGCAGGCAACCAGTGCAGTTGCTGCATTTCTTTATCCCCGGTTTTTCCGAATGCTTTCCTCTGGATCTTCCCATTGCGCAGAAGTTGTCCGGTGATTCTGCAAACGCCTACTATGGCGCGCTGGGAGGTCCGGATGGTATTGCGTTGCTTGCCGGCACTGGCTCCTTTGCCGTCAGTTATGATGCAAATGGAAGGAAAACCTCGGTCGGCGGCTGGGGACATATGCTGGGCGACGAAGGATCGGGCTATGATATTGGCCGGCGTGCCGTCCGGCGAACGCTGCAAGCCATGGATGAAGGGCGGCCTGTGACAGCCTTAGGGCAGGATGTACTGCACCATTACCATATCACCAATCCCACACAACTGGTACATACCATATATCATGCCGGTTGTGACCGTCGGCAGATGGCCGCGCTGTGTCCAGTCGTGGGAAAACGGGCGATGCAAGGGGATACGGAAGCTGCGGATATTCTGGAAGAGGCAGCTGCTGCCTTGGCGCAGTTGGCCGGTACCCTGTTTAGACGCCTGTGTATTGCGCAAGCACCCGTAGCGCTAGTCGGCGGCGTAAGCAAGCTGGGAGAAGCGATTACCATACCTTTGGCGCGCAACCTTGCCGAGCTGGGACTCAGCTTGCAAGCGCCGTTGTATACGCCTGCCATAGGCGGTGTTTTGTACACCTGTAGCTTGCTGACAGGCCGCTTTCCATCCCCGGAAATAGCGGAGCGTTACCATGCATCCTATCAAAAGCTGATAAAGGAGTCCTAAAGCCATGATGATGGATACTTATTTTGAAAAAATGAAAGAAACGCTGTGCGTCATTGAAAAGACGCAACGTGAAGGCATACTGAAAGCGGCCAAGGCGGTGGCGGACAGTTTGGAAAACAACGGCATGTGGCATGTGCTGGATACCGGGCATATGCTTATGCATGAAGCCGTAGGCCGTACAGGCGGCATGATGGCGCTGAAACCCATTCTGGTCACCTGTGAAGTCAGCAATCCAACCCGCCAGCGGGCCATTCCAGGTAAAAATATCATGTATTATACGCAGGTGCCCGGTTTTGCAAAGTTTGTGCTGAATCGCGCAAACCTTCAGGCAGGCGATGTTTTGATCGTCGGCTCGGTTTCCGGTTATGAAGTGTTTCCTGTGGACGCCGCGTTAATCGCCAAGGACATGGGCGTAACTACCATTGCCTTCACCTCCATAGCCTATTCCCGGGAGCTGACTTCCCGTCACCCCAGCGGGAAAAAGCTCTACGAGGTATGCGACATTGTGCTGGATAACTGCGCCAAGGCCGGCGATACATTGGTTCCTTGCCCAGAGCTGGGAATTGAGGTGTGTCCTTCCTCCGGAATCGGCGCGTCATACCTGATGTGGGCGTTGCAAGCCTCTGTGATCGAAGAGCTGCTGGCTCGAGGCAAAACGCCCAGCGTCTACCTTTCCAATCACGCCCCCGGAGCAACCGAGCATAACCGTCAAGCCCGAGAGCGTTATGCGCAACTGGGCTACTAAGGAGGGACGGGCAATGAACGTGCAGAGCAAAAATTACGGCATTCGGCTTGACGCAGAACGTGCCGTGCCCACGTCGCTGCGCCTGGAGGAAAAAGAACTCCTGATGCCGCTGCATCATACTCCCCTGTTTTCACTCACTGCGCTGGACGGAGAAAATCAGCGCATCCAGTTGCTCCCCCAACATGGTCGCGCCGAAGGCGAAACATTGGTTTTTGATTCTCTGACCAACGGCACGGAGGCTGTTAAAGTACAGGCTACCCTTGCCGTCGCCTTGCAGGATAACGCGCTGCAATTTCGCCTGCATATCAAAAACAGCGCGCCAAAGCTTCGGATTGTAGAGACGGTCTTTTCCCTTGAGGGGATTGCCATGCCGAATCCCGCATCCACGGAGCTGCTGTATCCGCATCATGCGGGAGAAAAAATACACGATCCGGTTAAAGCGCTCCGCAGCAAGAAGTATCAGAGCTTCTGGCGGGCCTATACCCGGCTTGAAAATGGCCGCTGGGTCCGGGAATGCAATTATTGCGGACTGTGCAGTATGAGCTGGATGTATCTGCAAAGCACAGATATTGGCCTGTATCTTGCATCGCACGATTCCCGGTTTCCTGTAACCGGCCTGATGGTTTCCGCCGGAGCAGAAACGGATGATCTGGCGATGGGCTTCCGCGTTCACAAAAGCATCGCATATGGTGAGGAGTGGGAAAGTGGAGCTTTTGTGCTCCATCTTTCGCATGATGACTGGCATGCCGGGGCCCGGCGTTACCGCGCCTGGATACTCCCCCACCTGGATATTCAGTCCAATCCGGCGTTCTTACTGGAGCAAGCGGCGCTCAACCAATGCTACAACTTTAAGCGTACAGAGCAGATTCAGCACCGCTTTGAAGACATCCCAGACATGTGGGAGGAAGGCGCAAAACGAGGCATCAACCATATGTTCATTGCCTCATGGAACCGTACAGGTTTCGATAGCTTCTACCCGGAGTACTATCCCGACATGGAGCTGGGAACTGCGCTGGATTTCCGCCGCGGTATTGATTATGTTAATGCGCACGGTGGCTTTGCTACACTATACGTAAACGCGCGCCTTTCCGATCAATTTTCAGATTTCCACCAGCGCTTTCTCAGCCGTATGCAAATTGAAAATGAGCACGGGCAGCCCTTAACTGAAACTTACGGTCCGCACACATTCACGCTAAATTGCCCATCGGATCGTATGTGGCAGCACATGCTGGTGGACGCTTGTGATTTTGCCGCCGAATCTTACCATCTCAAAGGCATTTACCTTGACCAGCTGGCATCTGCCGAGCCATTTGCCTGCTATCACCAAGGCCATTCCCATGAAGACATCGGTCAATTCAATCAAGGCTACCTAACGATCCTGCGCGAGCTGCTCGGGCGTATGCGGGTTCGTGATCCGCAGTCCTACCTAATGACCGAAAACTGTGGCGATATCTATAGCGCTTACACCTGGGGCAACCTTACATGGAACGGCGCTGACTATGATGAATTCTATAATCTGTTCCGCTACACTTTCCCTGAATTTGTGCAGGTCAACATGTGCAATGACCGTTCATGGGAGCCGGATGCCGTGCGTAAAGAGTCTTTCTTCTATTCGGATATAGAACGCTGCATCCTGATGGGCAACATCCTATGGATTGGTATCACCTCGCGCTATCTGGGCCACCCGGAGCTCAAGGAACATTTTGATTATTTAATGAAAGCCACTGCTTTCCGAAAAGCCATCGCGCATCAAGTTAGCCGCGGCACCTATTTGGATGACGAATACGTCGAGGAAAATGACAATTTGTCGGCTTCCTGTTTCCGCATCTGCACGCAAGAAGCACTGCTATTGGTCGGTAACCACGCCTGCACGGGCGGTACGGTACGCTTTCATTTACCCTTTGCGATTGCTTCAGCGCAGGCATGGGACGAAAACGAAAATGAGTTGCCTATCAGTGTAACAGAAAACGATCTGACGATCTGCATCAACAGGCAGCGCCTTGTACGCATTACGGTACATGGCTGAAGGAGGCAGCATGAACACCATCAAGCAATATCTGGATGAAATCGAGGCAATCCTTGCCCGTGTTCGCAGTACACAAATGGAGGCCATGGAACACGCAGCGGCAATGCTGGCAGAAGCTACGATTTCGGGCCACAATTTATTTGCCTTTGGCTGCAATCATGCAGGACTGCTGGCTTTGGAATTATACTACCGCACGGGCGGCATGGTAAACATCAATCCGATTCAAGGACCCGGTCTGCATTTGGAAATCACGCCTGCTACCATGACCAGCCAAATGGAACGCCTGCCAGGGTATGGACGGCTGTTGATTGAAAACGCGCCTGTGGCTGCAGGCGATGTTGTCATTATTCATTCTGTCTCTGGCCGAAATACCGTAACGGTGGATGCGGCGCTATGCGCGAAGGAAAAGGGCGCCGCAGTGATCGCACTGACCAATCTTGCAACCTCCAGGGCAGTTGCGTCCCGCCACGAAAGCGGAAAATGTCTGTATGAAATAGCGGATGTGGTCATCGACAATTGCGGCTGTGTGGGCGACGCTGCCTTGTCCTTGCCCGGCGTACCTACGTGCGTAGGCCCCACCTCCACTGCGATAGGCGCGGCCATTCTGAACGCCGTGGCAGCCCAGGCGGTCGCACTGGTGTCTCAAGCCGGTCAGGATGCTCCTGTCTTCGTTTCCGCAAACATCGATGGCGGAGACGAACACAATGGAAAAGTCCTGGATGCCTATAAGGATCATATTTTTTATATGTAGTCGCGTGCGCATCCCCAAGGAGGTGTTGGTTTTGAGCAAGGCCGGAAATACGGTTTCACTTCCGCCGCCTAAAAAAACAGGTATCCTCTCCAGATACTGGAAATACCGTTCGCTGGTAATGCTTTTCTTGCCGGCAATTCTGTACTATATTCTGTTCAAATATCTCCCCATATTCGGCGTACAAATCGCTTTCAAAAAATACATGTTCCGCCTGGGCATCTGGGGCAGCCCCTGGGTAGGATTTGAAAACTTTGAAAAGCTGTTTGCCATGAACTCCTTTTGGGAGGTGCTGCGAAACACCTTTATGATCAGCGGTTTGAAGCTACTGTTTGGCTTCCCTGCACCCATCCTGCTGGCGCTTTTGCTCAACGAAATCCGCAACGTTGTTTTTAAGCGCGTCGTACAGACGATCAGCTATTTACCCCACTTTCTGTCATGGGTGATCCTTTCCGGCATCTTCATTCAGTTTCTTTCCCCCTCCATCGGTCCCATCAACATTTTTATCAAGGCCATGGGAGGACGTCCCATCTACTTTCTGGGCGAGGAAGAATGGTTTCGGTCCGTGCTGGTCATTACGCACATTTGGAAATCTGTAGGTTGGGGTACAATTGTGTATCTGGCCGCACTAACCGGTATCAATCCGGAATACTACGAAGCCGCCTATATTGACGGCGCCACGCGTTGGCACTGCGCCCGCTACATTACCTTGCCTTCTCTTGCACCGGTGATTACCATCATGCTGATCTTTGCCGTAGGCGGCATCATCGAAGATGACTTCAATCAAATCTATAACCTGTACAGCGAAGCGGTATATTCCGTCGGCGACGTGTTAAGCACCTATACTTACCGGCGTGGTTTGGTCAAGATGGATTATGGTTTTGCCTCTGCGGTGGATTTGTTCAAAAATGTCATTGCGTTTGTCCTGATCGTATCCACAAATAAAATTGCGAACCGGATCAATGACTACGGCATCTGGTAAGGAGATTGAAGCATGCAAAGACGTTTTATCAAGCCCACGCCGGGTAGCAGGCTGTTTGACATTTTTAACCATCTGTTTATGGTGCTGCTCTGCCTGGCCATGATCTACCCCATTTTCTATTTGGCCATGCTTTCCTTGACCGCGTCAGACGTGCCGCTTACCAAAGGGTATTTGATTCCGCCGCACGTTTCGTTGGAAAACTACGCGCAGGTCATGAGCAATCATTACATCGGGTATGGATTTGTCAACGCCGTACGCCGTACGCTGGTTGGGACCGCGTTCAGCGTAGCCATGATGCTTTTAACCGCATATCCGCTAAGCAAGAAATACTTTCCCGGTCGCAGGTTCTGGACAGGATTTGTCGTGTTCACAATGTTTTTCTCCGGCGGCATGATCCCTACGTATCTGACCAATAGCCAGGTGCTAGGCCTGGATGGAAGTTTCTGGGTGCTGATTCTTCCTGGTTTGATCAATACCTACAACATGCTAATTGCGCGAAACTTTTTTATGGGTTTACCCGAAGAATTGACAGAATCCGGCCGCATTGATGGCGCAGGCGAATTGCGCATTCTGCTTGCTTTGATTCTACCGGTATCGTTGCCCATTATTGCCACCTTGGCATTATGGAGCGCAGTCTCCCATTGGAATGCCTGGTTCGACTCCATGCTGTATTTCAGTGATCCGAAGCAGCAGGTGCTGCAACTGGTATTGCGGCGCATTGTGCTGGAAGGCTCGGACGACATGATGAATCTGGGCAGTGCCGCAGATGAAATGACCACCGTCAACCCGGAAACCATCAAAGCCGCAACCACCATGGTAGCTACGATTCCCATTGTGCTCGTATACCCGTTCGTACAGAAGTATTTTGTCAAAGGAATGGTTGTAGGGTCTCTGAAAGGCTAAAAAGCCTTTAAGAATGTGTATAAGGAAGGAGGAAAGGGCATATCTGTCTGGTTCAATTGTTCATGTGTCGGTTGATGATTGATTTTTAGAAGGGAAGGTTAGGGAATGAAGCGTTTGGTTTGTTTGCTGTTGACTTTTATCATTCTTCTGGGCGTTATGCAGCTGACAGCGCTCGCCGAGGAAGAGCGGATCACCATCACCATTATGCGCGACTATATTGCGCCGCCGGAGGCAGACGGTGAAATTCTCAAGTATATGTGCGACAAATACAACGTCAATTTTGAGATCATATACATTGAGCGTGGCAACTGGAATGAATCCATCTCCACCAAGTTTGCAAAAGGCGAAATCGGCGACATCATCGACGTAAAAGGCCTTGATCTATTATACACCTATGTGGAGCAAGGACTGCTGGCCGAGCTTCCGCCAGATTTTCTGAAGGAAAACGCTCCCTTCCTGTATAATGAATACGTCAAGGAAGATGAAACCCATGCGCTTCGCTACACGACCATTGATGGAAAGAACTACGGTATTCCCAACATTACCGGGAATAACTTCCACAATGTCATAGCATGGCGCGGCGACTGGCTGACAAAGCTGGGCTTTGACAAAGCGCCTGAGACGCTGGAGGAAATGGAAGAGGCGCTGTACGCCATCGTGCAACAGGATCCTGACGGCAACGGCATCAACGATACCTACGGCATTGGCGAAACCGGTATGGAAATGGTATACGGCGCATACGGCTATCTGCCGGAACTGTGGCAGGATCGGGACGGCATGCTTGTTTATGGCGCTGTACAGCCTGAAACCAAGCAGGCTCTGACCAAGCTGGCACAGTGGTACCAGGATGGCATCATTGATCCCGAGTTCGTTACAGGCGAGAACCAAGGCGGATACTATGCGATCTCCCACTCCTTCAATAATAATCGAATCGGTTTGACCTGCCTTGGCGCTTACTATCACTGGAAGCCTGTGTTCTACCCTGGCGATTCCAAGAGCGAAGTGTATCTGGAACTGCAAAAGGCAAATCCTGAAGCGCTGGAAACCATCATGTATGGTACTCCGGTTACCGGCCCCGAAGGAAAGTCCGGTATGGAAGGATCTGCGGTTATCAACGCCGCTTCGACTGTTGGCTTCGGTATTCAGCTGCAAGAAGACCCGGAACGGTTTGCTAAGGTACTTCAGGTGTATGATGCCATGAGTTCCACCTATGAGAATTACATTGAATCCATTTTCGGCATTCGTGGCGTACACTGGGACTATGACGAAACGACCGGTTTCCCCGGCCTGATCAATGGCAACGACTCCAAGTCCGTGGCGCGCCTGGGTATCGTAAGCGGTTTTGAATGCAATGAATACACCTACCTGCGCGCGAAGCCCCGTATCGACTGGGCCTATGAAAAGAAGCTGGATGTGGGCGTACTCTCCAACCAGCTCCTGGTTCCGTTGGCCTCCGCCGCTGATTATCAGGATGAACTGGATAAGCTGCGTGACGAGACTTTCACCAAGATCATCCGCGGCGACCTGCCAGTAGATGCGTTCGACGACTTTGTGGCCGAATGGTATCGCCTGGGCGGCCAGCAGCTTACGGACGAAGCCAATGAATGGTATGCCACCCTTGAAAAATAACTCGTTTACGGGAGGGAAGGCCAAGCCTTCCCTCCTCAGCATGTCAAAAGAAACTAAGCTCAAAAGGGGTTCGTTCACCCTAGAACGGACAGCATATCCCACACATATTGCGTAGGGAAAATCTCCCGTTCCCTGCCTCCCTCAAAGGAGAAATCATATGTTGCTCTATATCAACTGGGACGGATTTTCGCGTCACTGGTACGAAATGGCCCGACTGCAGGGCCAAGGAACGCCGAATTTG
Source organism: uncultured Clostridia bacterium (assembly GCA_944364075.1). Taxonomy (GTDB): domain Bacteria; phylum Bacillota; class Clostridia; order Christensenellales; family Aristaeellaceae; genus Egerieenecus. The sequence goes on from CALVVZ010000002.1 coordinate 52,539, forward strand.
GATCGCATGATCGCCCGGGGCGCGTATCTCGCAAATCATGTATGCGGATTGCCGGCCATCACCAATCCTATGCAGCAAACGTTGGTATCTGGCGCATGGCCGGTTGATACCGGTAATTGTTATATTCGTTTCGATCGGAAAGCCCGACGTTTTGTCCCCACCGGCCGGACCAATCGCTGTGAAAATCTGGTAGAGGCAGCCAGACGGCAAGGATTGCGCTGCGCCTCGGTGCATGGCTGGTACTTTGAAAACCGTGGTTGCGCAGAAGGCAATGAAGATTCGCCTTACATACAAAATAATTTGCCCAACTTCGAAACCCGTGTGGCGTTGCTCCTATCCTATCTAAAGGGGAATCCCGTTCCCAGCGGTGACAGAACTATCGTCATGCGACGCCGTCCGGATTTTCTCGCGATCTATGCCGATGACATTGATTCCGTATGTCATAACGCGCCGCGGCTGCCGTATACAGAGCTTCGCCGGGCACGGACATTGGATGAATGGTATGCAAACCTGGTGTACACCGTACAGCGAATGGATCGTGCTTTGGAGCCGCTGCTTGCTTTGGAAGATACGACCATCGCACTGGCAGCGGACCATGGCGGTATGCCCTTTGCCACCGAGGCATTTGGCGTCCCGTACTTAGCAGCCAGCATTCCACGTCAAGGAGAGCTTCTTCATGCAATACAGGCCGTTGGTATCGACCCTTTTGTACTTACGGAGAAAGATCAGCTCATCCCTGAAGACGCGCCAGCTGTTTTGCTTAGCATGGGAACGCAGGCTTTTTTCTGCGCGCTTAAACCCATGCCTGATATAATTGCTCGTATCCAGCAGTCTGTCAGCGCATTGCCCTTTATTCGCGGCTGCCTCGATGCGGTACGCCAGAGGGCCTACGGCGCACCTCCCGGATTCTGCGACTTATACATCCTTACCAAAGCACCCTTTTTTCTGTCGCACGAATGGCCCGCAGAAGGCTGGGTAGGCGGCTCGCATGCGGCCATGGACCCAAGCGTACTGGAGGTTTTCTGCGCGCTGTGTGGTCCCGGCGTTCGTTCAGGTGCCAAGATCGCGCATCGGACGGACATAACAGATTTTGCCCCTACACTCTCGAAGCTTATGGGAATATGCCCTCCCGCCAACAGCACTGGACGGATACTGAATGAAATCTTGGAGGAAGAAGTGTAACAGGTATGCGGCTATACATCATCCGGCATGGCGATCCAGACTACAAGAACGACTCGCTTACTTCCCGCGGGAAAGCGGAAGCCCAAGCGCTGGCGAAGTATCTTCCACGCCTTCATTTGACACATCTATATACTTCCCCGCTCGGCCGCGCCAAAAGTACCTGCGCTCCATGTGCGGAACGTTTGGGGCTTCCGGTAGAAGAACTGCCCTGGGTGCGGGAGCTGACCGGCGTCTATTATGAGATAGAAGGCATAGGAAAGTGCGCGCCTTTTGTCCTACCCGGCGAAGTTCTTTATGGCATTTCCCCTACGCCACGTTACCATGGCTGGGAACAGCAGATGTATTTTAGTGACTCGCGTTTTATTTCATTGATTCATGAAATGGAGCAGGGCTCTGATGCGTTGCTTGCCCGTCATGGATACGTACATGAAGGCGCATGCTATCGCGTAGCATCGTCTTCTCAGGATCGAATTGCCATATTTTGCCATCAAGGAATTGGCACCACGTGGCTTTCTTACTTGCTTCACCTGCCTTATCAAGCCGGCTGGGCTGGCATGTGGCAGGCATGTACCGCTATTTCCGAGATCACACTGGAACAGCGCTCTCCCCAGTGGGCCGTTCCACGTCTGTTGCAAATGGGCGCTACGCCCCATCTGACGCTGGCCGGTCTTCCTCCCATGGAACGCGGATTAGATAGCGTCACACGAAACTGATTTCGCCGCCAGTCTTCCTGTACATCCATTGCCAGCCCCCCAATTCATAAGAGCCGGCACAAGCGAAAGCGTTGCGATGTCCTCCTATTCCCGCTTGCATCTGCGGCGTAATAAAGCAAAAAACGCGCAATTCGTCAGTAGCGATGATGATACCTTTTCCGCCATCGGCTGCTTTGAAATTCTTGATTCGGCGCCAATAGCCTTCAAAATCTGTAATAACATCGAACAAAAGTGCATTTTCCCACCGCACTAATCCTTGTATGATATTGCCTTACGTAAACATTCTCTTTTTCCTGAAGCATGCATTTATCATGTTCTCGTCGACCGCTGGCATCCTGAGTATCTTCGCACAGCTTTCAGCGATTCCCGCGCTGTTTCCCATATGCGCGCCAAGTATGCATATGCCGGTGCATGGTAATGTGGTTGTATCCATCGATTTACATGATGCCTTTTTCTACATCCTCATTCCAGTTTTCTTTGGCTTCTTCAAAGCTCAGACCAAAGGCCTGCTCAAAGGTCTTAACGCCTGCACAGTAGTCAAGATAGGTATTCAGAGAAGACTGCCGAATCAGATAACCGGTAAAGTTACCGGCTTGAAAGGACGTAAATCCATGGGAATCAATCCGGTCCAGCGGATAACTCCATACGGAATTTTTTAGTTCCTCCGCATAGCGCATGGGGGCGAGCACTTGCGCATGCATGAATAATGCCATATCCATTTCCTCTATGCTGGCAGGCATTTCGGCATTTGCCAGATAAATTTCCGTCACCCGCGCCCAGTATTTCCGGTTATCGGCATTGGGACTTTTTCCCTCGCCTGCCGCATCTCCGGTATGCTGATACTTGCAAAGAACATCCTCGTAGCACGTGCGTTTATAGCTGTAAAAGGGAAAAAGCGAGGAAACATACTCGCACAAGCCCTCATAGGGCCAGACTTCCGTAGCATAGCGAATGCCTTCTGGCACGTGATGCAAGATATGCGTCAACTCATGCATGTATCCATAGCTCAGCTGCAGTTTGACCCTCCCGGCGGCCGGTTGTACATAAGAGCCGCCGCCCGTATTGCAAAAGATATTGAGCTTCCCTTCCCAGCAGCTTTTTGCGATTTTATAATAATCCGGCGCTTCCGCCCGAAACAAGTCGAGAAGCGCTTGGGAATAGGCGGCTGCCTCATAGAGAAAGATCCGCACGTCCCGGGCCGTTTGCATATCTTCCAGCGGCTGGAGGTAAAACCGGTGATTCAGGCTTGTGGTGGCTACCAGCGTATAGCCATTGGCTTTGGTGAAGCGGTAATCCCGCAACACCTGCGCGTAAGGGTCCGTATAGACCCGGTCAACACCGATGGATTGCAGCCACTCCTGCTTATAGGCGATGTCATCTTCCAGAACTAGGGCATCAATGCCATAGCGCTCTAGTATATAGCGGATTATCGCCGTGGCTGTCTGCTGCGCCAGGGCAATTTCTGCGGCGCAGGCAAACGGTTCCGTAAAATAGCTGATAAACAGGCTCAGACCGTCTAGCTCGCTTGCTTGTTCATAGGCGGCCTTCAGCTGTGCAACGTCCACCGGTATATCCAGCAGGCAGTTTTGCAAGCCCAGCGTTTTCCAGTATTCCTCGATTCCCAGGGCCACCCCGATCAACGCTTGACGATAGGCGCCGTTTTCGATGTCTCCGGCAGTACAGTACAGCCGGTCGCCATAGCGCTCCACACCGAGGAATGTCTGCTGAACCACGAAGATGGTAAATGGCGCGAACTGTTCGGTCTCCATCCCTACCAGACCGGATAGCGCTTGCAAATCGGACTGGACGGTTGCCCACAGATCCTGCGCCTGATCTTCCTGATATATATCCTGACGTATGCTCATGGTACACGCGCCCTGGGTAGCGGACATGGTTTCAAAATACTGCCGGAAATCCAGGGTGGAGGTATGCGTTTCCCCCGGGGAGAAAAAGACCTCCGATAAAGCGTTGCATGCAATGATAGGACAACAGATTAATATCGCTGTAAGAAGCAACAATCTAAATATCCGCTTTCTCATATTGGCTGGCCACTCCTAAAAAGTTTTCCAATGGATAAGCTGCAAAGCTATTGATTTCCAATTAGCAGATTAAAACGCTTTTTCGAAAGAAAGCATATTTCCAGTAAACTACGGTTTACTTGACTCCATGTTCACTACTACCGCGTTATCCCCTTCATCTTACATACAGACTCTAAGGCGAATCTTCCGTCACTTATATTACAAGCCTTTTTTACATTATACCATATTTTGTTGGTAGTGTCGAGTTCTGGAGCCAGTCGGTGAAAACGTAATATGTAGAGCTACAATACATATTGGACAGTAGAGTAAAAAAGGATGAGACTTGAGCGCCCATCTGGTATAGTTGAGTTGCAGCAACAACTAAGGAAGGAGCTCAAGCCTCATGAACAGTATAACACAGGACATGAAATACCGCCAGTCTCTGCTCACTTATGCCCAGAAATACGGCGTAAACCGGGCCAGCCGCAAGTACAACAAAAGCCGGTCCTACATCTACTTCTGGCTAGCTCGATACGATGGTTCTCTGCACTCCCTGGCCTGCCAGTCCCGACGTCTCATAGCCACCCCAAGCAACACACCAGAAAGAACTCAAACTTATCTCGGATATGCACCGAAGGGTAACCGCTCAATAATCCCCCGGTACAGAAAGTCGTGGTTCCCAGCACTCACACCGCTGAGAACCACGACTTCATTTCTTCTGACCAAGGGAGCAGATCATCCATCTCAAAGTCCTTGTTCTGCTCCGCGCGCTGTAACCGCTCAATAATCCCCCGGTACAGAAAAGTCGTGGTTCCCGGCACTCACACCGCTGAGAACCACGACTTCATTTCTTCTGACCAAGGGAGCAGATCATCCATCTCAAAGTCCTTGTTCTGCTCCGCACGCTCAGGCATTATACTGAGCAGATGAAGCAGATAGTCATCCAGCCGTAGGCTGTTGGCTTTTGCCGTTTCCATCAGCGAGTAGATGAT
>CALVVZ010000003.1 GCA_944364075.1 uncultured Clostridia bacterium
CATGGAAAACATCACCCTGATCGGCATGCCGGGGAGCGGCAAAACCACCATCGGCAAGACCCTGGCCCAGGCCCTGGGCATGGCTTTTCTGGACAGCGACCGGGAAATCGAGCGCCTGCACGGCGCCACGCTGGCCCAGCTTATCGCCGCCCATGGCCAGGAGGGCTTCCGCACCCTGGAGGAGGAGGTCAACGCCGGGCTGCGGGTGACGGATACGGTGATCGCTCCCGGGGGCAGCGTGATCTACGGCCCCAGGGCCATGGCGCATCTGCGGGAGATCGGGCAGGTGGTTTACCTGCGCCTGCGCTATGAAAACGTGGCCGCGCGGCTGGGGGACCTGACGGCACGGGGCGTGACCTTCGCACCCGGCCAGACGCTGCTGGACCTGTACCGGGAGCGCTGCCCGCTCTATGAGCGCTACGCCCACCGCGCCGTGGACTGCGACGGCCTGACCCCCGAGGAAATCGTGTCGCACATCGTCTCCGGCAGGTAACCGCGCATATGGGAAAAAAGCCGCGCTTTCTTGACAGGTACAAGCGGTGACGGTATAATAAAGGTGTTGTTCGTACAATTTTTTCAAGGCTGCGCGAAAGCGGAAGTTTTGGGAAGATAGAAGGAGGTAGTCCCATGGACATTCAGGCTTTGGAGGCCACCTGCCGCCAGGTGCGGCGGGACATTGTAACCATGTGCGCGGGCGCGGGCTCCGGCCATCCCGGCGGTTCCCTCTCCTGCACGGAGGCGCTGGTGGCGCTCTATTTTGACGTGATGAAGGTGGACCCCAAGAATCCCAAGGACCCCAATCGGGATCGCTTTGTGTTGTCCAAGGGACACGCCGCGCCGGCGCTGTACGGCGTGCTGGCGGAGCGGGGCTTTTTCAGCCGTGAGGAGTTTGCGCGCTTCCGTCAGATTCACAGCATTCTCCAGGGCCACCCGGATGTGAAAAAGTGCCCCGGTGTGGACGCTTCCACCGGTTCTCTGGGCCAGGGCATCTCCATTGCCACGGGCATGGCCCTGGGCGCCAAGCACGCGGGAAACCCCTGCCACGTGTATACCGTCATCGGCGACGGCGAGAGCCAGGAAGGACTGGTATGGGAGGCGTCCATGGCGGCGGCACATTACCACCTGGATAACCTGACGGTCATCTTTGACCACAACGGCCTTCAAATCGACGGCAGCAATGACCAGGTCATGAGCCTGGGGGACATCGGCGCGAAGTTTGCGGCCTTCGGCTACGACATCATCGAGGTCCAGGACGGCAACGACATGCAGCAGGTGCTGGACGCGCTCCATGCGCCCGCCTGCCCCGGCAAGCCGCGGCTGATCTGGCTGCACACCCTGAAGGGCAAGGGCGTTTCCTTCATGGAAGGCCAGGTGGGCTGGCACGGCAAGGCGCCCAACGCCGAACAATGCGCCCAGGCGCTGAAGGATCTGGAGGGCTGAGAAGATGAGCGAGAAGAAAGCGATCCGCGTCGCCTATGGCGAGGCGCTGGCGGAGCTGGCCGCCACCAATGACAAGATTGTGGTGCTGGATGCCGACCTGTCCCAGGCCACGATGACCAACAAGTTTTCTGCGGCGTATCCCGACCGCTTCTACGACTGCGGCATTGCCGAGGCGAACATGGTGGACATGGCCGCCGGTATGAGCACCATGGGGCTGATTCCCTTCTGCTCCACCTTTGCGGTGTTTGCGGGCCGCAGCTACGACCAGATTCGTAACGGGGTATGCTATCCCCACTTCAATGTGAAGTTCGGCTTCTCCCATGCAGGCGTGACCCTGGGCGAGGATGGCGGCAGCCACCAGGCCGTGGAGGACATCGCCCTGATGCGGGTGCTGCCCGGCATGACCGTGCTGGTGCCCTGCGACGCCAACGAGTGCCGCAAGGCCGTTTTTGCCGCCGCGCAGATCGACGGCCCCGTGTTCATCCGCACGGCTCGCCTGCCTACCACGGTGTTTGAGGACATGCCCTTTGAAGTGGGCAAGGGCAACGTGCTGCGGGATGGCAAGGACGCGGTGATCTTCACCTGCGGCGTCATGGTGGAACAGTGCCTGGAGACCGTGGAAATCCTCAAGAATGAGGGCATGGACGTGGCGCTGGTCAACCTGCACACCATCAAGCCCCTGGACAGCGCGCTGGTTCGCGCCTATGCGGCCAAGTGCGGCAAGGTGTTCACCGTGGAGGAGCACTCCGTCATCGGCGGCCTGGGCGACGCGGTGGCCGCGGAGCTGGTGGGTACCGGCGCCTTCACCTTCCGCAAGATCGGCATTCAGGACCGTTTCGGCCAGAGCGGCAAGCCCGCGGACCTGCTCAAGGAGTACGGCCTCACCGGCGCGCAGATTGCCGAAGAAATCAAGAACGCCAAGTAATGCATCATATTTTTCCCAGCACCCCGGCAGGCATCGCCTGCCGGGGCGCTCTTTTTTTGGTAAAACCGTGGAAGAAAAGCTCTGGCAGCAGCGTTGCATCCATAGAGGTATTTTTCATGAAAAATGCATAGGCACAAGAAATTTTCAGCACAAAGGAGTAGGAACCATGAAACGGTGGCTAGGGTTACTTCTAACGGCGCTGCTGTTGCTGCCGCTGCTGCCCGCCCGGGGCGAGGAAATCGAGACCATGCCGGAGGAAATCCTTTCCTGGATGGAGGCGGAAGGAATTCCCCGGGAGGAGCAGGAACATCTGCTTTTTTCACTGCCTGACGGGAAACAGCAAATGGTGTGGATGATTTGGCAGCGTGAGTTGGTTGTCTGGGAAAAAACGGATGCGGGATGGACACGTACCGGAGAATGGTCTCCGGGTCTGTACCCGGCGTCCTTACAGCGGCAGAACCCGGATCATCTGCTTCCCGATGGTTCCCATGCCCCTGATGATCTGGGATTCAGAGTTTATTGCAATGATAGACAGGAATTCATGAATTTTTGTTGGGTGGCGGGGAAAGGCTTTCTGATCAGCGGCTGGTATAAACAGGGATATGACGGAGAAGTGATGGTGCAGGAAGGCATCGCTGGGTATTATCCCGCGGGCAGCACGGAACCGGAAGCACAGGTGGACCTGTCTTTCATGCTGCCGTATATGCCCAGCATGGAACGGCTGCCCGCTACGCCCCAGGAGGCGGCTGGCCGCGCGGGCATCGCCCAGACGGCGGTGGCCGAGCGCTTCCCCGGCTATACCCTGCGCTATTATGAGCATGTGTACGGCGACTTCACCTATGCCCAGGCAGCCTACAGCCGTGTAGAGGACGGCGTGCTGTACATCAAGTGGGCCAAGTTCTGGGCGGATCAGAAAGCGCCTCAGGTGGAGGACTGCATGCCGGTGCCCTTGTCTGCGGAGCTGCTTTCCCGGCTGGAAACCGAGGATTTTGACGCCCTGCTGGGGTGCAGCACCTATGGCTCGCTGTTCCTGACCGAGGCGGGCCTGGATACTTCCCGCATTCCCGTGGAGGGCCGGATCATTGACAGCGAGCTGAAAGGAGAATTTCTGCTACTGCTTACGCAGGACGGGACGGGCGTCCGCCGGGTATGGGAGGTAACCCTTGGGGAGGATGGCTATGCGGTCCGTGCCACCCATCCGCTGCCGGAAGGCGCTACCATGGATACCATTCATGCCGGGAGAAACGACGTAATCCTGCGCAATGATCAGGCAAGGTGGTACGTGCAATACAATCGATGCGCCGACGGGACGTGGCGCTTGGACTGTCTGGATATGGACGACGGCAATATGGGCTGCGCCTATGCCTGGATTGATGTGGAGGACGGGCATGGCGGCGCGTGGCGGCATGTGGGCACGCTGCGCAATGGGGACCTGTTTACCGGAGCGCTTGATCCCATGCCCCAAACCCTGGAAGAGCTAGCCCAGGTGGTGGACAGAACCGGTTGGGCCGTGGTGAACAACCCTGACCCCGCCGACCGGCTGCATCTGCGGGTATCCCCCCAGCGTGGCGCAACGTCCCTGGGCAAGTTCTACAACGGTACCCCGGTGCGGGTGCTGGAGGAGCGGGGAGACTGGTCGCGGGTGGAAATCGGTCTGGACGGAAACCTCACCGGCTGGATGATGACGAAATACCTGACCCATGGCGAGGCCATGGACCAGGTGCAGCCCGCCTGGCTGGAGAAGGTGTACAAGCAGGCATCGGGACCGCAGCTCCTCTACCCCAGCGCAAAGGAAGAAAACCCGCAGGTGCTGGAAACCAACGATTTTCAGGTGGTAGGCGTGGTGGAGGACGATTGGTACATCCTGCTCAGCGACTGGGGCCAGACGGGCTATGTGCCCCAATCCTGGCTCTTTGACGGCAATGGGTGACGGGCAGAGCGCCGCAGGGCGGCATACCTGTTCCCTGCCGATTGATCTATTTCGCAGCCCCCGGCAGTCGCCTGCCGGGGGACTTATTTCAAAAAAATTGGAAGAAAATCCTTGGCGGCGGCGTTGCATCCATAGAGGCATTTTTCATGAAAAACACATGGGCAATTTCGGGACAAAGGAGAAAGGATCATGAAACGGTGGCTTGGGATACTTCTGGCGGCGCTGCTGCTGTTGCCGCTGCTCCCCGCCCGGGGCGAGGAAATGGACAGCATGCCCCAGGAGCTGCTTTCCTGGATGGAACAGCAGGGAATCCCGCGGGAGGAGACGGGAACCTATCTGCTTTTTTCCCTGCCGGATGGCTCAGAGAAAATCGTGTGGGTCAGCAGAAACGGTGAGCTAACCTTCTGGGACAAGGTGGACGGACAATGGACCTGTGTCAGGGAGTGGGATACGGGCCTGTGCTGCGACGTCAAGCTGGAGCGCCAGGACCCGGAGCGAACGCTGCCGGACGGTTCCCATGCGGTGGATGATCTGGGATTTCGCGTCACGGACGGCGAAGCGTACATCGACGTAAGCTGGACGGAAGAGGGCGGCTTTCAAATCAGCGGCTGGGCGCAGAGCGGATATGACGGGTGCGTCATGGTGCGGGAGGGCATGGCCAGCTTTTATCCCTGGGGAAGCACGGCGCCGGAGGCGCAGGTGGACGTATCAGCCATGCCTCTGGACCAGAAAGGCCTGTATGACCTTCCCGCCACTCCGATCCAGGCCGCGGACCAGGCGAAGATTACCCAGGCGGCGCTGGCTGGCTACTTCCCCGGCTATACCCTGCGCGATTACTCGGCGCACTGGGACCTGGAATATACCCAAGTAGCATACAGCCGCGTGGAAAACGGTCTGCTGTATATCAAGTGGGCCGAGTTCTGGGCGGGCCGGGAGGAACCGCAGGTGGTGGACTGCATGCCGGTGCCCCTGTCCCCGGCGCTGCTTTCCCGGCTGGAAACCGAGGAATTCGACGACCTGGTGCAGTGTACCCAGTACAACTCCCTGTTCTGGGTCGAGAACGGCCTTGACGTTGACCGGCTTCCCGTGGAAGGAACAGTCATTAAATGCGCGCTGAAAACGCAATCCCTGATGGTGCTCACGGAGGATGCGGCGGGGCTGCGCCGTCTATGGGAGGTAACGCTCCAGGAGGACGGCTACGCGGCCCGCTGCACCGTGCCGCTGCCCAAAGGTGTCCGGGTGGATACACCCCATGACGCAGGCACGGATGTGACCCTGGAATGGCATGAAGGGGGTATTCAGGACGGTAAGGAACGGTATGCCATCTACGAGCAGTATGTGGATGGGGTGTGGCGCCTGTCCTCCGAGTATTTCGAAAGCACCTTTGTCCATGCCGCCTTCGCCTGGATCAATGTGTATCTTCCGGACCTGGAGCAACGGCGGTATGTGGGCACGCTGCGCCATAACGAGCTGTTTGCGTCGGACCCGGCGCAGTTGCCCAACAGTATGGAAGCGTTGACTGCGGCCATGGACAGAACCGGCTGGGCCGTGGTGAACAACCCCGACCCGGCCGACCGGCTGCATTTGCGGGTATCCCCCCAGCGCGATGCAGCATCCCTGGGCAAGTTCTACAACGGCACCCCGGTGCGAGTGCTGGAAGAACGGGAAGACTGGGTACAGGTGGAAATCGGCCTGGATGGGAACCTTACCGGCTGGATGATGAAGAAGTACCTGGCCTTTGGCGAGGCCATGGACCAGGTGCAGCCTGCCTGGCCATACATGACTTACCGGGACATACAAGGCCCCCAGATGGTCTATCCCAGCGCAAAGGAAGAAAATCCCCAGGTGATGGATACCGGTCGTTTCCAGGTGGTGGGCGTGGTGGAGGATGATTGGTACATCCTGCTCAGCGACTGGGGCCAGACGGGCTATGTGCCCCAGTCCTGGCTCTTTGGCGGCAACGGTTGACCACACAGGCATGACGCCGCAAGGCGGCATGCGGGATAGTAAAAGGAGGAGGGAAACATGATGAAGCACAGGGTCATCGGGTGGATTTTGGCGGTGCTGCTGCTGGTGAGCGGCGGGGCCTTGGCCCAGGAGGAGCATTTTTTCCTGATACTGCCCGACAATGAAAGCCTGGCCTCGGTGGCGGTGGGGGAGGATGGCACGCTCTTCATCCGCACCTATGGGGGATTGTTTCGGATGGAACCGGACGGGCAGACCATGACGGAATTGCCCTTACCACCGGAAGACGCATTCGTGCTGGTGGGTGTATGGGATGGAAAAGTATACATGGTGGACAGCGGATACGACGGGCTGGTATCCTTCTATGCCCTGTCTTCCGACGGTGAGACGTGGTCTTGCCCCATGGCGCTGGATACGGATATGCTGAACTATGGCGTCAGGCACGCACTGCTCCTGGATGGCTGTATCTACTGCACCCTGCAAGGGGAAAGCGGCATGGATATCCTGCTGGCTTACGACATTCCCGGCGGGGAGGCCAAAATCTGCGGGGATTTCGCAGACGTGGCCCCGGAGGTGACTACCGTGGGCCTTTTTCCCGTGGAGGAAGGCGTGGCCACCTTTCTCTATGATTATGACTATGAAAACAACACCCAGGAGAACTGGCTGATGCGCTACGACCGGGAGAGCGGAAGCATCACCCGGGAGAAAATCGACTTTCAGCAGGACGGATATGTGCGGGCGGTGGTCCGGGATGCCGCGGGCACGTATTGGGCGGCCGTTTCCAACGGAAGCAGCGGCACGCTGTACCAGGGCGCTTCCCTGGAGAGCCTTGCGGCAGTGGCCGCGCCTTTGCCGGAATCCGTGCAGGGGTTGGTGCTCAGGGACGGGGATTGCCTGATACAGCAGTATGAACAGCTGTACAGCTATCGGGTCCTTCAGGACGCCCGGTGCAACCTGACCGTAGCCAATTACCAGGATTTCAAAAACGGCGCGTTCCTGCTGGAGACGGGCATTGCCGTAACCAATGTGTATCAGGAGGCGGCGGACATCCTTACGCAGCAGAACGGGGACGTGGACGTCATCTGCCTGGACTATCAGGATACCCTCAGCCTGCGGACGCTCAAGGAAAAGGGCTACTTTGTGGACCTGAACGCCAATCCCACCCTGCAGGCATACGGGGAGCGGATGTATCCCCGCATCCGGGAAGCCTTGATTACGGAGGAGGGACAACTGGCGGCCTGGCCCGTCAGCTACAGCGGCTCCTTTATGCAGCTGGATTTGCCGGATTCCGTTATGGAGGAATATGGCCTGACTGTTCCCGCCACCTTTGGGGAACTGCTGGACGAAGCGGCGCGGCTTCAGGAGGAAACGGATTTCTACGATATGGGCTACCTGCTGGTGGATGTATCCCTGGACCAGGAAACCCTGATGCATGAAGTGCTGAAACGGTTTTTCCTGGAGCAGCAGGCCCAGGGCGGAAAGGTGGACTTCCATAATCCCGAGCTGCGGACGCTGTTGGAACGCATACTTGCGGAATTGCCCGTGAGCGCGCCCATGAACTATGATGCGTGGCCCGCGCTCATGTGGGGCGGATGCACCTCCCCCATTTCCGCCAATGACCTGCTGCTGCCCCGCATCGGGGAAAACTCTCCGGACACGCTGGAGCTCCACGTTACCCTGGCGGTGGTCAATCCCTATTCCCGCCAACCGGAGGAGGCCATGGCCTTTCTGGAATACATAGCGCTCCATAACGGCATGGACGACTACATGCTTTATGCGGACATGACGCAGCCGCTGGTCAGCGAGGAAAACCAACAGCGCCTGGAGGAAATAGACAAGACCCTGGCGGAGCTGGCACAACAGGAGCAGCAGGCGGAAATTCGCGATCAAGCGCTTCTCCTGGAACAGGAGCGGGAATTCATCGCGGACAACCTGTATCTCATTGACCAGGAGGATATTGCGGCCTGGCAGAAGGCTGCCGCGGCCATCGTCATTCCTCAGGAAAATCTCTACACCCAGGAGATCATGCAGCTGCGGGACCGGCTGTTGCAGGGGAATCTGACCCTGGACGGCTTCCTGGACCAGTGCAGCCGGCACATGGAGATGCTCTACGCGGAGCGAGGGGAGTAAACGCAAAAACGGGGAGGCATGCATGGCGTGCCTCCCCGCGGGGAAACCTTATTTACCGGCCATCTGGCGCTCGGCCTGCTCAATCAGGCGCTTGACCATGTAGCCGCCGATGGAACCGGCCTGACGGGAGGGCAGGTCGCCGTTGTAGCCCTGCTTCAGGTTGATGCCCAGCTCGCCGGCGATTTCATACTTCATGTTGTCCAGCGCCGCGCGGGATTCGGGCACCTCGATCTTGCCGCTGTTCTGGTTCTGGCTCTGACCCTGGTTCTGATTCTGATGATACATGTTGCATTACTCCTTTCAACGATTCCATGGGAGAGGATGGCCGACGCTTACTTGGCCTTGCCCGCCAGCTGATTTTCCGCCTGCTGGATCAGGCGCTTGACCATGTAGCCGCCCACGTAACCGTTGTCGCGGGAGCTCAGGTCGCCGTTGTAACCCTGCTTGAAGTTGATGCCCAGCTCACGGGCGATCTCAAACTTCATGTTGTCAAGGGCGCCCCGAGCCTCCGGCACCATGCCGGACGCGTTTTGACTCTGATTCATCTGGAGTTCACCTCCTGTTCGCGTTGTCAGGGCTATTGTGACCGGAGCGGCGGCGGCGCAAACCTGGGAAATTCGCGAAAAAAAGCAGGCGGATTTCCGGCTGAGGAAATCTCCGCCTGCTAGCGGGCGCGCATGCACATGATGAAAACCGGCGGCGCGGCACAATGCCGCGTTCGCCGGTTTTTTTGACGCAGGGCAAAACGTCCGGTCAATCTTCCCGGTATTCCAAAATGTCGCCGGGCTGGCATTCCAGAACCTGACAGATTTTCTCCAGCGTGGAAAAACGGATGGCCTTTGCCTTGCCGTTTTTCAAGATGGAGATATTGGCCAGGGTGATGCCCACCCGCTGGGCCAGCTCCGTGACGCTCATCTTGCGCCGGGCCAGCATCACGTCCAGATTTACGATCAGCATGGGCGTCCTCCTTAAATGGTCAGGTCGGCTTCTTCTTTCATTTCCGCCGCTTGCAGAATCAGCACCGACAGGGCGTAGCACAGCACCGCCGCGGCCAGACCCAGCAGCGTTAGCCCCAGAAACGCCAGCACCGTCACCGCCGCCAGCGCCTGCCTTGCGCCAAACCAGACCAGCCCACCCAGTAGATACACCACCTCCGCCAGCGCCAGCCAGGAAGCCCAGCGCACCCGGCGGGCATTGGCGCGGGTGAAGCTCTCGTCCCGCCCGATGGCGGAAAACACCTGCCAGGCCAGCACCAGCGCCCCATAAAAGGGCGCGAACCCCAGATTTACATAAATCACCGCGGCGGTGGCAAAGTTTGCGTAGTCCGGCCAGAAATACGCCACGTGCTCCGCCAGCTGTGGCACGGGCACCAGCCCCGCGAACAGCACCCCCGCAAAGGCCAGCAGCGTTACCGCCTTCAGCATCCAGGCCAAACATTTGCGTGATTGCAGGATCTTGTTCATGCTCCCTGTCCTCCTTGCCGTTGATTACACGCCTATCATAGCAGGATGTACATTGCTTGTCAATAGAAAAATATCGAAAAACAATAAATTTATATTGACAAACGAAGAACTTCATGATAGCCTTCCGCTTGAAGGAGGGATGAAGATGTTCCAGAAAAGACCATGGATTACCTTCATGGCATTTACGGCCCTGGGCTTTGCCTTGACCCAGGGTATCCTATTTTCCCGCTGGGGGGCGAATGTGGGCCTGCTGGCGGCGGCGGGCGTGCTGCTGTGGCGGGCCTGGGGCGGCGGTCCCAAGCGACGCGCGGCCTGGTGGTGGCTGCTGCCCGCGGGATGCTATGGCGCGGCCCTGGCGCTGTGGGAGCAGCCCCTGCTGTCGCCGCTGCTGCTGCTGGGCATGATGGCTGCCCTGGGGTTGTGGGCGCTGGACGGCGTCCACGGGGGCGGGCCGTGGGAACAGGCGCGGCATTTCCTCCCCTTCGGGGAGCTGGAGGCGGTGGCCTCCGGGCTGCGGCGCAGCGCCAGGGGCGGACGGCTGGGCCGCGCGGCCATGGGCGTGGGGCTGGCGGTCCCGCTGCTGATTGCGGCGGGGGGACTGCTGCTCTCGGCGGACCAGGCTTTCTATGATTTCTTTACGGGTCTTGCCAGCAGCCTGACGGATACGCTGTCCGAGGCGGTGAGCAAGGCGGTGCTTTCACTGCTCATAGGCGTCTACCTGTGCTGCTTCTATCTTCGGGCTGGACGCGAAAAAAGCCCGGCCTTGCGCCCGCAGCGGGAGGGCGATCCGATGGTGCTGGGGGTGATGCTGGGGCTGTATTGCGGGCTGTACCTGCTGTTCCTGGTCATTTCCTGCCGGACGCTGCCGGAGATGCTGCAACCGGGCGGCGCGCCGGAAATGTACAGCGGTTATGCCCGGCAGGGCTTTTTCCAGCTGTGCGCGGCGGCGCTGCTGAACCTGGCGGTTTTTCTGGGGGTACGGCGGAAGCGCTGCGCCGGGCGCGGATTCACCCGCGGGGCGCAGACCCTGCTGGCGGCGCTGACCATGTGCCTGATTGCCCTGGCCCTGACGAAAATGCTGCTGTACATTCGCCTGTACGGTTTGACGCTTCTACGGCTGTATACCAGCTGCATGATGGGGGCGCTGGCGCTGCTGTTCGTGGCGCTGATGGTCTCCCTGTACCGGCCGCTGCCCATGCTGCGGCTGGGGGCGGCGCTGGCGGCCTGCACCCTGGCGGCGGTGGGGCTGATGAACGCCGGGGGCCTGGTGGCAGAGGCTAACGTGGACCGTTACCTGGCCGGGGAATTGCCGGAAATGGACCTGACTCAGTATGCGGACTTCCCGGACGCGGCGGCGCCCGCCCTGTGTCGCTTGCTGGAAGAAACCGAGGAACCGGAGCTTCGGGAGGAAATACGGACGCTGTTCACGGACGCGCTGTCTACCCGGCAGGAGCTTTCCTGGTGGTCGGACAGCCTCCAGCGCAGGCAGAGCGCGGCGCTGATGGCCCGGGCGCTGGAGGGGGCGGGGGAGCGGCCCTCCGCCGCAGACTTCCTTGCCTTCAAGAAAGCGCCGGAGGAGCTGCGACTCCTCCGGCGTGGATTCGTATTCGATGATCCGGCTGCTTTGCCGGAGGGACGGCTCAGGCAGGGACTTGCTGGTGATGCGCAACATTTTTGATCCACTTGGTTCCCAGCAAGCGGAATGTGCACCAAACGGTCTTGCAGATGTAATCGACTTTCATCAAAAGATTGATCCAGAAAGGCGAAAGACCCCAGATGAAGGCGGAGAGGTATCCCAGGGGAATGGAGAGCAGCCACATAAAGGCGATATCGGCAACGACCAGGAAGCGGGTATCGCCGCCGCCGCGCAGCACGCCCTTTGTCAGCATGGATTGCGTAGCCTGAAAGACAACCATTACGGCAACGGACTCCATGAGCTGGTAGGCAATGGCCTTGGTTTCCTCGGTAATATGGTAGGCGCCGATAATCCATGGGCAGACCAGCAGAATAAACAGGCTCGCGACAAGGCCCAGTGCCACGCTGAGCAGCAGAAAGGTGATGGCCTGCCGGTGCGCCTTTTCCGGCTGGTTTTCTCCCAGCGTGTTGCCGGTCATGATGCTGCCGGCATTGGCAAATCCCTGATTCATAACGGTGGAGAGCCGCACGGTCATGGCTACGATGGAGTTGGCTGCCACAAAGGACGCGCCCAGACGGCCCATGACCATGGTAACCGCGGTGTTTCCCAGCCCCAGCAGGAAGTCGGACAAAATCACGGGGACGCTGTATTGCAGGTAGCGGGGCAGGTATTCGCCGCAGGGTTCCAGCAGATGGCGCGCCCGCATGCATAGGCGGCGGTCATAGTGAAAGACGTACAGGGCAACGATTGCCGCTTCAACCGACCGGGCGATGGTGGTTGCAAGGGCCGCGCCGCGGATCTCCATCTGCGGCAGGCCCAGCCTGCCAAAGATTAGCGCCCAATTAAAAAACAGGTTGCAGATGAAGGAAATCCCTGAAACGATCAGCGGCAGCTTCACTTCACGCACGGAGCGCAGCACGATGGTCAGCGTCAGGGACAGGCCGGAAAGCAGAAAAGTAGGGGCCACATAGCGCAGATATGCCGCTCCGGTCTCAATGATGGCAGGGTCAGGCGTATACAGGCGCATAATCCATTCCGGTATGGCCAGGACCGCCACCGTGAATCCGGCGGCAAGCGCAAGGCTGATACGCAGCATTAACGCGGTGATTTTTCGCACGGCGGTTTTGTCCCCGGCGCCCCAGAATTGCGCTGTGAGCACCGCGGCTCCGCCGCCAATGCCCATGCACAGAATCTGATAGATGCTGATGAAGCTGTTGGCCAGGGATGAGCCGGAGATCTGTATTTCTCCGAAGGCGCCCAGCATGATGGTGTCCAGCATGTTGATTGCGATGGTGATCATATTCTGGAGCACGACGGGAGCGGCCAGCATGGCGGCCGTCCGGTAGAAGCTTTTTTCCCGCACCAGCAGCCGCATCAGCGTCCACCGCCCTTCTCGCGCTGCGCCTGCTGAAGCATATGGTCCAGCTCAAAGGTCATCAGCGTATCCAAAGGGGCGGAAATATCGTGAATATCATCCCCGAGGAATTGCACGTGCCAATCCTCTTCCGACGCGGGCAGCCAACGGGGCATGGGGCATCCGTCATTGTCGTTCCCGTTGGGATCGCCGCTGCGGGCAAAGTTGGTCCAGTAGTTGCACATGCGGCGCGCCAGGTCGTAGTGCTTGCCTTGAAAGGGTCGCCAGCATTTGGCCAGCGTTTCAAAAACGAACCACAGGTCGGAGGAATGAAAGGACCCTGCATCATCGCCTGGAATCTGCGGATGAAAGCGGTACAGATAGGGCGGCTTGCGTCCGGCACGGCTGAAGCAGCGGGCGGCAAAGGCATTGCCTTTCTCGAAGATGCTGAATGCGGGGGAGCGGTAGTAGGCCGCCAGCTGTTCATCGGTGGCAATGCCTGCGGCATGGAGGAAATCCTTGGCGGCGTCGCCGTACAGCCTCCGCGCATTTTCCTGGAATTCGGCTACGCTGTTGCCCAGCTGAAAGGCGCGCACTTCATCTACTGTATTGCCTGCCATGAGGGAAACGTCATTGCAAATTCCCTCTGCGATGGCCCGCATGGGGGAAACGGGGAGAAACGTGCCGTCGATTGCCGGCCCCCAGCGATGTCCCGTATAGGCAAGGGTTCTGTCCATGAGCTCCCGAGCGGGGATGGCGCGGGCGTCGGCTATGCTGGCGGCGCCCAGATACCGCAGGAAGTTCTCGCCATCCTGCTGGGCCTGCTCCAGGGATGGGTAGTCGGCAATGCCTCCGCCCAGCGCGCCGCTTTGCGCAATGGCCTTTTGAAACAGTCCGCGGTTCATGGGGGAGGCAATCTGCATCCAGACGCTGCGACCGCCTGCCGACTGACCGAAGATGGTAATGTTTTCTGCGTCTCCGCCAAAGGCGGCGATGTTGCGCTTCACCCAGGCAATGCCGGCGCGCTGGTCCAGCAGCCCGAAGTTTGCGCCCGGCTCCCCGTACCGCCGGCCTTCCTCCGTGAGCGCGGCATGCGCCAGGAAACCGAAGGCGTTCACGCGATAATTTACGGAAACCATCACAACGCCCCGGCGGGCGATACGTTCTCCGTCAAACTCCATTTCGGAAGGATACCCGCAGCACATTCCCCCGCCAAATATCCAGACCATTACGGGCAGACGCTCGGCGCTGCTGCGGGCGGGCGTCCATACGTTCAGGTACAGGCAATCTTCGTCCATGGGGACGTCGGGGTCCACGTGCCATTCGCGGGTATAAAACCCGGGGCGCTCGCCGGGCGTTTCCTGCATGGCAATGGGAGCAAAGGCCGAACAGTCCCGCACGCCCGTCCAGGAAGCGGCCGGCTGCGGCGCGCGCCAGCGCAGCTCCCCCGTGGGAGGCGCGGCAAAGGGAATACCGCGAAAAACCGTAATCCGTGGATCAGCGGCGGGGACGCCGCGAACGGCGCCATTTTCAGTCATGGTAAGTCGTAACATAAAGGACCTCCTGTGTGGAAAACACATCGGTGAAAATAAAGGCAAGGGACCGGCAGGACGCCCGGAAGAGGCAGGAAACGGCGCATGCCGGGGATGATAGGTCCTTTCGCTGCGCGGTCAAAGGGCACCGGACGCTTGCCGCACCGCTGCAACGGATGCTTATATGCATTGGACAGCGGGAAGGAACATCCTGCGTGGCATGCGCAGGCGCGGGCCGCGCAATGCTGGGGAAAGGAATGCATTAATCCTTGAACAGGCGCTGGAGAAAGACTCGCAGGCATTTGCGCCAGACGGTCCATTCATGGTATCCCGGGCAGGTATATACCTGATGACGAATACCTTTTGCCCGCAGCATATCCAGATCAGGACAGAGATCACGTACGATGCGGTCTTCCTGTTCGCCGTAGCCGAAGAAGAACAGCTTGACCTTGCTGTTAAAATCCTCTGGATGGTCGAAAAGCTGATAGTAGTCAAAATCGCAGTACCAACGGCGCACCATGGCTCCGCTGAAAATGCCGATATAGGGGAATTCACCCAGGTGCTTCAGGGTGGTCATCAGGGTTTGATAGCTGCCCATGGACAGACCGGCCATGGCCTGATTTTCGGCGCCGGGAAGCAGGCGGTATTTTTCGCGGATGAAGGGCATGCAGTCTTCCAGGAGCATGCGGTCAAAGTCGCCGGTGAGAAATTCCTGCTCCGTGCGCCAGTCCACGCAATACAGGCAGTTCATTACCACGATCATCTCTTCGCATTGCTTCTGCGCGATCAGATTATCCAGGATATAGTTTGCCTTGCCCTGCCAGATCCAGCCCGTTTCCGTCTCGCCGCCGCCGTGCTGCAGGTATAGCACCGGATAACGCTTTTCAGGCCGGGATTCGTAGCCATAGGGGGTGTAAACCCAGCAGTTCCGGATTTTTCCGGTGACGGCCGAAGGGAAATGCTCCATATGCAGCGTGCCGTGGGGCACATGACCCTGCAGGGTATAGAATAGGTCATCCTCCGGTATTTCGACCATGTTGGCCACATGATGCCCGCCGTAGGCCACAAGTCCCCTGGGATTGGTAACCTGGCAGCCGTCCACGTAATAGGTGACGTAATGAAAGCCTTTGGGGAGATTGCAGACCTGCACGGTCCAGTATCCCTCCTCGTCCTTCGTCATGGGGATGGGCTCGCTGCTGAAGGAGCCGCCAAAGCCGCTTACAGCTACCGATTGCGCCTGGGGCGCGAAAAAGCAGAAGGTAACATTTCCTGCCTCGTCCACCGAGGCGCCCTCGCGGCCCAGGGTGTGCCGGGGCCCTAAGGTACCGTCGGGAGCGGGAAACAGCTTCATATCCAGATTTACCTGGTCGAAAAACAGACCGTCGCTGTGCAGGGATGTATAGGCGTTTTCAATGGGTTTCACGGAAATGCCCCCTTTCATGAAAAGAAACGATCAGCCCTTCAGGCCGCTGGTAACGGTGCCCTCCACGAAGTACTTTTGACCGAAGATATACAGCGCCAGCATAGGCACGATGGATACCACGGCGCCGGCAAAGGCAGGGCCGTATTCCGTGGTATCCGAGCCGATAAACAGCGCCAGACCGTTGGCAAGGGTGCGCATCCGGGTATCTCCGGTCACCAGCAGCGGCCACATCAGGTCGTTCCAGGCGCCGTTGATGCCAAGAATCAGCATGGTGATCATGGTGGGCTTGACTTGCGGAAGCATGATCTTCCAGAACAGGCCGAACTCGGAAATGCCATCCATACGGCCGGCTTCTTCCAACTCGCGGGGAATGGAGACAAAAGCCGAGCGCATCATGAAAATCGAGATGGCCGCCGCCAGCTTGGGCAGGATCAGTCCGCCGTAGGTATCGTACAGTCCCATGTTTTTCACAACCAGGAACAGCGGGATCATGGTGACCTGGAAAGGAATCATCATGGTAGCCAGCACCACGATGAACAGCACGCTTCTGCCGCGGAATTCATACCGGGCAAAGGAATATCCGGCCAGCGCGCAGATGAAGACCGAAGGAATGGTGGTGGCTAGCGCGTAGATAACGGAGTTTTTGATATAATCCAGAATCTTCAGCCGGGAGGCCAGGCGTTCGAAGCTGGCCAGGCTGAACTGCTTGGGGAAAAAGGAAGGCGGGTAAGTGATGATCTCCTTGGCGGGTTTTACGGTGCTGGCAAACAGCCAGATGACCGGCACCAGGATCAGTAGCGCAAAGAATGTCAGCAGGAGCAGAATGGGCAGGCGCTTCAAACGCTGAACATGCTTTCTGGACAACATGGTTTTCACTCCCTTTCTCCCCGCAGCATCATCGCGTACATGATCAGGGTCATGACCAGTACGATCAGCAAAAGGCAAACCGACAGGGCGGAGGCGTATCCCATACGGAATACCTCAAAGCCGCGGGTGTAGATATAAGTCACCAGCGTCTCCGTACTCAGACTGGGACCTCCACCGGTGGTGGTGTATACTATGTCGAACACCTGGAACGAACCGATGACGCGGGTCATGATGAGGAACCACAGCGTAGGTTTGATGCTGGGCAGCGTAATGTAGAAGAACTGCTTGAATTTGCTGCATGCGTCAATATCGGCCGCTTCATAAAGGCTTACGGACACATTCTGCATGGCGCCGATCAGGATGGTGGTGGAGATGCCGAAGGTTTTCCATACGGACATGAAAACAATGACATAGAAGGTCAACCCGGGCGTGTTCATAAAGTTGATTTTTCCCAGGCCCATGAGACGGAACAGATAGGTGACATAGCCTACGTTGGAGTGCAGGATCAGCTTCCACATAATGCCTGTGGCGGTGGCGGAACAAATGATGGGCATGAAGTAGACGGCGCGAAAAAGTTTGTTGGTAAGGGTGTTCTTTGTCAACAGACCCGCAAGAAGTAGCGCAAGGAGCAGCTGGCAGGGTACCTCCACCACCGTCCATTTGGCCGTCACGGCCAGACTGTTCCAGAACCGGCTGTCATGGAGAACTTCGTTGAAATTGCCAAGGCCGAGATATACGCCGTTGCTGAAGGTCAAATCCGCGTCGAATTGGCTGACAATGAAGCTGATAAAGGTTGGCAAAAGGTTGAACAGGAACAGTAGCAGGATCACCGGGGCGATGAACAAATAGGGAATATACGGTTTGTAGAGTCTGCCGTTGTTTCTTGTAGCGTACATGGGCGCCCTCCGTCCAAACAGAAAAAACAAGGGGAGGCGAGGCATATGCCTTCGCCTCCCGCAGGTTGTCAAAAACCCCAGGGAGGCGTCGAAAGGCCGCAGTCCCTTCGACTTCTACTGGTGCAAGCCGGCTTTACCGGCTTCGCGGGTCATTGCTTTTGCTTGCGAAATCCATTTCTTGCAACTTCGGACGACCGCTGGCTGACCGAAACTGCTTCCCCTAATAAAGTGGCATCGCCGCTTTTTTTGACACGCTGCGCGGGGGAGGCGAGGCATACGCCTTCGTCTCCCCCTGCAAGTCGTGCGGCAAAGCCGGATGGGACCGCCGGCGTTACTTCAGCAGGGCCTCGGCGTTGGTTTGCGCCTTTTCCAGCGCTTGGGTGATGTCCATGCCGCCGGTAATGACATCCTCCACCATGACTTCGATCACTTCGGAAGCCAGCTGGAAGGTGGCCTGGAACGCATCGGGGGCCATGTAGGTGGTGGCGGCGTCATTATCCGTGCAGGTCATCATGGCTAGCTTTTCCGAGGCCTGATAGCGGGGATCGTTGATGGTGGGCAGATAGTACCCCGGATAGCCGCAGCGCAGCGACCAGGTCAGGGAGCCGGTCGTTTCCGTATCCTCATACCCGTTGTGCCACCACTCAATGAAGCGCATGGCAGCCAGCTTGGCTTCCTCGGAAGCGTACTTGGTAATGGAGAAGCCCGACACGGAGCAGGGATTCATGGGGCCGGCTGCGCCATAGGGCAGCTGCGCGACGCCGTAGTTGATCTCGTTGGTTTCCGCGCCGGAGCTGATCCAGGCGCCGTCGGGCATAATGCCGATCTGACCGGCGTAGAACATGGACGCCGTGTCGGATTCAACGGGATTATCCCCCGATACGGTCATGTCCTTGAACCATTGCAGGAATTCCGCATAGCCCGCGTTGCCCTTGAAGTTTGCCTTTAGGTTACCGTTCTCATCAAAATCCACAAAGAGCCCACCCATACGCTGGATCAGCTGCAGGTTGGTGTAGATGGCATTGTAACTGATGCCGGAACCGTAGATGTTCATATCGGGATTGGTGATCTTGGCGGCGTATTCCGCCCATTGCTCATAGGTGGCCGGGGGCGTGTCAGGGTCCAGGCCCGCCGCTTCAAAAAGATCCTTGTTCCAGTACAAGTACCGGCCGGTGACCTGGAAGGGAACCACATACAGGATGCCGTTCTTGGAGCACAGATCCAGATAACCGGTGATAAAATCTTCCTTCTTCAGGGATGTCTTCTCGAAGATCTCATTCATGTCGATGATGTAATCCGGATAGGTATCCTTGTAGGAGTGCGCGCCAAGCACCATGTCCGGTCCTTCGTCGCCTGCGAAGGCGGAGGCGATTTTCTCCTGGAAGCTGGCGTTGATGTCCATGTCAATGGTGATTTGGTAGGGATTGGTGCGGTTGAATTCGTCAACCAGTTCGATGAGCACGTCGCCGTCCGCGCCGGTCCAGCCGTTCCAGAAGGTGACGGTTACGGGTGTGGTCTCCTCCGCCATGACCAAGGGAAGCGCGCCGAGTGCCAGCGCCAAAGCAAGGACAGCCGCGAGGAACTTCTTCATACCAACAGACCTCCTATTTTTTTGTGTGAAACGAACCTTTGCTATTTCGTTTCTTCTATTTAGCATGGTATCATCTGGAAAAATAAATGTCAACAAAAAATATGATGAATGGATTATTTCTACAAAAATTATTCATAATAGCGGAAACAATATATAAAAAATATACAATAAAGAACGGAAGCCAAGAGAGCGCACAAAAAACCGCCGCTAAATGCACGCACATCATCATTTAGCAGCGGTTTTGCGATTAATTTAGCGAATGCGGACAGCTGTGGCGGCGTGGGTGAAAAGCTCGCGGCCATCGGCAAGCATGTCTTTTTGCACGAGGATGCCCAAGCGCCCTTGCCCAAGGCGCGTTAGCGTGATTTCAGGGCAGCACCAGCTGTTCAGCCACCGCAGGGAAATACGCAGGGTGCGGCGATCCAGGAAACGTGCGGTGGCGGCATAGTCGGGCAGATCTTCCAGGACCGATGCGGTTTTGCGGGGGGTCCACATGCCATTGAGGCTGGCGCGAAGCTCCGCGATGCCGTCCAGGGTCAGCACCAAATCGCCGCCCTGGCGCGTCAGGCGCAGAAAGCGCACCTGGGCGTTGCGGTGAGGGGCGTAAAACAGATGATAGAAGTCCTCCTGCACGGGAGCGACCTCGATCCAGGGCTGAAATATGCCATCTGTTACGAAGTAGTCTCCTTCCCAGCTGTCCGCGTCCTCCGGCAGGAGGGCGGCGGGCGCGGGAGGGACGCAGCGGCTGCGCTCGTATTGCCGCAGGCTTTCACAGGCGGCGTCATCCGGCGACAGCGGTTCCTGGGCTGCCGAAGCCATCAGGGACTCCAGCAATTCCATCACCTTGGGCACGCCGTGAGGATAGCGCCCGGCCTGGTGAACGGCTACTACCATGTCTTGCCGGGGCCAGATCAGGCACAGCTGCCCTTGACCACCGTCAAAGCGAACCATGCCGGGCTGCTTGCACATCCACAGCTGCCAGCCATAGCCCATGGCGCTGTCGTCTGTGCCGGGGGTGCTGCTGGTTTCCACCTGCTTGGTCATGGCCTGCTCCATCCATGAACGGCTGATCAGCTGCTGGCCGTCCGCAAAACCATAGGCGGCATAGAACATGCCAAGGCGCAGGTTGGCGCGGGTGGTGGCGCTGGTTCCTGGCTCGGCTACATACACGCCGTTGAATTTCCGCCATACATGTTCCTGAGGCGCGATGCCGATGCGGTCGAACAGGCGCTTGCGCATATAAACGTCCAACGGCTCGCCAGAGCGTTTTTCAACTGCGGCGCCAAGCAAACAACTGCCCACGGAGTTGTACAGGAACTGTTCTCCGGGTTCGTGGACGATCGGTTCCCGCAGGAAACGCTCCAACCACCGCTCGTCCATTTCCGGCATGCGCGCCATGCCCACGGACATGCTCATCAGGTGGCGCATTTTCAGCCGTTTCATTTTTTCATCCGGGACGATACCGTAGCGTTCAAATTCCTCTGCAAAGACATCCGTAAAGCGTTCCTCCTCGGAAAGGAGGCCCTGAGCGCATGCCAAGCCGAAACCGGTGCAGGTGTAACTTTTGCCCAGAGAATGATTGGTGTGAGGCATCTGCCCGCTATAAGGCGCCAGGTAGGTCTCGCAGAAAATTCTGCCATGCCGCTCCATAACGATGCCGTGCAGCTCGTTTTCCGTGGCGTCCAGAGCGCGAAGACAGGCTTCGACCTGATGGCTGCTCAGGCCGACCGCCTCGGGTGCGCATTGGCCTAGAATCAGATCGTTTTTCATGGCTGCCTCCCGTCGTGCAGCAGGTCCGCGAGCAGCGCGGTCCATGCGGGATCATGGGAGGATCGCCAGAGAGTTTCCTGGCGAACGTCCTCGGGCAGCGTATAGGCGGCCGGATCTCCGCTGTTCCGCTCGCCAAAAACGGCGGCAAGCGCCATGGCGTCGCTCCAGGTCAGCGGAAGGTCGGGGTCTGCGTCCAGGGCAATGGCTACACGGACCAGGGAAGGGCAGGAAGCACGCAGATGCGCGGCGGCCCAGCCGCCTGTGCCGACGCCCAGGGCAAGGACGGTGGGCGTTACGGGAAAACTGCGCGCGGCAAAGGGGAGCAGGCCGTCGGTGAGAAACGTCCGCCAGTGAGGGCCGTAACGCATATCCGCAAAGCAGGATCGCAGGCCGTTGGGCATGAGGAAGGCCGCGCCGGTTTTTTCGGTCAGTTCCGCCAGGCTGCATAGCTGCAGGAGCTGCGTTCCCTGCTGCCCCAGATCATGGAGAAAGAGCACAAGCGGAACCGGGAACGCTGCTTGTGCGGCGGTATCCGGCAGGGCCAGCTGCCAGGATTGCGCGTGCTCCAGGCCGGGCAGACGGCTGTCGCATGCCACAAGAATCATAGGCACACCTTCCTTTCATCCATCCAGACCATAAAATCCTCGATCCATTGGTTCCAGCAGGAAAAGCTGTGGACGCCCGGCCCCTGCCGCCAGGCCACCTCCGCGCCGGCGCTGCGCAGATCGTCCCGGGCGATGGTGTTGAGCGCATAGCCAAAGTCCTCCGTGCCGCACATCATGTACAGGCGCGGGCACTTCCCCTGGGCGGCCCGCTGACGCGCCAGCCAGATCACGTCGTTGGCGTTGTTGACAAGGTTCTGATGGGCGCCGAATGCGTACAGCATGTCCGGGCCGCCTGGCTGTATGCCGCGCTCGTAACGCTCGACAATGGTGGGCAGGGAAATGGCGCCTGCAAAAGCGCCTGCGCCGTGAAACGCCTCCGGCAGGTTCATGGCAAGGCGAAAAGCGGCGTACCCGCCCATGGATGCGCCGGCCACGTAGTTGTCCTGGCGCGCGGAGGACAAGCAGGGCAGCAGCGCCCTGGTCATGGGAATCCACTCCTGCTCCAGAAAGTCCGCATACGGTAGGCCATAGCGCATGTTTACGCCGAAGCCGTTGAAAATGGACACCGCCACCAGCGCGACGCCGCGCTTTTTGGCGGCTTCCACGCAGGTTGCGTCATCGAACCATTCGTTGCAGTCGCAGTTGCCGCCGTGCAGCAGCCATAACGTTGGATGCCCTGCCCCTTGATCCGGCAGAAAGACGCGCATGTCCACAGGGGTGCGCAGTATGCGGGAGGGAGCGGAAAAACGCAGGAGAGCCATGCGCGATCACCTCACTTGTTCCTGGAATTCGTCGGGGTAAATGACCTGCCGCTTCAGGGGAAGGAACTCATCCAGCGCTTTTTGGATGTAGGTATCCCACATGCGGAAGTCATGATCATAGCCTTGCGCCAGCTCGTAGTCCACCTGATAACCTGCCTGGCGCAGCAGGCGCACGTCCTCTTCGACGCGGGAGCGGATAAATTCCTCGCTGCCGCAGGCGATGAAGAAACGGCAGGCGCTGTCGCCCCGGGCTGGATGCTTGCGGGCCTGGGCCGCCAGGTCAAAGGGGGAGCCGGGAAACGTTTCACTGGGGCCAAAGGAGGTACAGTACAGCCGGAATTTGTTGCGGAAATGGTCGCTGTCAAGCTCCTGGACCATGGTCTCCGTGCTCATGGTCATGCCGATGCCGCCGGAAATATCCACGCATGCCGCATACAGCTCCGGGTGCATTAACGCGGTGCCCAGGGCTACGTTGCCGCCCATGGCGTAGCCCATGATAAAGTTGTCCTCCCGCTTTTCCGAGGAAGCAAACAACGCGCGGATCACCGTGGGCAGTTCCTGGGAAAGAAAGGTCTGATAGGCTACGCCGTAGGCGGTGTCGATGCCAAAGCTGTTGGCGATGTTGGGCGTGACCAACATGACCCGGTTGCGCTGGGCATACCGCTCCGCATTGGTGTAGCGGTAGGTCAGCGAGTCATCGTCGCCACCGCCGTGCAACAGGTAGACGGTCTGAAACTTCATGCCGGGACGGTACAGCGCTTTGCCGTGGGCGGTGTTGCGGCCATATTCCTGCTTGTCGGACGTCAAGGGATCAAAGTAGCTCAGCTCGTCCGTGGGATAAACCACGGAAATGTCCACATAGCGGCCCAACGCCTGACTGCGGTAATTGAAACGAAGCATGCCCATCGGTCGGCCTCCTTTGTCTGCGGTTGCTAAATGTTTAGCTTCACGTGCTTTGCTTGTTAGCAGCATCATAGCATGGCGGATCACGGCTGTCAAGGGGATCAGACGGCAAAAACATAAGGTAAGTATGTGGAAATTCCGTATCACTTCTTGACATATGCCGGAAAAGCTGATAAGGTAAAAGCAGAGATGTAACGTTTTAGCCATCTGCACACCATCACGCGAGAGGAGACGAATTCCATGCTTCGAAGAACCAGGGTGGAAACGGGATGGGTCGTGGGCATTCCCGCGGCAGACCCGCGCATCACAGCGTACAAAGGGATACCCTTTGCGGCCCCGCCCACAGGGCGCAACCGCTGGCGCGCACCGCAGCCGGCGGCAAACTGGGAGGGCGACCGCCTATGCTATACCTTTGGGCCCATGTCCATGCAGCAGCCGCATATGAGCGGCGGCGTCGGCCTGTATGAAAAGGAGTGGCTGTGCGATCCCGAATGCCCCATGGACGAGGACTGCCTGTATCTGAACGTATGGACCCCTGCCATGACCGGCCGGGAGCGCTATCCGGTACTGGTGTGGTACTTTGGCGGCGGGCTGATGATGGGCGCGCCCAATGAAATGGAATTTGATGGAGAAAGGCTGGCGCGCCGCGGCATCGTGGTGGTCACGGTGAATTACCGCACCAATGTATTCGGCTTTCTGGCGCATCCGGAGCTGACCCGGGAGGCGCCGGATGCGCCTACGAACTTCGGCCACCTGGACCAGCAATGCGCCACCCGCTGGGTACAGCGGAATATCGCGGCCTTTGGCGGAGATCCCGGGCATATCACCATTGCGGGACAGTCTGCGGGCGGCGGAAGCGTCCAGGCACAGCTGACATCGCCGCAGAACGAAGGCCTGTGCCAGTGTGCGATCATTGACAGCGGCGTTTTTATCAATCCGTACCTGCATTGGATGCCGCCCACGCGCACCATGGCGGAGGCGGAGGAGCAGGGCGTGGAATTCCTGAAACTGCTGGGCGTATCCTCGATTGCGCAGGCGCGGGAACTGGATGCGGCGTTCGTGCGGGACAAGATGCTGGAGAGCAAGGAAGTGTTTGGCCGCGCCGTGGACCACCGCTTCTGCGTGGGCGATCCCTGGGGGCTCCTGATGCAGGGAAAAGGGCTGCACGTGCCGGTGCTGACGGGCTGGACCCGGGACGAGTTTGCGCTGTCCTTTCCTGCGCTGCCGCCCCAGGAGGAAGCAAAACGGCTGGAGGCATGCTTCGGGCAGGAGGCGGATACGTTCCTGCGCCTGTGCGGTATCCGGGACGGCATGCATGACGCCCTGCCGCAGGCCAGCCGGATCAATGTGGTGGAGGCTGCTTGCCGTGCGCTGAGCGAAGCCCGCCATGCGCATGGAGAAACTACGTATCTTTATGCCTTCGAGCCGCCCATGCCGGGCGACGATGCGGGATGCTTCCATTCCGCTGACCTGTGGTTTTTCTTTGAGACGCTGGCGAAGTGCTGGAGACCCTTTACCGGCATGCATTATGACCTGGCACGGCAGATGTGCAACTACTGGGCGAACTTCATCCGTAGCGGCGACCCCAACGGCATGGATGCGGATGGGGAGACGATGCCGTACTGGATGCCCAGCGGGAGCGCGGCGCGGATCATGCGTTTTGACGGCCGGTGCCGCTGCCGCGCGGACGAGGAGAAACCGCTGGTGCGTTTCCTGATCGACCGGGAGCGCAAAGCCTGGGAGGATTGACGGCAGGCGGCGGGGCGGATGCGCCGCGCAGACGGCGCCATGAAGCTGCCTGCGAACATGGATGAACCCCGGACGCCGAAAGCCCATGCGGAGGGAGCGCGGCCCGAAGGCCGACTGCTGCGGATGCGCTGGGGCAGGGGGAAACGGAGGAAATTATGCTGTACCATAAAATATTTCGTCATGCCGGGGAGGAAATGTATCTCTACTACCCCGGCGCTGAGCAGCGGACGCCGTTCAAGCGCAGCGCGCTGCTGATCCTGCTGGATCAGGTGAATGAGGAAAGCGTGAGAAAATGCATGGAGGACATGGCGCTGGAGGACTGGTGCAGGGATGAGGAAGTCATTCTGGCGTTTCCGGACCCCGGAGCAGGCGGGTGGGCGTCCATGACCCATGAAAAATTCCGGCTGTACTATGACGGCCTATCCAAGCCCGATGACGATCCGCTGCCGACCAATGCCGTGGGCATTCCTACCCTGGAAGCCATGCTCGGCACGTGGCATCCCATGCATGACGTGCGCTATGTGATAGGCCTGGGCAGCGGCGCGGACTATGCCCTGCGTCTGGGCGCGGAGAGGCCGGAGTGGTTGGCCGGCGTCTGGGCCCCTGGCGGACGGCTGCAACCGGGGACGGAGCCCGTTGCGCCCATGCCGGTTTGGCTTTCGGAGACGGATGCGTATACCGTCAGCAGCTTTTGCCGCGCCAATCAGACCGATGCGATGCAGGGAGAAGCACGCTGGTGCAGCCGGAACCCTGCCCAGCGGGTGGTGGAGGCGGCGCTGCCGGTCAACGGAACGTCCCTGCGCCGGGTATGGAAAACGCTTTTCCGCAGGGTGCGCCGGGTCAATACCTGCATCCATGGCGACGTCACGGACCGCATGGAGGATGCCAGGAATCTGTTTGCCTGCTTTGTGGAAGACGACCGGCTGGACGGAAAGCCGCACACCTGGTTTGTTCATGTGCCCCGGGGCATTGCCTGCGGGGAGCGGGTGCCGCTGGTCGTTTTCTTCCACGGCGGCTCGGACAACCCGGCCGAAGCGGCGGAGATGAGCCGCGTCCATGAGCTGGGGGAACGCGAGAAATTCATTACGGTTTACCCCTGGGGTACCAACCGGTGCAGCTGGAACAGCGGCATGGAACCCGATCAGGAGGACGACGACGCCTTCAGCGTGGCGCTGATTCGCCACATGATCCGCAGCTATCCCGTGGACGCCCGCCGCGTCTATCTGACAGGCTTTTCCAATGGAGCGGCTCAGGCGCAGAGCGTGGCGCTGTGCCATCCGGAGATGATTGCCGCGATCTTCCATATTGATTCCAACTGGCCGGGCATACGCGGAAAATACTGCGAGCTGGATTGGCGTGACGTGATTCCTTTCCAAAAGGCCATGGAACGCAAACGGCGGTATGATTTCCGTATGCCCGTGTGGTACACCTACGGCAGCCGGGAAGTATCCTACCCGGTGTGGCGCGGCAGTACGCAGCAACACCAGTATGACTTTTGGAAGATGTACAACCATGTGGAGGTCCGGCCCACGCCGGCCATGGGAGAGGCGCAGGAATGCCCTTGCGGCGTGGCCGGGGACGAACAGGAGATTCTGCGCCCCAGCGCGCGGTATCCCCATCACTGGTATGAGGTGCAGCGCTTCCGAGACGACCGGGGAGAAAACATCTACAACTATGTGGTGATGCATGACAAGGGCCATGAGGTGGCGGAGATGGACGTGGCCCTGGGCTGGCAGTATGCGCGCCGCTTCCAGCGCTTGCCGGACGGTAGCCTGCTTCGGGTGGAATAATGCCGGAACGCTGCCTGAGCGGCGCGGTTTTGCGCATGTCCGCTTGAAAAAAGGGCCATACGAAGAATGAATTGACAAATAGACGAATTTGTTTACAATAAAACATAGTATTTCCATGTGCCGAAAGAGGCGGCGGCCGCTTCTATGGGGAGGTACATTCGGTTCAGCGGAGGGTATCGGGATTCGCAAGGAATCGATTTTGCGCGCAAAATCAATGGTCCCGTAAGGCGTTGCTTTTCATGGATGAAAAACAGCGGTGGCGAAGCGGCCTGGCTTGTCATAAGAAAAGCCAACCGTTTGCCGGAGGCACCGGCGGATGCGACGGATGGCGGAAAAGGCTGCGGTCTTCTCCGTGCCTGCCAAAGTTTTTGGCAGCCGGGTGGTATTGCTTACAACAAAACGCAGTATGCGACTGAAGGGACGGAATGCTATGGGTAAAAGGGAAACGACGGTGCAAATCAAACAGATTGCCGAAGCTTCCGGCTTTTCTCAGAGCACGGTATCGATTGTGCTGAACGGACGCGGCGATGAAATGCGCATATCCAAGAACACGCAGCGGCGGATTCTGGAGGTGTCCAAGTCGTTGGACTACCGGCCAAACATTTATGCCCGCCGCCTTCGCGGCGCCGCGGAATCGCAGACCACGCAGATCATCGGCATTTTCTGGAACGATCAGTATGACGACAGCATCGGACCGTTTATTAACGGCGCATACGCCAGTATTGCCTCGGAGAATCACAGCTACGAGATCATGGTTAAGCTCTTTCCGGTGGGCCGGTTGAGCCAGCTGCGGGATTCTTTCAGCTCACAGAAATTCAACGGCATCATCGTCGGCGGCGGCTCGGTGGAGGACATCGCCTTTCTGGAATCTCAGGAATTTGACGTGCCCATTGTGCTTTCCGGCAGAGCCAGCAAGAAATACAGCCACATCTTTATGAACGGCTATCTTGTGGGAATGGAGTGCGCGAACCTGTTTGCCAAAGCAGGAATCAAGAGCGCGGCTTATCTGGGGACCACGCATCTGGGCAGCCATTCTGCGTTGCGGGAGCTTGGCTTTTCCACCGGTTGCAGGGAAAACGGCATTCAGTTGTTGCCGGAGTGGATTCTTCGCGTGGAGCGGCATGATGCCGTGGAAGGATACCACAGCATGAAAAAGTTTCTGCGGCTTCCGCAGCTTCCGGAAGCGATTTTTATCAATTACGCTTCCGTAGCCACGGGCGCGCTGTTCGCCTTTCAAGAAGCGCACGTGCGTATCCCGGAGGAGATGAAGGTGATTGTCTACGGCATGAACGATATCCTTCAACACACGTCGCCATCCCTGACGATGGAGGCGCAGCCAATGAAGGATATGGGATGCGCTTCCATGGAACTGCTGATGCTCATGATCAGCAACAATATTGACATGCCCATTACCCGCATGGTGGAACCCAACTATTTCTGGGGCGACAGCTTTCCCAAGTTGCCGGACTGACGCGCTGCGACGCCGCCAGGAGGGCGGACTGTGCCGTAACGCATAAACGGCGCGGGTTAAAAGGAGCACGGCAAAAAAGGCAGGGCGCAGCCGTCGCAAGCGGCTGCGCTCAGGCTGTCAAAAAACGCCGGAGAGGTGTCGGAGGGGTTGCGGCCACCCGACTTTTATTCATACCCGCCGGCGGGGCCGGCTGTGGATTCTGCTTGTGAAATCAATTCCTTGCATATTCGGGCAAACTCTGGTTGATCGAATTTACTTTCCTTAAAAGCGTGATTGTCCCCACGGTTTCGATGCGCTAAGCCGCCGCAGGCGGCCGCGCTTTTTTGTTTTTGCAGGGATGCTGCCGGTCTTGCGCACGGGGTCAGGGGGCGGCTGCCTGCCCGGCTGTTTCGCCTTGACGCTGTGGCGGGTTAACGGCGAAACGCGGCGGATTGCGCGCAATGCCTTAAAGCCGGAGGAGGGACGGCCGGGAAAAGCGTGCTAAAATATGTGCTTTTGTATAGCGATTCGTTCGGACTGCACAAAAGAAAAATATTTTGCAAATATGCTTGACAACGTATGGGAATTATATTAGAATAACAATAGTGCTGAAACGTATTAGCAAAAGCGTTAGGAGTGAACCAAATGAATCGCGGATTACGTTCATATTGGTCGAAACCATCCCATGCGGCGTATCTTTTTGTGGCGCCGGTCATTTTACTGCTGCTGGTTTTCCGGTTATTGCCGACGCTGGCCTCCTTTGTTTGCAGCTTTTTTGACATGAACATGTTCCTGGAGGGGCGCGGCTTTGTTGGCCTGGACAACTTTGCGGAGGCGTTCAGGGACAAGCGCCTGTGGAACAGCCTGCTGGTAACGGTCAAGTTTGCCCTGGTGGAGGTTCCGCTGCAGATGGTTGTGGGGCTGGCGCTGGCTGCGCTGCTGACCAAGAACACGGTTCGCAATCGCCTTTGCCGGGCGGTCTATTTCATGCCTATCGTATGTTCGGCTACGGCGGTGGCCATAATGTGGCGCATGTTCCTGCACAGCAATGTGGGTATCATGACCTACTGGCTGTCACAGATGGGCTGGCAAAACGTCAACTTCCTCAACAGTGTGGACATTACATTTTACGTGATCGTATTTATGTCGGTGTGGCGCTCCTTCGGTATTTCCACGGTGATTTTCGTTTCGGCTATGCAGGCGGTGCCCGGCGAACTGTATGAATCCGCGGAAATGGACGGGTGCAGCAAACTGCGGCAGTTTTTCAACATTACGCTGCCCATGATTCGGGAGAACATTTCCTTTGTGCTTATTACCCGGCTGATTGGTTCGCTACAGGTTTTTGATCTGGTTTTTTCCACCACCTCCGGCGGCCCGAACTACAGCACGGAAACGCTGGTGTACTATACCTACAAGCGGGCATTTTCGGAACACAGAATGGGTTACGGGTCTGCGGTATCGATGTTCCTGTTTGTGCTGATTCTTTTGATTACGGTGGCATTTTATGCGAAACTCTACCGCGAAAAGGACGCTTAAGGAGGCCGGGAAAATGCATCGCAAGATAAAGGGAGCTGTCTCATATACGCTGACGACACTTTTACTGGCGTTTGTGGGGTTACTGATCATTGTGCCCATGATATGGATCGTTCTTTGTGCGTTCCGTCCGCAGACGGAGATTATCAGGTATCCCCCATCCTATTTTCCGCAGACGCTGACGCTGGAGAATTTCATCAATATCGGCCAGAAAATCAAGATATGGACGTACATCCGCAATTCGGTGATTTATTGCCTGGGAACCACCATTCCTTCGGTGTTCTTAAATGCCCTGGCCGGTTACGCCTTTGCGCGGATCGATTTCAAAGGCAAGCATTTCCTGTTCATCCTGGTACTGGCGACCATGATGATCCCCTTCCAGGTGATTATGGTGCCCCTTTTCCTGGAAGTGTATAAGCTGGGCATGTATGATACGTATGCCGGGTTGATTATCCCGAATCTGGCAGCGGCCATCAGCGTGTTTATGATTCGCGCTTCTTTTGCCGGTTTGCCCAAGGAGCTGGAGGAAGCAGGCCGCCTGGATGGTTTGAGCGAGTTTGGTATTTTTGCGCGGATCATGCTGCCGCTGATCAAACCCACGATTGTTACGGTGATTGTGTTGGGCATCAACGGCGCCTGGAACGACTTGATGTGGCCGCTGCTGGTGACCACCGATACCAGCATGCGTACCTTGACCAACGGTCTGGCCATGTTCATCAACGGCAGCAATCAGCACGGCCCGTCCTTTGCCGGTGCGGTCATCTCCATTGTGCCCATGTTTATTCTGTATGTGTTCGGGCAGAAGTACTTTGTGGAAGGTACGGCTACTTCCGGTTTGAAAGGGTGATGGGAGCATGGCAGATTTCAAACATCTGGACGCGCTGCTGCAAAGCTTTGTGGAGCACGGACCCGCAGGATGCGGATGCGCGGTGGCCCGGCATGGGAAACTGCTGTATGAAGGCTATTTCGGATATGCGGATCTGGCCAGCGGCAGACCGGTGACGCCCGACACGGTTTACCGGCAGTATTCCATGACAAAGATCGCGATTTATACGGCTTGCATGATGCTCATGGAACAGGGTAGGCTGCTGCTGCAGGACCCTGTGTCAAAATTCTTCCCCGAGTGGGAGCATATGCAGAAATATGTGGAGCTTGCGGACGGTTCCGTGGCGGTGCGCCCGCTGGAACAGCCCATCCGGGTGGAGCATGTTATGAACATGTCCTGCGGACTTCCCTATGGGCATATGCCTGACGGCACCCCTACGGGCGAGGCGATCCACCGGGTAACGCAGGCGCTGAAGCAACGCCCGGAGGGTTATACGCTGCGGGATGAGATTCGGGCTGTGGCGAACGTCCCTGTGGCCTTTGAGCCGGGTACGCGCTGGCGCTATGGTTTTGGCAGCGAATTGGCGGCAGGCATTGTGGAAGTGGTGACGGGAAAACCCATTGATGAAGCTCTGCGGGAAATGCTGTTTGATCCGCTGGGGATGGAAAGCACCGGTATGCTGTATTTTGGAGATATTGAGAGCCGCCTGGCCACGTTTTATACCCGTGCCGAGGATGGCGCACTTACCCCTGGCGGAGCGATGATGGACGAGAAGTCCCGCCCGGGCGCCCTGCCCAGCGGATGCCCCAGGCTGTTTTCCACCGTGCGTGATTTTACCGTATTTGCACAAATGCTGGCCTGCGGCGGCATGCACCGGGGCAGGCAGATCATCGGACGGAAAACCATTACGCTCATGCGCACCAACCGCCTGCACGGGGCGCAGCTGGCGGATTTCCGCAATGCCTACCTGGACGGCTATGGCTATGGCCTGGGCGTGCGGACCATGATGGACCGCGCGGCAGGCGGATGCAATGCTTCTGTGGGGGAATTCGGCTGGACGGGGGGCAGCGGTACCTGGGCGTCCATCGACCCGGCGGAGGAAGTTTCCGTGGTGTACATGCACCAAATGGCGCCGAACATGGAACAGTACCATCATCTGCGCGTACGGGCATGCGCATACGGCTGTCTGACATGATGCTAAATATTTAGCTAAATTAATGCAAAAATGCTCTTGACTTTCGAAGCTAAATGTACTAAAATGCAAGCAAAGAGGTTCGTTTCTCAAGCAAATTCATGATCATGAAGGAGGCTTCCCCATGAAGAAGTTGGTTTCCCTGGTTCTGGCGTTGTCTATGCTCCTGACCATGGCCGGCGCTACCGGCGCCTGGGCGGAGGAAGAATATGCGCCCATTACCATCCAGTTCTGGAATGGATGGACTGGCTCCGACCAACAGGTGCTGCGTGAGTTCGTGGACAAGTTCAACGAGACGAACAAGTGGAACATCACGGTTGAAATGGATGCCACCAGCGAGTTCAACGACAAGATCGTCACGGCGCTTGCCGCGGACGCGGCTCCGGCGCTGATTCTGACCAACGCCGCCAGCAAGTATGACTTTGAAGGAAAAGTCAGATGCATGGATGACATCTGGGAAAAGACAGCGCTAAAGAAGGAAGACTTTGTCAGCTCTTATCTGGATTCCCTCTCCACCGAGGATGGCCTGTATGGAATTCCTTTCCAGATCAGCTCCTATGTGCTGTACTGGAACAAGGACCTTTTTGCGGCCGCCGGACTGGACCCGGAAACGCCCCCCAAGACCTACGACGAATACACGGAGTTTGCTGCGAAGCTGACGGACCCTGAAAAGCGGGTGTATGGCTCCGGCCTGAGCTATACCAACGTAGGTGCGGATGCCTGCGTCATGCAGATGTTTGGCGGACTGCACATTACGCAGAATGAGGACGGCAAATGGCAGGCGAATTTCGCCAATAACCAGGGCTACATCGATTTTGTGGACTGGATCAAGTATCAGTTCGACATGGGCTACAATCCGGTGGAGTCCGACCTGGACACCATGTTCCTTGCCGGTCAGTTGGGTATGTACATCACCGGCGCCTGGCTGATGGCTGATCTGAACGTCTATGGCACCAACTACGGCGTAACCACGCTGATCGAAACGCCCGAAGGCGGAAAACAGGCGCCGTCCAATACGCAAACCTTTATGGTTACGACCTGCCGCCCCGAGGAAGAGCAGCTGGCTGCCTATCGCTTTATTGAATGGTGGCACACCGGCAACGAAGGCGAATCCATCGAGGATACCGCCGTGTACGCCTGGTCCGATCGCATTGGCTATCCCACCTATTACATTCCCGTGGCGGAGAGCGCGGGCTATCTGGCCAATGAACGTATGGCCGCTATCACCGTGACGGATCCCGAGTACTGCATGGACAGCGTGGCGCCGGGCTCTTTCCGCCGCTGGGCTTCCATTCTGCAAGGACCTCTGATGCAGTTCTTCAATACCATGGTATTTGAAGAGGATACCGCAAGCATCCTGGAAACCTGCCAGGCGGAAGCGGACCGCATCATTGAGGAAGAATACGGCTACTGATATAAAGTGCGGGAAGGGACTGCGATGTCCGTAGTCCCTTCCTTTTCTTTTCCAACGGACGATACATGCGACAGGAGGCAAATTCCTATGAGTGCTCAGCAAGCCATGGATGCTTTTCTCTCCCGGCATGTGCAACAGGGACCGGCAGGCTGCGGTTGCGCCGTTGCGCAGAACGGGGAAATCCTTTACGAAGGTTACTACGGTTATGCGAACCTGGAACAGAAAACGCCCATTACCGCGGACACCATATACAGGCAGTTTTCTTCCACCAAGGTCGTCATCTGCACTGCTGCCATGATGCTCTACGAGCGGGGAAAGTTTTTGCTGAACGATCCAATCTATGCGTATTTTCCAGAGTGGCGGAACACGCAGGTGGCGGAGGAACAGCCGGACGGCACCTATCTGATTCGCCCGGTGAAGCGTCCCATTCAGGTACGCGACTGCTTTACCATGTCCATGGGCATCGGGTATGGGGGAGAGGATTATACCCATCGCATGATGCAGCAGGTGCGGGACGAGCTGTCGGCTACCGTTGGAGATTATACCCTGCGGGATGATATTCGGGCCATGGCGCAGGTACCGGTACGCTTTGACCCCGGAAGCCGCTGGCTGTACGGCTTTGGCCATGAGCTGGTGGCCGGCATGATCGAAGCCGCTTCGGGCATGAAGGTAAGCGAATTCCTGCAAAAGGAAATCTTTGAGCCGCTGGGGATGACCAGTACCGGCTACCGGTACTTTGGCGATACACGCCAGCGCATGGTGACGCCTTATCTGCGCCATGAGGATGGCCGCATGGAACCGACAACCGGTATGTTTGATGCCCGCCATGAGCCGGAGGCCAAGTACGAGGCCGGCGGCGCGGGCCTGTTCTCCACGGTGCGGGATTACCTGGCCTTTAGTCAGATGCTGGCCTGTGGCGGCGTATATCGCGGGCAACGCTTGATCGGCCGCAAGACCATCGATCTGATGCGGCAGAACCATTTGAGCGACCGGCAACTACAGGATTTCACCAATTCGTACCTGGATGGTTATGGCTATGGCTTGGGAGTGCGGACGCTGATGGATCCGGGAAGAGTTGCCAATACGTCGGTGGGCGAGTTTGGCTGGACGGGGTATATGGGCACCTATGTGGCCATTGATCCCAGTGAGCGCGCTTCGGTGGTCTACATGCACAACCTTATACCGAATATGGAAGAATATACCCATCATCGCGTACGGAATATTGCCTTTGGCATGCTGAAGTAAAACTGCGTACTAGGACAATACCGCGCCATTCGTTGGCGGCGCTGTGGGACGCTTTTTCCGCCATCGGTTGCTTGCAGATGCTTCGATTTGTCTCTGGAAAACCTTTAACATCTGCATTGCATCGGAGGGAAAATGCTTTCGCAACCGCTCCAACTCATTTGTGCGGTATTGCTCTGGGCGATGGATGACCGCGACAATGAATCTGCCCTGAGAAAGGCGGTGCCGCATACTTCCAACGAAAGCGAGATGACCCGTATATCATGAAAAAACGGAACGGACGGCAGACGGACTTTGCCTTGATTTTTACGATCAACCTCATGGTTGCCGTGAGTTACCATATCCTTAACCCCACGCTGCCCAAGTATGTGGTTTCTCTGGGCATGACCACCAGCGCGGCCGGCCTGGTTTCTACCTTTTTTGTGATTACCTCGGTATTGATCCGGCCCTTTTCCGGTCGGCTGATGGGAATATATAAACTGAAACGTCTGCTGTCTTTCGGATTGATATGCCTGCTGATGGCGGAATTGGGCTACGGATTCAGTCAGGGTATCCCCATGCTGCTGTGCTCCCGCTTGCTACATGGCTTTGCGTGGGGCATCACGACTACGGCGACGGCGACCATTGCCGCACTGTCCCTGCCGGAGAACAAACTGGGTTCCGGCATTGGTATCTTTGGCCTGGGATCTTGTATTTCCAACGCCATTGCGCCGAATCTGGGCTTGTGGCTGATTGAAGGGGATGACTATACCCGGCTGTTTGCGGTAGCGGCGGCTATGCCGGTTGCCTGTTTGCTGCTTACGCAGATGCTGCGCCTGCCAGGAGGCCTCCAGACCGCGCCGCGGGAGCGGTTTACGTTGCGGTTCCGGGACTTTTTTTCCATCAAGTGCGTTATTCCCACGGTGATGGTGCTTATGCTCTCCATTTCTGTGGCGTCGGTGAGCAATTTCCTGGCGCTGTATGCCGAGAGCATTCAGGTGGCGGGTATCGGCATGTTTTTTACGGTGTATGCTGTTGCGCTGTTTTTTTCCAAGCCAATGGGCGGTACGGCGGCGGACAAGCTGGGTTTTCAGGCCGTGATTTATGGGTGTATGGCGCTTATGCTGGCGGCGTTTCTGCTGATTTCCATGGCGCAATCGTTGGCGGCATTCCTTGTTGCGGCAGTGCTGTATGGCATAGGCTACGGCGGATTACAGCCTATTTTGCAGGCCTGGTGCTACAAGCGGGAGACCCCGGACCGTAAGGGCGTTGCAAGCAGTACGTTTTTCCTGGGCCTGGATTCGGGAACCGGCATCGGCGCCATGGTTGCTGGCGCTGTGGCGCAGTACCTGGATTATCGCAGCATGTATGCGTTCATGCTGATTCCCATTGTGCTGTCCGCCTTTATCTTTTTTCGAGCGGGACTGACGGAAAAACGAGGAACACAAAAAACGCTGCAAGGGCAAGTGAAACCTTGAATCAGCTGCCATGACATGGGGGCTGTTGCAAAATAGTCCTCCCCAATGAGATCGACTTCCCTGAAAGGGGGGTCTATCTCATTTTTTGTTGTCTATAATGACATGGGCGATATATATTAGGAAAACCAGCAAATGGATTAGGGAATAGGGCTGTATGTCAGTGCGCAGCCCCTTGAACCATACCTGCTCCTTTTTGCTCGCTTCTCAGGATGGCGCTGCCTTAGCCTTTTTATGGCTCTACTCGCATCATGCGGTATCCGACCCCGATATGCGTTTGGATATACTGCGGAGAGCCCGGCTCTTTTTCAAGTTTCTTGCGCAGGGTAGCCATAAATACGCGCAGGGACGCAACATCGTTTTCCCAGCTTCTGCCCCAAATCTGCTGGGTGATGAAGGTATGCGTCAGCACCTTGCCCACATTTTTGCACAGCAGGCACAGCAGCTTGTATTCGCTGGGGGTCAGGTGCAGCTCTTGGCCGTCCAGAAAAGCGCAGCCGGCCGCATAATCCACCTTTAACTTGCCATTGGTAAAAACCGCATCGGTATTCACGGAACCAATTTGCAGCGCGGATAAGCGCCGCTGTGTTACGCGCAGCCTTGCGAGCAGTTCTTCCACGGAAAAGGGCTTGGTCAGATAATCATCCGCGCCGGCATCCAGCGCATTGATTTTATCCGTATCCTCGCTCCGGGCGCTGATGACGATAATGGGCATATTGGACCAGGAACGAACTTTGTGAATGACTTCCACACCATCCATATCCGGCAGTCCTAAATCCAGCAAAATGATTTCCGGATTATGGGAGGAAGCCTCCAAAATAGCCGCTTCTCCGTTTGAAGCAGTCAAGAAACGGTAATCGTGGGCCTTTAGTGTTGTCGTAATCAAGTTGCGAACGGGCGTATCATCCTCAACCACTAGGATCAAAGGCTTATTCATGTAATTCTACCTCCCCGGCTGGTACAGAAAATGTAAAAATGGATCCATGGGGCAAGCGATCGGTGACCATGATTTCTCCTCCATGCGCATTGACAATCGACTTGCACAATGCCAGGCCCAGCCCCATGCTGCGGCGGCTGTCTGCAATTTGGTTGGACGCACTGTAAAACATATCGAAAATATGCGGCTTAGCTTGGTCGGAAATCCCCGGGCCGTTATCGGCAATGGAAATATAAATATAGTTTCCTTTTCGTTTCCATCCAATGTCGATTTCGGATCCTGCCGGTGTGTATTTGATGGCATTATCGACGATGTTGATGATCACTTGAACAATCAACTTTGCGTCAATTTGCGCCAAAAGATATTCTTCACTATTCTGCACATTCAAACGGTATTCCGCGCTTTTCCGATTTATATGGCGCAGAGCCTCCGCAACCACCTCGTCCATCAACTCCGTAGACACATGCAGGTTCATCCGTCCTTCCTCCAGACGGCTGACAGACAACAGGTTTTCTACCAGGTTGATGAGCCACATGGCGTCATCGTAGATATCGGTATACATCTGCTCCTTGGTCTTTGCGTCAAACAAATCCCCATTGGAGAGCAGGTTGCTGGCGTTTCCCGAAATAGAGGTGAGCGGGGTACGCAAATCATGGGAAATGGATCGAAGCAAATTGGCGCGAAGCTGTTCATTCTTGGCTACAACCGCAGCAGCTTCTTTTTCCTCCAGATTCTTTTGGTTTTCAAGGGCAAGGGCGGCTTCACCCAAAACGGAAAGAAGA
The DNA here is from genome assembly GCA_944364075.1 of uncultured Clostridia bacterium. GTDB lineage: Bacteria > Bacillota > Clostridia > Christensenellales > Aristaeellaceae > Egerieenecus. The sequence continues at coordinate 37,561 of CALVVZ010000003.1, forward strand.
ATACTTGTTTCAAAGGAATCCAGAGGCTTATCCGACGCGGCAATGCCCATGACCCCATAAATCTGCTTGCCCGTCCGCACCGACAGATAGGTACAGCAGGAATCTGAAAGGTTTTCCGTCCCCGCGCCCGCCCGCTTGTTGTTTGTGATCACCCACTGGGCTACTTCACGCTCCTTCTCAGAGGTATACCGCTCCGCAGAAGCCGTGCTGTCCGCGAGAAAGATTTCCGGCATCGCAGGTTTTTCCTCCTGTATGCGGTAGGCAACGATATCCCGCTGGAATATTTTCAATAACTGTTTTGCCGTTACCGAGATGATTTCTTCTTCCGTTCGAGCCTTTTGCAGGTTCTGATTCGTTTCAAGAAGAAGCTTCGTACGCCAAGCTACCTGCGCAGACCGTTTGGCATGGGACTTGAGCTTGGATGCCAGAGAGCCCGTGAGCAGGGAGGCCAGGAACATGACAAGAAAGGTAACCGGGTACCCGCTATCATAGGCATGCAGAGAAAATCTGGGTTCCGTAAAAAAGAAGTTGAATGTCAGCACACCGACGAAGGAAGCGATAAAGCTGCACACGGAGCTCTTTGTGGATATGGAAACCAGCATAACGCCCAAAATGTAAAGCGTAATAATATTAGCCTCTGTAAACCCCAAATGATAAAACAAAAATCCTATCAGCGTAGCAAGAACAAGAAGCAGCGCGCTTTTGAACAAATCAAGAATCGATAGGGTCGGCAGGCGCATGATCTCCCGATGTTTCGCGGAAAGCCGGCCATTCAATCCGTTATCGGGAATGATGTGAATGTCCAGCTCCGGCGTAAGCTCGATGAGCCTTTCGGTCAAAGACGGCTTCCATAACAGCATATGATGCGGTATTCCGCTACGGCCAAGCACGATTTTTGTCACGCCTGACAGGCGTGAGAATTCAGCGATCTGGTATGCAACATCATCGCCATAAACGGTTTCAATGGATGCCCCCAGCTGCTGCGCCAGGTGAATATTGGACTGGAGGCGTTCTTTATCCGCCTGGGGCGTCCACTGAAATTCCTTTGTTTCCACAAACAGCGCAGTAAATCCGCAGCGAAAAGCGCTTGCCATCCGTGCTGCTGTGCGTATAATTTTTGCATTGGAAGGAGCGGATGAAAGGCATACCAGGATATGCTCACGCGTGCGGTATTCCCTTTTACGTTGGCAGTCCTGATGATACAAGGCTGCTCTGTCTGCACAACGGCGCAAACCGATTTCCCGCAGTGCGCTTAATTGCGATAATGTGCAGTCTGAAAGCAACGCGCCCTTCTTCTGCTGGAGTAGACGTTGCTGCAGCCTTTCCGGCTCGATGTCAATAAACTCCACCTGTGCCGCTTGATCAAACACACGGTCCGGAATACGCTCTGACGCGGAAGACCCCAGGATGGAAATAACGGTGTCCTGAATACTCTCAATGTGTTGAACATTCAGCGTTGTGTAGACATCCACGCCTGCTTTCAGCAATTCCTCTATGTCCTGATAGCGCTTCATGTGGCGGGAATCATCCATGTTCAAGTGAGATAAATCATCAACCAGAATCAGTTCCGGCGATCTTTTCAGGCAGGCATCCAGATCCATTTCATAATCGGTTCCCCCGTCCCGGACGATCGTTTTACAGGGCAACGCCTCAAACTTTTCTGCCAGTAGTTTGGTTTGAGGCCACCGTTCACAGGAAAGCAGTCCAATGACTACATCCAGCCCCGCTTCTTTTGCCTTTTGGGCCATCTGCAACATGGAATAACTTTTGCCGGCGCCGGAAAAATAGCCGGTAAAAATGGTGAGCTTTCCTTGCTTTTTTCCTGCATGTTGCTCGGGCGGCGCGACTGCGTTCACTACAATCCCTCCTTGTCAAGCAAATGTATTATAGCATGATGCTACGGCCTTTGTCCGCAGAGACAATGAATAAAACGCAATACCAAGGAACGGCTATCGCCGCTTTTCCACAAAACCTTCTGACGCTGCGGATTCTTTTCTACAGCTTTCACTTCAACCATTCCAAAATCTATGGAAAAGGACCGGGGAGGTAGCGTTACGCATTTCCACTGCGACGGCGTTTCGCTTTTCAACTGGGAATTAGCGGATATAATCGCCACATCGGCATCTCCGCGATCAAAGGACGTGATCACTTCCTGTTCGCGTCCAACAGACAGATTGCAATGCACATGGGGGTGCAAATGACGCATGTTTTGCAGAGCATCGGAAACAGCCGGTATGGCGTTCACGCATGAGGTGACAATATGCAAAAAGGTTGCCCGCTCCCGTTCCTCGCTTTCTGGCCGGACTCCATCCAGGAAATGATCCACCTTCCCCATCACATAATACCCAAATACCGCAATTGCAGCAAATACGCCCAGTAGAGCAACGTCTCGCATATTCATTTCTATCCCTCCTATCACAATCAAAAGCGCGATCACGATGGAAACAACAGGCTGCCCGGCATAATCTGTCAAGGAGGAAAACGGAGCTTTGATCCCCATAAGATCAAAGCCTGCATTGCAAAAAGCGGATATGGAGTGAAACAGCGCATACCAAACACCCTTTACAAGCCCAAACTCTTCATAAAACACAGGAAAAAGAAGCGCCGCTCCCAGCAATTCGACGGTTAGAGCAGTTTTCAAAACGAATTCGGTCAGACGGACAATACCTCCCACCTTGGGCGCCGCAATGGCTTCCTGCATAGTACTTCGCTGCATCAGCCCGATCTTTCGCCCTGAAAGAATTGCGAAGGCTCCCGCTACCGTAACAACACCCAGCCCGCCTATTTGTATCAGCAAAATAATAATAAATTGGCCAAGGCCTGACCAGTAAGTAGCCGTATCATGGATTACCAATCCTGTTACGCAAACAGCGGACGTAGAAGTAAACAGGGCATCTCCAAACGGCGTACTGATTCCATCCTGTGTCGATGCCGGAAGCATAAGAAGGAAGCTTCCTACTTAGAATGACCAAAAGAAACCCCAATATGATAACTCGGAAAGGGGATTTATTGTTCTTTTGCAAAAGCTGCCGCATAAGCCTCCACCTCTTAATACTCCTTTATTCTTTCTTTATGCCCCCATTATCCATATCTGGCCTAAAGGGGGTGTTAATGTATTAAGGCGCGTATTAAGGCGGCATTAAGGATGGCATCTTTCCTTCCGCAACGCTTCAGAATGTTCCTGAGCGTTCACATCCAGCCAAAAATGAAAGCGAAGGACAATGCAATAATGGTTGTACAAATACAAACTGCTGCCAAGGTGACAAAAGGTATCCCAATGAAGATGATGATAAAACCCCAAAATTTGTGACGGAAAATAAATCTTTCAATCGAGGCATCCATATGGTTTTCAAAACGAGAGATACGCTTTATCAACGTAAACATATCTATCCCTTCCTTACGGGTATAATGATAACGCGCAGCGGCTAAAACCGGGGAAAAGATTGCACATATGGGATTAAGAACAGATAAAAAGCCGCCGGTTCTCCTGAAATGCCCAGGAGGCCGGCGGCCTTTGGATGACACATGAAGGCGGAACTATTGATTCAACGGAAAAAGGATCTTCATGAGCACATGTTCTGCGGCGTTGGTATGATCCATACTAAAGTACAGGCGTTTCCCTGCGCTGTCCATAAGTTCGAACTGGCTTCCGTTGCAGAGAAACCGGATGCCCAACTGTTCCAACGTGCGGTAAAGCGCCAAATGCCACTCGATCCAGTTTGGCACGCCGTCTTGCAGCAAGGCATCCCTGATCCATTCAAATTCAGGCGGGACCAAATGCCTTTCCCAAAAAAGGCGCCATAAGGTTTCCTTTTGCTGCAAGCTCAACCCAGACAAACAGGCAACAGGGTCATTTTGCGCAGGGCTGCTATTCAACGGAACATAGCAGTAGGACAAAGTGCGATCCGGCGTGAACATCTGCTGCCGCTCCAGAAAATCAGCAAATCTCCAATCCAAAGCAATGACATACGCATCATGTACCGCTGCCCATAGGAGTTGGTACATGCAACCGGCCGACAGTGGGTCGGGAAACTGGATGCATACGTAGATATCTTGCAGATTTTCGCACCAAATCCCGGAAATATATAGCCGTGTGCCTCCGTTATCGAAAACCTGCGGGAATGGCGCTTACTTGGACGCATCCCCTACCAGCCCCATGGCCTTGGCAATGTCCAGGTTTACGCCGAGCACATGAACGGTTTCTTCGCCGAAAACACCCAGCAGCCTGCCTTCGGTGTTATCCGCCACGATCTGCTCCAGTTCCTCCTCGCTCAGACCCGAGGCGGCCGCCAAAGCAGGAATCTGAATACGGGCAGATTCCGGTGTAATGTGCGGATCCAGCCCGGAACCGGAAGCCGTCATCAGATCGGCAGGAATATCCTCCCGCTTCACATCCGGGTTTGCCTCCAGGAACGCCTGGATGTCAGCCTCCACCCGTTCGGTCAGCGCAGGATTGGAGGGCGCATAGTTGTTGGAGCCGGAACCGAGCCCGGCAAACGCGCTGCCGTCGTTGTAGTATTGGTTGCCCTGTTCATCTTCATAGTAGGTGTTATAGTGGTAAGCCGAAGGCCGTCCCTTCATGAAATAGGGCTCCGTAAAGTCCTGCCCTACGTTGGCCGCCCCCACGGCCTGGCCGTCTGCATAGACCACGCTGCCATTGGCTTGGCGGGGGAAAACCACTGCGGAAATACCGCTGAGCAATACGGGAAATACAAAACCGCAGAGCAGCAGTAATAGGAATGTTACCACCAAAGACTGACGCAGGCCGTGAAAGAATGCGTTCTTGTTTGTTGTTTCATTCATGGTAGGGTTCCTCCTCAGATGCCCATGGCCATCAGGATGGGAGCAATGATCATATCAATGATTTTGATTCCGATGAAGGGCGTGACAACGCCGCCCAGACCATAGATCATCATGTTCCGGGCCAGCATTTTTCCGGAAGACATGGGGCGGTACTTGACGCCTTTCATCGCCAGAGGAATCAGGCAGGGAATAATAATCGCGTTAAAGATCAACGCGGACAGGATCGCGCTGTTCTGCGTGCTCAGGTGCATGATATTCAAGATACCCAGCTGTGGGATGGCCGCCATAAACATGGCGGGAATGATCGCAAAATATTTTGCGATATCATTGGCGATGGAGAAGGTGGTAAGCGAGCCGCGGGTGATAAGCAGCTGCTTGCCGATTTCCACCACTTCCAGGATCTTGGTGGGGTCGGAGTCCAGATCCACCATGTTGGCGGCTTCCTTGGCCGCGGTGGTGCCGGAGTTCATGGCAAGGCCCACATTGGCCTGAGCGAGGGCAGGCGCGTCGTTGGTGCCGTCGCCGGTCATGGCGACAATCTTTCCCTCCGCCTGCTCTTCCTTGATGACGCTGATCTTGTCCTCCGGCTTGCACTCGGCAATAAAACCGTCCACCCCGGCCTCCTTGGCGATGGTGGCCGCGGTCAGAGGATTATCGCCGGTACACATGATGGTCTTGATGCCGATCGCACGCAGACGCTCAAAACGCTCTGTCATGCCGGGTTTGACGGTGTCTTTGAGGTAAATGACGCCAAGCACCCGGTTATTTTGGCATACCACCAGCGGGGTGCCTCCCAGCGAAGAGACCTTTTCCACATGGATATGCAGATCGGCCGGAACCTTTCCGCCCTGCGACGTAACATACTGTTCGATCGCGTCCGAGGCGCCTTTGCGAACCTTGGTGCCATCCGGGAGATCCACGCCGCTCATGCGCGTCTGGGCTGTAAATTCTATAAAGGAGGAACCAGCGGTTTCATCAATATCGGCACCCAGACGGCGGGCCAACTCCAGCGTGGATTTACCCTCAGGTGTTTCGTCATGCAGGCTGGTCAGCGCCGCGCAGCGAATCAGATCGCTGCGTTTTGCACCTTCCACGGGGAAGAAATCAGCGGCCAGGCGATTGCCAAAGGTAATGGTGCCGGTCTTGTCCAGGATCATGGTATCCACATCACCGCAGGCCTCGACCGCCTTGCCGGACATGGCGATCACATTGAAACGAGTTACACGGTCCATACCGGCAATGCCGATGGCGGAGAGCAGACCGCCGATGGTGGTGGGGATCAGACAAACCATCAGGGCAATCAGCGTAGACAGCGGCAGTTGAACCCCGCAGTACATCCCGATGGGATACAGGGTGACAATTACAATCAGGAAAATGATGGTCAGGGAAACCAGAAGCGTGCTCAACGCGATTTCGTTGGGCGTTTTTTTCCGAGAGGCGCCTTCCACCAGCGCGATCATCCGATCCAGAAAGCTGTTGCCGGGATCGGAGGTGATGCGGATTTTCAACCAGTCGGACACCACCGTGGTGCCGCCGGTTACGGAACAGAAGTCGCCGCCGCTCTCCCGAACCACGGGAGCGGATTCACCGGTAATGGCCGACTCGTCCACCGACGCGATGCCCTCAATGACCTCGCCGTCGCCGGGGATCACCTCGCCGGCCGTCACCATTACAACATCGCCCTTCTTCAGCTCGCTGGAAGAAACGATGGTTTCGTTGCCGTCTTGATCCAGCAAATGGGCTTCGGTGTCCTTCTGGGTCTTCTTCAGGCTGGCGGCCTGGGCTTTGCCCCGGCCTTCAGCCACAGACTCGGCGAAGTTGGCGAACAGCACCGTCACCAACAGAATGATGGAAACGATCAGGTTGTAAGTGCGCAGGCCGGTATCGCCCTCGCCAAACAGCCCCGGCACAATCGTCAACAGCAGCGTGATCAGGAAGCCGATTTCCACGACGAACATGACCGGATTCTTGATCATGTAGCGGGGATCCAGCTTTTTAACGGAACCGATGAGCGCCTGTTTCAGTATCTCCGGGGTCAGCAGCTTTTTATTTTGTTTCTTACTCATGGTACAAAAACCTCCTCAGCCCCAAAGGGTCAGATGTTCGGCAATGGGGCCCAGCGCCAGCGCCGGGAAGAACGTCAGCGCGGCAAAGATATACACCACGAACACAAGAATTACGGCGAAACTTACGGTACTGGTCCGCAGCGTGCCGGCAGACTCGTTTACATAGTTCTTCTTCATCAGCGAGCCCGCAATGGCCAATTGAATCACGATGGGCAGATACCGCCCCAGGAACATCACGATACCGGTGGTAATGTTCCAGAAGTAGGTATTATCTGCCAGCCCCTCAAATCCCGAGCCGTTATTCGCCGCGGCGGAGGCATATTCATACAGCACCTGACTCAGGCCGTGGAAGCCGGGATTGGTCATCCCGGCCCGACCGGCGGCCGTTGCCACCGCCAGGGCGGAGAAAGCCAGAATCAGCAGCGGATGGATGATGATGGCCAACGCGGTCAGCTTCATCTCGCGCCCCTCGATCTTTTTGCCCAGATATTCGGGGGTACGCCCAACCATCAGCCCACAGATGAACACCGCCAGGATGGCGTACAGAATCATATTCATCAGGCCCACGCCCTTACCGCCAAAGACGCAGTTGAGCATCATGTGCAAAAGCGGCACCATGCCGCCCAGAGGCGTCAAGGTATCGTGCATGTTATTGACCGTACCCGTGGTGAAGGATGTGGTCACCGTGGTAAACAGCGCGGATTGGGCGATACCAAAGCGTACCTCCTTGCCTTCCATGCTGCCTGCGGACTGGCTGAGGCCAATCTCGGCCAGCGCCGGATTGCTCTGCTGTTCTGCCCAGTAGCAAAGCGACAAGCCAACCAGGAACAAAATGCTCATGGCCAGAAAGATGCTTCGGCCTTCTTTACCCAGCAACCGGGCAGCGATTCCTTCCCGTTGGACAGGCAGGATATTTTCCGGGGCCTTGCTCGTCTGATGCTGACGCCGGCTGTCTCCCACCATTTTTCCAAAGACAATGACGCAGGCGCCGGGCAAAAGCATCATGGCATACAACTCGATCAGGTTGGACAGGATGGTGGGATTCTCCATAGGCGTGGCGGAATTGGCGCCGAAAAAGCCTCCGCCATTGGTGCCCAGGTGCTTGATGATTTCAAGCGCCGCCACGGGCCCCATAGCCAGAACCTGGTATGTGCCCTCCAGGGTTCGCACAATCACGTTCCCCGAAAAGTTCTGGGGCACACCCTGCCATACCAGCAGCAGCCCGCCTACCAAAGAGAAGGGCAGCAGCACGCGGGTCGTGATGCGCACCAGATCGGCAAAAAAGTTGCCTACATTGTCCTTCGTCTTTCCGGCCAGGCCGCGGATAAAAGCCACGCAGGCCGCATAACCGCTGGCTGCCGAAACAAACATCATGAAGATGATGACCAGCATCTGAGACAGATAGCTCAATCCGCTTTCCCCGGAGTAATGCTGCAGATTGGTGTTGGTCATAAAACTGATGATGGTGTTGAAGGCCAGGGTGGGCTCCATTCCCTCGATCCCGTTGGGATTCAAAAGCGGGATGCTCTGGATGCGGAGAATGATATAGCCGATGGCGATCATCGCCGCATTGGTACCCACCAGGGCCATGGCGTACTGCTTCCAGTTCATTCCCTGGCGTGGATTTATCCCGCTCAGTTTATAAATCGCTCCGTCTACCCGATCAAATACGGGGTCGGCAAAGGTGTGCTTTCCTGCGGCGATATGATATAGATACCGCCCCACCGGAATGACAAGGATCAAATAAATGATCAATGTCAGCACCAGCTGTAACATACGAAATTCCTCCTATGCTGTGTCCTCATCCTCAAAACCGTTCCGGATGCACCAAGGCGTATACCAGATATCCGCCCAGCAGCAAAACAATCATTCCGAGCACAATCATCCTGCTCAACTCCTGCTTTTCATCATTCCTGAGAATCGACTTGCCGCTGGCACCAATGCACCAGCAACCAGACAAGGCCAAACCCCGCGAACAGGATTCCTGTCATAAAGCCATCCATCATACATAGTTCTCCCTTCGTTGGTGTAGAAAATGCCATGCCGCATGCATCATTTGCCCACCCATGATCGTCGGCACAAACATCCCAATGGCGATGCCGGCCATAACCGTGCGAGGCAGCATGTACTCTGTCATCAAATCCTTCTCCTTTCGCAATGGGCATGTACGCAAAGCATACGGGAGCTGCTTTGCGTGCATAGCATATCGCAATCCGCAATAAGCGGGGATTAAGGAAAACAACGCGATATTAACAGGAGATAAATATTTCGCCATTCCATTTTGCGCGCTATCTGCCTTTCTGAGAAGAAGCCAGGGGAAGCGCAAACCGGAACGCGGTTCCGCTCGGCGCATGGTCCAATACGTCAATTTTGCCCCCGTGCATGGCGACAATGGATTGGCATAGATGGAGTCCCAGCCCCAGCCCCCTTTGACAATCCCCCTTCTCCTGCCCGGCGGTGTAGAACAAATCAAATAAGTGCCTTTTGGCATCATCCGAAATGCCTGGTCCGTCATCCGTGACCCTTATTTCCACGGTATTTCCTTTTTTTGTGCCACGCAGCTCAATATGTGAACCCTTTGGCGTGTACTGTATGGCGTTGTTCATGATATTGATGATGACCCGCTCAATCAGCCGCGCATTCATAGCGGCCGTGAGCGCCGCGTCATCCAAATGGACGGATATGTGATGCTCCGCGGCTCTACGGTCCAGCTGTGTCACTGCATGCCGGAAAAGTTCTTCGATCCGTTCCGGACGCATTTTGAAGGATTCTCTGTCTGTTTCCAAATGGGTGGCTACCAGCAGGTTTTCCGTCATGTTCATTAGCCAGTTTGTATCGTCACAAATTGCCGTGTACAGCTTTTCCCTGTTTTCCGGTTCCGGTACAAGCGCTTCCTGCATAAGCGTATGGATACTGCCGCTGATGTTTGTGAGCGGCGTGCGCAGATCATGGGAAACTGCGCGCAGCAAGCTGGCTTGCAACCGCTCTTTTTGCGCTTGAAGCGCCGCCTGATTTCGCTCCTCCTGTAGCCGGATGCGTTCCTGGCTGAGCCCGCACTCACTTAACAGGGCAATCATCAGGTTTTTTTCAAAGGCGTCCGGCACGGAATAACCCGCAATGGGAATCCCCACAATTCCCATAACGCCTTGCGTTCCTCTGACGGAAAGAAAAAGCCATTTTGCATTTGGCAATGTATTCGTGGTTGCGCCTGCGTGCTTGTTGTTCCTTTGCACCCATTTGGCCACCCCGATTTCTTCGGAACCCAATTCGGATAAAATGTGCTGTTCGTCGGACGGTTCTACCCGAAATGCCAATTCCTTTTCCGATTCGCTCAGCGCATAGAGCACGGGGCGGTCAAAAAGCCGATTCAATTGTTCCGCGGTCAAGCGAAGGCAATCCCATTCGGTCCGCCCTTTTTGCAGCTTTTGGCTGCTTCCCAAAAGCAGTTCCGTATAGTAGCTCTTTTGTGCCGCTAAACGGGCCTGCGCCTTTACGCGGCTTGCCAGAGAGCTTGCGATAAAACTGGATAGAAGCATAATCAGAAATGTTACGGGGTAGCTGGGGCCATTGACCTGAAAGGTAAAGCGCGGCTCTGTAAAAAGAAAATTAAAAGCGGCGACGCTGAGAAAAGAATCAACCGCGCCATAAAAGTGACCGTTTGTGCAAACCGCAGTAATCAGAACGCCCAAAATATAAACCGTAATCATGTTGGATTCACTGAACCCGGCATGATAAAAGACAAAACCCGCCATGGAGGAAAGCAGCAAAGAAGCCAGCATGATGCCCGTATCTTTCCATGTAAAGCGCGCCTTGGGCATACGAGGCTTTCCAAGCGGCTTTTTATATAGCGGTTGGTGATCTGGAATAATGTATACATCCAAATCCGTCAGTTCGATCAGGCGGTCAGCCAGGCTCTTTTTTCCCGTAATGGGGTTTTGCTTATGGTTGATGCGGCCCATAACAATTTTGGTTATGCCGCTGACGCGGGCATATTCCGCAATCTGCATAGCTGGGTCTGTTCCATAGACTGTAGAAATCTGCGCGCCCAGCTGCTCTGCAAGACGCAGATTGCTGTGCAGGCGCTTCAGGTTTTCGCCGGATAATTCCTTTGTTTCCGGCGTCTGCACAAAGAGCGCCGTGAAACCGCTGTGAAAGGCTTCCGCCATTCGTGCAGCGGTTCGGATTACTTTCGCATTGGAAGGCGCGGACGACAGGCAGATCAAAATGTGTTCCCCGGCTTTCGCGCTTTTTTCCTTCCCCTCCTGCAGCGCAGTGCGGTTGAGCTGATCCGCGGTGCGCCGCATAGCGATCTCGCGCAGGGCGGCCAGATTCTCTGCGGTAAAAAAATGCTGGAGCGCTTGTTCCGCCTGCCGTTCCCGGTACACTTTTCCTGCCTGAAGGCGTTTCACTAGCTCATCCGGTTCAATATCCACCAATTCAACCTGATTGGCCCGATCAAAAACATGATCCGGAATTCGCTCATTCACCGCAATGCCTGTGATGGAGGATACCAAATCGTTGAGCGACTCCAAATGCTGCACATTCACCGTGGTGTAAACATTGATCCCGGCCTGGAGCAGTTCTTCCACATCCTGATACCGCTTTGTATGCCGGCATCCCTGGGCATTGCTGTGAGCCAATTCGTCTACTAGAATAAGTTGCGGTTTTCTCTCCAGCGCCCGGTCCAGGTCAAACTCTTTTAGCTTGATGCCGCGATACGCTATCTCTTTGCGGGGCAAAACCTCCAGCCCTTCCAGGAGTGCCAGCGTATCCGGCCGGGCGTGCGGCTCCACATAGCCCACTACAACATCTATGCCCTCTTTTTGCGCCTGATGGGCCGCCTCCAGCATGGCATAGGTCTTGCCTACGCCCGCCGCATAACCAAAAAAGATTTTTAGCTTCCCGGCCAGGAGCATACCTTCTTCGTTCATCTTGTAGCTCGACCGTGTTGGTTGGATCTTTTCCATCCTGTATCTTCTCCTATATATCGGTCTGTGGCACACCTGGGTATGTATATCATATCACGCAGCATGCTATGAAATGATAAAAGATGCCCCCGGCGCATTAAGATGAAATTAAGATAGATGTAAGCCAATAGGTGCAGACTACGGAACGAGGCAAATTGGGGAAGCGCATCATTGAGGAGCGGAATTCTCCAGAGCGCGTTGTGCAGATGGCCCATTTTTCTTGACGCAAGAAGCAAGGAATCGAAGAAGATGTTTCCTGGAGCTTGTAAAAATGACCAGCAAGGGCCAGCTGACGGTCCCTGCTTCCATTCCAAAGAAGTTTGGTATCGGCGCAGGAGATCAGCTGCTGCTCGATGAGCGTGAAAGGCAAATCACCCTGGCCCCTGCAACGCACGCCTCGCTGGCTGACCTCCAGGCCGCTGCTGCGCAGCAACATGTTTACTTTCTTAAGGAAATCCGCAAAATTGTCGTTCCCATCGCACAGCGTCATCAGCTCAAGCGCCTTACGCTGTTTGGCGCCTATGCCCGGGGGAAGGCAACCGCGCAAAGTGATCTTGACTTTCGCGCCGGCATTTCCGCAGACTTTGGCATGTATTGGCGTACGGCCGATCACGAGGACCGGGCCAATCTATGTCAATTGCTTGATGCCTGCAAGAAGAACAAGCACTTGGAGAAAGCCTGGAAGACCGGTGTGGAGATCATCAATTTTACCTGGGAGAGTAAGAGCTTGTAATAAAGCCGGGATGATTTTGTGTTCTGTTTGTTAGAATGATCCCGGCTTTCGTTTTATGAACCGGATGAAACGACGTACAGTGGCTTTCCTGGCACCCCTGACCAGACGCTAACTGGTGGCCTACCGCTTTGTGAGGAAGGGTTGCTGGAGCGGGAGATGGAAGGTAGGAAAGCGGTATTTGTCATCCGTCGGGAGGAATGATACCACGCCGATACAAAAGCGCCTTTGCTTGCATGGGGAATTTCCATGTCCAAACGTGAGCAATTCAACCTGAAAACATTAGTCTCTGGCACACGACAGACAAGCATACGTCAACGACCTGGACTTTGTCGCATGCCCCGACGCGTCAAACCAAAACGGCGGGGTATGCAATGCGCAACCATCGGAGTCTTTGACCGCCTAAATTCCTATTTCCGCAATGATTATCAAAACATTTGACAGTTGCTCTGTCTATACCGGTATGTTCTTTCTGCTTTTCCTGGTCATTGCCCTTTCCGGGAATGTGCGGTATAGTGATGGTATTGAAAAAGGGGGAGGAGCAATGGCATACAGCGAGCTGATTAAGGATTTCAACAAGATCCGAACCTATATCCGGGAGTTTTATATCTATGGATTTCGGAGCAGGGATGAATTTGATGCCAAGAGCGCCCGCAGCTATGACAATGAACGCCGCCGCGTGGAAAGCTGGCTTGGGAAATATATGCGTTTTCGTCAGGATGCAACCGGCAAGCAGATTTTTCTCTCCCTCGACAGCAGGCAGATTGCGCAAAATCCCATCTATCAAGCCTTTCGTGCCAAATGTTTCACGGATATGGACATTGTTTTGCATTTCTTCCTGCTGGATATGCTGCGAGAGCAGGCGTTGACTGCCAGGGAAGCTACCGATTGCCTGTGCCGCGAATACTTGCAGTATGCGCCGGATTTTGCTATGCCGGACGAATCCACCGTGCGCAAAAAGCTGAAGGAATATGAGCGCCTGGGACTGCTTACGGCCGACAAGCGGGGGAGGGAGATATGTTATTGCGCGGCACGGGATACCATGGATCGGGCAGCTTGGCAGGACGCCATCGCTTTTTTTTCCGAGGACGCGCCTTTGGGCGTAATCGGCAGCACGTTGCCTCATGACAATCCTTTGTTCCGTTTCAAACATCGTTATTTGCTGGATGCGCTGGATAGCGAGATGATGCTGTCCCTGCTTGAAGCAATGAAGCGGGACCGTGCTGTGGAATTGACGATTTTCAGCCGGCGCAAGCAGGCGCAATGGGTTCATACGCTTTTTCCCTTGCGCTTTTTCATCAGTACGCAAACCGGGCGGCAGTATTTGCTGGGCTATCATCAGCGCTTGCGCAAGCCAATGTTCTTGCGTCTGGACAGCATTCGCAGCGTCAAGGAAGGCGCGGTGGAAACCCGCGCCGATGAATACCGTGGTTATTTGCGGAAGTTGCAGGAAAACTTGTGGGGAGTGTCCACCGGCGACGAGTTTTCCCTGGATCATCTGGAACTGGATATTCATGTGGGCCCTGACGAACAGTTTCTGGTGGACCGCCTTCGGCGGGAAAGACGCTGTGGCGCCGTAGTACAGGTGGATGAACAAACCTGGCGGTTCTCCGCCGATGTATATGACGCCGATGAGATGTTACCCTGGTTGCGTACTTTCATCGGGCGGATTATTCGCCTACAGTGCAGCAATTCTTTCGTAACCCAACGGTTCTATGCAGATCTGGAGGCTATGAACCAGCTGTATGGAGGTGATGGGGATGCTGTTCAGTGAAATTTACGGCGCCTACTTCGATGCGGTGTCCAGTATACTGTCAGCGGCGGTGGACGGCCGTCTAACCCAACAGAAGATACTGCAAATCGTAGGGGAAAGAGGCTTTACGGAAAGCACGCTGACCATTCCGCAAAAACTGCAAAGCGGTGCCTGGCCCCTGCTGTCGGACGGTTATCGCACACCTCTGCGGCACAAACCGGGGCTGCCTGTGACGCTTTTGCAGAAGCAATGGCTGAAAGCGCTGCTGCTGGACCCGCGCATCAGGCTGTTTGAGGTGGACGCTACCGGACTTGAGGACGTGGAGCCGCTTTTCACTCCGGACCAGTTTGTGTATTACGACCGCTACTTGGACGCAGACCCCTATGAGGACGCGGGATATATTGCCCGCTTCAAAACCATTCGGGAAGCAATCCATACCCGCCGGAAGATTGAGATCACCTTTAACAGCGCGCACGGGAATCATCACGTGTGGGAGGCGATTCCCTTCCGGCTGGAATATTCCTCTGTGGACGATAAATTTCGGGTGCTTGTGCTCTATCCGGCCAGAAAAATCAGCAGTGTCAATCTGGCCAGAATCACGGACGCGATACCGTGCGCCCATTGGGCCCGCGGAAGCTTTTCGCCACCGGCAACCCGCAAGAACATGCTGGTTTTTGACCTGACGGACGAGCGAAACGCGCTGGAACGAGCGATGCATCAGTTCTCCTATCTGACCAAGGAAACGGTGCGGCTGGATGCAAGGCACTATCGGGTCACGCTGTACTATCTTCAGGAAGATCAAACCGAACTGCTGATCAAGCTGCTATCTTTCGGACCCATTCTCCGGGTCATCTCCCCGGACGACATGGTGCGGCAGATCAAAGACAGAATCCAAAGACAGGTGCGTTGCGAATTTCGCTAAATGCGAAGTTCGCAACTTTTTTTCCATGATTCCCCTGGCAAAAGCTGCTATGATTTCCGTGAACGAAGCAAGCAACGTACAGGAAAGAAGGAGGCTTTGCCATGATCACCGCAACCATGACCATTCACGAGGCTTTGGCCGAGTTAAAAATGCTGGATAACCGAATCCTGAAAGCAATCGAAAACGCGAATTTTGCCGTAGCCAACAAGCACGCCAACACCAGGATTGACGGTAAAACGGTAGCGACATTTGTAGAGGATGCTGGCAGCGCCTATCAACGTATCTGCGATCTCATGGCCCGGCGCAAGGCAATCAAACATGCGCTGTCCTTGAGCAACGCCGCCACAAAGGTAAGCATTGCCGGGAAGGAATACACAGTGGCCGAAGCCATTGAAATGAAGCGCTCGGGCATGGAGTTGAAGAAGTCCCTGCTCTGCACGCTGGAAGCGCAATTGAACCAGGCCAGGCGGGCGGTGGAAAAAGCCAACCGCGAGCTGGGAGAGAAGGCCGACCTGTATGTTACCGGCTTGTTTGGGTCCAAGGAGAAAGTCTCCGGTGCAGAAGCAGGCACGGTGCGTGAAGCCTACATTACAGCCAATACGGCGGAAGTCGTGGCCTTGCACGGTATCGAAGCCAAAATGGAAGCGCTGAACGCTGAAGTGACGGCTTTTGAGTCGGAGGTGGACAGCCGGCTGTCCATTTCTAATGCGCTGACGACCATAACTATCACGTACTGATTTCCTATCCATTGCTGTCGAAAACGCTCGCAGAGCAAACCTCCATGTCCTGCGTCCGCATGGAAAAACAAGGGACGCTCTGCAACTAGAAATTGCATGATCAAAGAAAGTCCCCGCTGAAAACTTAAGCCGTAAAACGTAGGACTTACAGCGTAAAACGTAAGATTGTAGAAGTTCAAGCGTTAAACTGCTAAAGCATACAGCATAAAGCTTGATCAAATCCACGATAAGGGTTTAGGCGTGTTTGCTGGAGCCGGAGCGTTTACCCCGTGGCAGGCAGCAATGGACAGGAAACCTTAAGGAAAGGAACTCATGGAACATGATTGAAATTCAAGGCGCATACAACAGCGCTATCGTATACACCGAAAGCCTGGAAGCACTGGCGCGCAGCCAGATTCAGTCCGTTTGCGACCAGGCAGTCTTTGCCGGCTGCAAGCTGCGCATCATGCCGGATGTGCATGCGGGCAAAGGCTGTACCATTGGCACCACGATGACTATCCAGGACAAGGTCGTCCCCGGTATGGTGGGCGTTGACATCGGCTGCGGTATGGAAACCATCCGCATCGCCGAAAAGAACATGGACTTTGACCGGCTGGATCAACTGATCCGTAACAACATTCCCTTTGGACGGAATGTCCGGCAAACGCCGCATCCCTATGCGGAGCAAGTCCTGCTGGATGAGCTGAAGTGCAGCGCACACGTGAACCTCAGCCGGGCCCGACGCTCTGTGGGCACCCTGGGCGGAGGCAATCATTTCATCGAGGTGGACCGTGGGCAGGACGGTTCTTATTACCTGGTGGTCCACTCGGGAAGCCGGCATCTTGGATTGCAAACAGCCAACTGGTACCAGGCAGAGGGTTTCAAGGCGCTATGCGGCGGCTCCGTGCCGGACATAAACGCAGTCATTGCACAGCTCAAGGCCCAGGGACGTCACCGGGAAATTCAGTCCACCATCCAGGCCTTGAAAGCCAACCGGCGGACGCGGACCGGCGTTCCAGAAGCGCTGGCCTATGTGGAAGGCGGACTGCTGGCGGATTATCTGCACGATACCATTTGTTCATGCCACTGTTTCCCAACACCAGCATCAGGATCATCTTGAAGAAGCCCAAGACCGATTCCAGCATCCGCAAGGTATGGCTGCCCAAGACTCCGGCTTACATCCTGCAGGAATGGAAATCTGCGCAAGACGAGTTGCGGGCGCTGCTCCGTGACAAGTATCAGGACTACGATCTGGTGGTAGCGCTGGCCAATGGCCACCCCTGTGAGGACCGTATCATCCTGAAGGAGTTTGAGAAGCTGCGGGAGAAGGCAGGGCGACACGGGCCATGCGGAGATCGACATGATCACCAGCGTGTATGCCCATATCCTGGACGAGGACCGCAAGATCAACGCCCAGAAGTTTGAGAGTGCCTTCTATGCCAAGCCGGATCTTCGGGCGGTTCGTCCGCCGGAGGAGCCAAGGGAACAGGCGCCCGCCACATTGGATTTAGAGGCCCTGGTGGAGCAGCTTCGCAAGTCGCCGGAACTGGCCAACACACTGGCCGCATTGCTGGCGTCGGCCCCATCCGAAAAATAGGGCGGGAAAATCGTATTAGCAAATCGGCGTTTTTTATTAGCAAGACCGGAAAAATAGTTCGAATCCAATTAGCAGGCATACAGCGGAAAATGTATAAAATCGTTCCGCTGGAGCGACAAGTACGCTCCGGGAAAACGATAACAAAAAAACGCTGTAAACCATCAAAAAACGGCTTACAGAGGTCATTCTTAGCACCCCCGGCTGGGTTCGAACCAGTGGCCTGTCGCTTAGGAGAAGCAAATAGCGTTCGCATTTGCTTGCCTTCGTCTGCCTTGGAGTGCCTTATTTTAATGGATTTCTAATCATTTTGAGCGTTCGCA
>CALVVZ010000004.1 GCA_944364075.1 uncultured Clostridia bacterium
TACACCTTCGGACGACCTCTGGTTGGCCGAAGGTGCTTCCTCAAAAAAGTGGCAACGCCACTTTTTTGACACGCTGAAGCGCGAAGTATCCTTGAAGAAAGGATGCTTCGCGCTTTGCTTTATGCGCCGGCAAAAAAACGTTGGATTTCGGATAAGCGCGCCTGCGCGTCTGACCGTCCGATTTCATAGGCTGCGCGCAGACGTTCGGGATCTTTTTCCACTCGCCTCACGGGTAAGGCCCGACTGGGACGAAGTACCAGGGTATGACCTTGCGTTTCCAACTGCTCCAGTAGCGCAAGAGTTTCATTGTAACGCAGGTGGCGGTTGGTCATGTCTTGTACGATGGCGGGGTATTTTCGAAGCAGATACCGCATCACGGGCATCGCCGCGGATGGCTTCTTGCGGTATCCTGCTGGTTGCGTAAGAATGACCAGGTTGTGAAGAAAACCCTGCTTGCGGAACCAGGCAATGGGGATGGAATCGGCAATGCCGCCGTCCAGCAATTCATATCCGCCCACATGCACCGTACGGGAAACCAGAGGCATGGAGGCGGAGGCGCGCATCCACGCAATATCTTCTTCGCCTCCATCCGTCAGGCGGCGGTATACGGCCTTTCCGGTGCGCACATCGGTACACACCACGTAAAAGGCTGTGGGGTTGTTGCGAAACGCCTGCTGGTCGAAAGGGTCCAGGCGCTGGGGAATCTCATGGTAACAGAATTCTTCGCCAAATAGATCCCCTGTGCGAATCAGCGAACGCAACCCCATATATCGCGGGTCACGGCAGTAGGCGGTATTGTACCGGAGCACCCGGCCCGCCTGCTCGGACTTGTAATTGCAGCCGAATACCGCGCCTGCGGACACGCCGATCATTCCATCTACGGTGATTCCCTGTGCCAGAAGCACATCCAGCGCTCCTGCTGTGTACAGTCCGCGCATGGCGCCGCCCTCCAGCACCAATCCTGTTTTCATGCTTCCTCCTCACTGCTTCCATTACGCAACGACTGGCGCCAAGGCTGCCGCGATGCCCTAAAAAGGAGCGGGGCGCGCCGGTTTCCGGCACGTCCCGCCTTTGATTCCGTTTGGCGCGTTTTCCGCGTCACACCGCGCCCTGAGCCATCATGGCATCGGCAACCTTCAGGAAGCCCGCGATATTCGCACCGGCGACATAATCTCCGGCGGTAGCGTATTCCTTGGCGGCCTCGTCTACCTTGTGGAAGATACCCACCATGATGTCCTTGAGCTTGGCGTCCACTTCTTCAAAGGTCCAGCTCAGGCGCTGGCTGTTCTGGCTCATCTCCAGGGCGGAGACGGCCACGCCGCCGGCATTGGCTGCCTTGGCAGGGGCAAAGAGCACACCGGCCTGCTGGAAGGCAGCGGTGGCTTCCAGGGTGGAGGGCATGTTGGCGCCTTCGCCCACGGCTTCCACGCCGTTGGCAATCAGCGCCTTGGCGCTGTTCTCATCAATTTCGTTCTGGGTGGCGCAGGGTAGCGCGATCTGGCAGGGAATGGTCCAGATGCCGGAGCAGCCTTCGGTGTAGGTGGCGGTGGGCACAGCCTGAACGTATTCCTTGATGCGCTTGCGCTCCACTTCCTTCAGCTGCTTGATCACGTCCAGGTTCACGCCGTTGGCGTCATAGATATAGCCGTTGGAGTCGCTCATGGCGACCACCTTGGCGCCCATTTCGGTGATCTTCTGGGCGGCATAGATGGCTACGTTGCCGCTGCCGCTGATGACCACGGTCTTGCCGGCCACATCCTTGCCGTTGCAGCGCATCATTTCCTGGGTCAGGTAGCACAGGCCGAAGCCGGTGGCTTCCTTGCGGGTGAGGCTACCGCCGTAGGTGAGGCCCTTGCCGGTGAGCACGCCTTCATACAGGCCGGTGATACGCTTGTACTGCCCATACAGGAAGCCGATTTCACGGGCGCCCACGCCAATATCGCCGGCGGGTACGTCCACATCTTTGCCGATGTGACGGTACAGCTCGGTCATGAAGCTCTGGCAGAAGCGCATGACCTCATTGTCGCTCTTGCCCTTGGGATCAAAGTCGCTGCCGCCCTTGCCGCCGCCGATGGGCAGGCCGGTCAGGCTGTTCTTGAGAATCTGCTCCAGGCCCAGGAACTTGATAATGGACAGATTCACGCTGGGATGCAGCCGCAGGCCGCCCTTATAGGGTCCGATGGCGCTGTTGAACTGCACCCGGTAGCCGCGGTTCACCTGAACGTTCCCCTGATCGTCCACCCACGGAATTCGGAAAAGGATCACGCGCTCGGGCTCTACATAGCGTTCCAGTAAACCCGCCTTTTCATATTCGGGGTGCTTGTCGATCACGGGCTTCAACGTGGTCAGGATCTTCGTCGCCGCCTGGATGAACTCCTTTTCATGGGCATTGCGGGCTTTCAAACCATCCAATACGCGCTGGGCATAATCACTCATGTGGCAAATACTCCTTTCAGTTACGCGCATCCTTGCGCGCCGGCTTCCTGGAAGCCGCTTGGAATAGGATTATTGTACTTGCTCACGGTCCTGGATGCAAGGTCTTCCCTGCGTTTCTTATGTTTTTTTGGGGCTTACCGGGTCAGCGCTTCCAGGCGTGCCTCCCGGGCGTCCGGGTCGTCCAGCACCAGCACCTTGGTGCCGCGCTCCAGATGCGTCCAGATCCAGTAGGCGTTCAGGGTGTATTCCTCGTCCGTGCGGTAGTCCATGCGCACGCAGCCTTCCGACGCCTTCCAGCCCAGATCCCCCAGTTGCTGGGCAAAGCCGCCCTTGGCGGCCGGCTTGTACCCCATTTGATGGATCAGATTCCCGCCGTCGATGCGGATGGGGTAGCGGTAGGTAAAGCCGTTGCTGTCAAAGGCAATCATCCGGTCCGTGGTGATAAACGCGCCGGCACGGGTCTCCCGGAACAGCTTGTCCTCCGCCATCAGGCCCGTACTGACGCGCATTTTTCCCACAAGGGTCCCGTACTCATAGACCCGCAGCTCCTGCCGGGGTTTGTCAATGATTACGCCGTAGTGCTCGAAGGGACGCACCACCATCAGCAGGGAATTGGGTACATAGCCCTGGATGTATGCGCCGTCCTCATGCCGCCACGCGCCTACCAGGGTGAATTGCTTGCCCTGTTCCAGTACCTCCAGGCCCTGGGATTGTCCATGCACGGTACCCAGCACCTCGCTTTTCGTGCTGGGTTCCTTGTAAATCTCCTGATGGTCGGTGGCTTCGATGTCTATTACCACCAGCGGGGCGTAAAACTTTTCCAGAAGCTCGTCGGGATCGTCGCTCTGGGGCAGAAGGCTCCCGGTAAGATAGATGTTTTCCTCGGGAGGAGCGCCTTCCTCCACATAGAGCGGAAAAACAAAGGCGCGCTCCTCCTGGCCTTTGCGGTAGACGCTGCACCAGTAGATGCCCGCTGCTACGCGCCCGTCGCCGGTTTCTCCCTTCCAGGGAATGGAAAATATCCCTTGATTGGCAATGGTCTTGCGCACAGAGACCACGTGCTCGGTCCGTTCTGCGTCCGCGTAGATGCTCAGGCAGATCTCGCTCTTGCCGCTGACGCCGCAGTCCACCATCCAGCTCCCGTGCTGCTCCAGGTAATAGGTTTCGCTTCGAGGCAGGGCATATTCCAGCACGGGTTCCGCGTCGCCGATGCGCATGCTGGAAGAGGATTCCAGGCAGGAGCCTTCCACTGTCTGAAGCTGCGCGGTCAGCGTGGCGCTGCCGGACATCAGCGGCATGCCGCAATAGGACAGTCCGTCGTAGTCCAGCGTCACCGTTCCGGGCGTCACTGCCAGCTGCCGGACTACGGGCTGCTGCTCTCCGTAACCGTCGGCTACCCGTACCGTCAGCGTCCCAGGAAGCGGAACTTCCACCGTGATTTGCGCTGTTCCGAAGGGATGCACTGTATCCGGCGCATGTATGGACAGTGATTCCGCCGCCGCGCAGCTGCTCAACATAAGCGCCATGACCAGGAGCGCCACCCTTTTCCGCACTTGTGATTCCTCCATTTTTAACGTTCTATCATTTTGACGGAATAGTGCCGGAATTTGGTTCATTTGTCGGGAAAAAATGTAAAAAAAGGCGCCGTGGGTGTTCCCGCGGCGACAGGCTTTCAAAATCCCGGGAAGGTGTGGGGGGAGCCGCAGTCCTTCCGCTTTCATTACATATCCGACGGCAGGGGACTGTTGCACGACTTGCGTTTCGCAACAGCCCCCTGGCATGAACGGCTTACATGGATGCGATCACACGATCCAGCAGGCCGCGGAAGGTATGCTTCACTTTTTCGGCGGTTTCCATGACTTCCTCGTGATTCAAGGGTTGATCGAGAATGCCCGCCGCCATATTGGTAATGCAGCTGACGCCGAACACCCGCAGCCCGCTGTGCCGGGCCACAATGGTTTCCGGCACGGTGGACATGCCCACGGCGTCCGCGCCCAGCACGCGGGCCATACGGATCTCCGCAGGCGTTTCGAAGCAGGGACCGTTGAACCAGCAGTACACGCCTTTTTGTACGGATACGCCCATTTCTTCCGCGCAGCGCTCCGCCAGGCCGATCAGTTCCCGGCTGTACGCCTGGCTCATGTCGGGAAAGCGCGGACCGAAGGCGTCCAGGTTCTCGCCGCGCAGGGGATTCATACCGGAAAAATTGATGCAGTCGGTAATCAGCATCAGATCTCCCGGATGGAAGGACAGGTTTACGCCCCCTGCCGCGTTGGTGACGATCAGGGTTTTGACGCCCAGCAGGGCCATGACCCGCACGGGCAGCGTCACATCCCGCAGGTCGTATCCCTCATAGGCGTGAAAGCGGCCCTGCATCATGCATACCCGCTTGCCGTGCAGCGTGCCGGTCACCCAACGCCCCTTGTGTCCCGGCACCGTAGAGCGGGGGAAGCCGGGAATATCCGCGTAGTCGATGCTTTGGGCATCCGTCAGCGCTTCTACATAATCTCCCAGCCCGCTGCCAAGGATAATGCCGATTTCCGCCTCGCCCACCGCCTGGCGGACAGTATCCGCCGCGGTTTGTATCTTCTGCATGTATTCGCTCATTGCGCCCACGTCCTTTCGTCAATACAGCGCTTGCAGGAAAGAGGTCGCGCCGAAGCGCTGGGGCAGTCCCAGGAATTCCGCCACTGTAGCGGCAATGTCGGCATAGGTGGTCCGTGTGCCCAGGTCCACCAGCTTTTCCATGCCGGGATGCCACACCAGCAGGGGAATATACTCCCGGGTATGGTCCGTGCCCGGGAAGGTGGGATCGCAGCCGTGGTCGGCGGTAATGATGAGCAGATCCTGAGCGCCCATAAGCCCCTGGATCTCCGGCAGCTTGCCATCTATGTATGCCAATGCGTCCGCGAAGCCCTGAGGATCGTTCCGGTGCCCGTAGAGCATATCCGTATCCACCAGGTTGGTAAATACCAGTCCCTGGAAATCCCGGCGCATGTAATCCAGCCACGCCTCGATGCACGCGGGATTTCCCGCGGCGTGATTGCTGCCTGTCAGGCCCCGGTGGTAGAAAATATCCTCGATCTTGCCCACGCCCAGGCACTCCATACCGGCTTCCTTTACCGCATCCAGGAGCGTGGGGCCAAAAGGCTCCACGGAGTAATCCCGGCGGCCCTTGGTCCGGGTGAAGTGTCCCGGAGCGCCCACGAAGGGCCGGGCGATGACCCGCCCCACCGTATGGTCGCCGGTGAGCTGCGCACGGGCAATCTCGCACATGCGGTACAGCTCCGCCAAAGGGATGATTTCCTCATGGCAGGCGATCTGGAATACGCTGTCGGCGGAAGTATATACGATGGGCCATCCCGTGCGCATATGCTCCGCGCCCAGCTCATCCAGGATAGCGGTGCCGGAAGCGGGCTTATTCCCCAGGGTTTTCCGGCCAATGGCCTTTTCGAAGGCGTCCATCATCTCTGCCGGAAAGCCTTGCGGATAGGTGGGAAAAGGTTTTTCCAGGCGAAGCCCGGCAATTTCCCAGTGACCGGTGGTGGTATCCTTGCCTGCGCTTTTTTCCATGGCCCGGCCATAGGCGCCCTTTGCCTGGGGATCGGGGGGATAGTGCGTTCCCGCAATCTGTCCCAGGCCCAGGCGCGCCAGGTTGGGCAGCTGCGGGTGGCAGGCATCCACCACATGACCAAAGGTACACGCGCCCACGTCCCCATATTGCTCCGCGTCAGGCAGGTATCCTACGCCCACCGCGTCCAGAACCGTTAAAAATACACGCTTCATGGTTTCCCCCCTTTGGTGGTGTTATTGCAGGTGTAGAGTCAGTTCATTTTCCAGCCGGTGGCGCTTGCGGTAGACGCGGAGGGTCAGCGGCTCGCCCTTGAGCAGGGTCAGCTTGATTTCCTCGCCATGCACGGATAGCTGGATCAGCCGGTCGCGGTAATTGAGCTTGAAGGCGTAGCCCTTCCAGCAGTCCGGCAGGAACGGGGCGAAGGCCAGCTCGCGCACCGTGCGCATGCCTGCGAACCCCTGGGCGATGGCCAGCCAGCTTCCGGACATGCTGGTGATATGCAGCCCGTCCACGGTATCCCGGTTGATATTGTCCAGGTCCAGGCGGGCCGTGCGCTTGTACATTTCCACCGCCTTGTCCCGGTAGCCCAGTTCCGCGGCCAGGATGCTGTGTACGCAGGGAGAAAGGCTGCTTTCGTGGACGGTCATGGGTTCGTAGAAGTCAAAATTGCGCTTCTTGGTTTCATGATCGTACAGGTGCCCCAGGAAATACATGCCCTGGAGGACGTCCGCCTGCTTGATGTAGCAGGAACGGAGAATCCTGTCCCAGCTCCAGTGCTGGCAGATGGGGCGTTCCGCGGCGGGAATTTCACTGGCGGGCTTAAGCTCCTTGTCCAGGAAAGTGTCCTGCTGAAGGAAGATGCCACGCTCCGCATCCATGGGATAGTACATGCTGAAGGAGATCTTCTTCATGCGGTCCTGCTCGTCCTTGCCGAAGCCCAGCTCCCGGGCGCGCTTGTCGCCCACGATGTGTGCCGCTTCCACGCACCAGTCCAGGCACCAGGCCGCCATGCGGTTGGTGTACCAGTTATTGTTGACGTTGTTTTCGTACTCATTGGGACCGGTGACGCCATGGATCATGTATTTCCCCGCGTGTTTGCTGAAATGCACCCGGGATACCCAGAAGCGGGCGATTCCCAGCAGCACTTCCATGCCTTCCTTGCGCAGGTAATCCTCGTCGCCGGTATAGGTCACATAATTGTAGATGGCGTAGGCAATGGCGGCATTTCGGTGAATCTCCTCAAAGGTGATTTCCCACTCGTTGTGGCACTCTTCCCCGGTAAAGGTCACCATGGGATACAGCGCGCCTTCCAGCCCCAGCTGCCGGGCGTTTTCATATGCGCCGGGGAGTTGCTGCCAGCGGTAAACCAGCAGCTGCCTGGCTACCTCCTGCCCGGCCACCGCCATGTACACCGGAAAGCAATAGGCTTCGGTGTCCCAGTAGGTGGCGCCGCCGTATTTTTCACCGGTAAAGCCCTTGGGGCCGATATTCAGCCGCGCATCCTCGCCTGTATAGGTGCTGAGCAGCTGGAACAGATTGAAGCGGATGCCCTGCTGGGCGCTGTCGTCGCCCTCGATCTGCACATCCGCCATGTCCCATTTGCGCTTCCATGCGTCGCACTGGGCTTCCCGGGCCTTGTCATAGCCTTCGGCCAGGGCGTCGTGGGCCGCGTCCATGGCCAGGCGCAGGAGCTGGTCCTCTTGGTGATCCCGGCTGGTGTAAACCAGCGCGAATTTTTCCAGGCAGACGCTTTTCTCCGCCTGGACCTCGCCCACAAAGCGCATGGCGCAACCGCCCTTCACCGCCGCGGTATCGATGCAGCTCAGGTCGTCGCACCGGGTGGCCATGGCCGCCGCTACCGTAAAACGCGGCGTATCGAAGGGATTTTCCCGGGTTTTGACCAGCACGGCGGCGGCATCCTCCTCCGCGATGCCGTCCAGCATGTCCCAGAAGCGCTCCTGATAGTTGGCATCCAGGTTGCGCACATCCCCGTCCAGGTAGGGGGTCATTTCCAGCTTGCAGTCAAAGGAAGGCGTCAACGTATAGCGCAGCGCAAGCAATTCCTTGCGCGCCATGGAAACAAAGCGCTCGCAGTCTATGCGCAGGCTGCCCTTGGGCGTTTCCGCCATGACGCTGCGGGTGAGGATGCCGTTGCGCATATCCACTTCCCGGTGAAATTCCCACACCGTCATTTTGTTCAGATCCAGGGAAACACCGTCCAGCAGCACATGCACGCCGATGAGGTTGACGGCGTTGATCACCTTGCCGAAGTATTTCGGGTATCCGTTTTTCCACCAGCCTACCCGTGTTTTATCCGGGAACCATACGCCCCCCAGATAGGTGCCTCGATGGCACTCCCCGGAGTAATCCTCCTCAAAATTGCCACGCAGGCCCATATATCCGTTTCCCAGGGAGGTCAGGCTCTCGCCCAGGCGCATCTGTCCGGGATCCCAGCCCGTTTCCACTACTTTCCAGGGATGCACGGTAAAGCTCATACCGTCTCTCCTTTCAGGCAAAATCAACCAAACGTAGCCGTTTGAAGCGTACCGCATCTGGGGAAAAAAGTCAAGAGAGAAGAAGGGTTGCGGCGCCCGCAAATCGCCGTTTTCACAACATTTTCCATGCCTGGCACAGGCGTTGCAAATTCTGGAAAAGGGCGTATACTGTTGCTGAAAGAACCAGGGGCAGCATGTCTCCCCATCACCTGCGCAAGGAGGAAAAGACCTCATGCTGGCACAAGTCTTTGACAATGTGAAGGAACTCGCGGAATGGGAAGCGCGCTTCCCTTATCCGCTATGCGGGGACAGGGCCTGGGAGGCGTTGCCGCAGCAGCGGCGGGACGAGGTGACCGCCTGGGGAAAGGAAGCCCTTGCGACATCCTATCCCATGCTCACGGCTACCCAATTCATGGCCTTTGTCCGGGACGGAAGCCGCAAGGTGTATGAGGACCCGTATTTTCTCCGGCGGCGCACGCTGATCGGCGCAGCCCTGGCTTACTGCATCCGGCCGGACGCGGCGCTGCTGGATCAGGTGGTTGACGGATTGTGGTGCGTCTGCGAAGAAACTTTCTGGGGCATCAGCGCCCATAATGGCAGCAGCCATGCGGGACAGACGCCGGCTTCCCAGCGGCCCTTGCCGGAAAAAAGAAACCCATATGTGGACCTGTTTGCCGCCCAGACGGCTTGCACCCTGGCGCTGACGGCGCGCATGCTGGGGCGGGAGCTGGACGGGGTCACGCCGGTCATCCGCCGGCGCGTGTTGCGGGAGTTGGAAGAGCGTGTCTTTACGCCGTTTCTCTATCGGGACGATTTTCACTGGATGGGCATGATCCGCAAGGATCTCAACAACTGGACGCCCTGGATACTTTCCAGCATTTTTCTGGCGGCGCTGGCGGTGGTTCGGGATGACGCGCTGCTTCGGCAGATTTTTTCCCGAGGGCTAAGCATGCTGGACCGTTATCTGGCGGGCATGCCGGAGGACGGCGGGTGCGATGAAGGCGCGGGATACTGGAACATGGCCGGCGGCGCGCTGCTGGATTGCCTGGAGGCGGTGGAACGCCTTACCGGAGGCCAGGCGGTGTACTGGGAACAGGAGAAGATTCGCCGTATCGGCGCGTTTCCGCTGCACAGCCATATTGCCGGGCCATGGTACTGGAACTTTGCCGACTGCGACGCGCAGCCCATGCTGGACGGGGAACGCCTTTACGCTTACGGACGCCATACAGGCAATCCGGGGCTGTGCGCCCTGGGGGCTGCCACAGGCTCCGTCATGGTTCCCCGCGATACGCCGCAGATGAACCGTGTGCTGGATGCGTTGTTCCATGCGCCGGCGCCCGGCCCCTACCCGGAGGCGGAGGAACAGGTCTCCCTGCCGCAGCTGCAGGTTTTTGCCCGGCGGTGTGGAGAGATGTATGTGGCGTGCAAGGGCGGGCATAATGGAGAAAGCCATAACCACAACGATGTGGGCACGTTCCTGCTGTTCCACCGCGGTCAACCGGTGATCGTGGATGCGGGCAACATGGTCTATACCGCAAAAACATTCTCCGACCAGCGCTATACGCTATGGAATACCCGCTCCCGCAATCACAACGTGCCGCTGATCGGCGGCGCGGAGCAGGCGCCCGGCCAGGCGCACGCCGCGCGGGATATTGGCGAGGAGAAGGCGCGGATCGTTATGGACATCGCCGGGGCCTATCCGGCCGAAACCGGCGTGCGGGCGCTGCGCCGGAGCTTTACCTTTGGCGCGGGACTGGCGCTGGAGGATGAAGTTGTCCTGGATACGCCCCAGGAGATCGTCTGGGTATTTCTTTCGCGGCCCCGTCCGCAGCTGACGGCGGACGGACTCTTGCTGGGTACGGTATGCCTGCGCTATGACCGGCGCCTGGACTGCGCGGTGGAGGAAATGCCAGTGACGGATTCCCGTATGGCCCGGAATTTCCCCGGCAGTCTGTGGCGGGTAACGCTTACGCAGAAGCCGTCAGCGCATACCAGACAAACGTTCCGCTTTACACCGGAAGCATAAGCCGGCTTCCTGCATGATTTTACCCCTGCCGTGCAGCGAAACGGCAGGCGCGGCGCGAAGCCGTCCTGTCCGGGCAGAATGCCGAAAAAAATGGAACAACCGGCAGACGAAAGCAGGAATTCAAGAAAACGAACCGAAGTCTATATAGAGCTGCGTAGCGTGAAGTCCGGCGGAAGCCGTTGGGGATGTGGAGGATACATGCGAAAGGGAGACGAAAAACGCCAGGCTATTTTGGATGTGGCGGAAAAGCTGTTCTATACAAAAGGCTATGAGGCGACCAGTGTCCAGGATATACTGGATGTGCTGTCCACCAGCAAGGGGAGCTTTTACCACCATTTTGAGAGCAAGGAACAGGTGCTCGCTACCTTGTGCGCGCAGCGGGCAGCCCGCGCGGTGAACCAGGCCCAGGAGGCGCTGGCGGCGGTGGAAGCGCCGCTGGACCGGCTTCGGATGGTTTTTTTCTATGCCATGCCGCTGCGCAAGGGCGAAGAGAAGTTCCTTTCCCTGTTGCTGCCGCTGCTGGATAAGCCGGAGGGGCTATCCGTGCGCATACGCTACCAGGATGCCCTGCGGGAGGGCTTTCACGGCCTGATGGAGGACGCTCTGGGTCAGTGTCGGGATGCGGGCGTGCTGTTTTCCCTGGACAATCCCTATTTGCCCGGCATGATGCTGGACTTGATGAATCAGTGCTGGATAAGCGTAGCGCGTGAACTTCTGCGCGCGTTGGCGGAGGGCCGCCCCCTGGAACCCGGGGTGCTGGTGGACGTCATGGAGATGTACCGTTTTGCCCTGGAGCGCGTGCTGGATGCGCCCTACGGCGCCATCGAGCTGATTCGCGTTCCCGAAATGCTGGAGATTCTCCGGCCCGTGCTGGTGCAGCTGAAACTTCCCATGGCCTTATAAAGCCGCCTGCATGCGCCGGTACCATGCCAGAAACAGTCCCAGACCGGTGAGGCACAACAGCGCTCCGAAGCCAAAGGCCAGCGGCAGGCTGCGCTGCGCCAGCGCGCCGTAGGCTAGATTGGTGCCAATGGCTATGCCGTCGGTAAGCATGGCGTTCAGGCTCAGCGCGGTGGCGCGATAGGGCGTGCGGAGCAGCTCGTTTTGTATCTTGGTCTGGAAAGGTTGAAACAGACTGTCGCACAATCGTAAGGTCAGTATGCCTGCTACCGAGAGAAGCGGGAAGGGACAACAGGCCAGCGCCAGACAAGCGCACAAGGGCAGAAGAAAAAGGTAGATACCGGCCCGTTTGCGGCCTGCGCGTTGGGTGAAGCGGGCCGAATATCCGCTTGCAAGCCCCAGGGCCGTAGCAGCCATATAGGCATAGCCGATGCCTGCTTCCGTCATGCCGCTGCGGGTATATTGCAGCTGGTTGAGAAATACGGTTATGGTTTGATGCGTTTCGCTGAGCAGGGCCACCGCCAGCAGAAAGCAGAGCAGGGATTTGTTGTGCAGCGTCTGGCCCAGCAGGCGGACCGTGTGGTACAGGGTGATTTCACGGCTGCCTGGCGCGGCTGTTTCCGCAAGGCCCAAGGTAAGCAGCGCGGCGATGCCGTAGCTCACCGCGGTCAGCCCGCCCAGCAAGCGGTAGTGCTGGGGAGGTAATAGGGTATACGCCACGGAAGCGGCCAGGAGGCCGGCCATGCCCAGGCTGTTGTATATGCCCAGGACGCGCTGGCGGTTTTGCTCGGGACTGGAAAGATAAAGCAGGTTGACGTCCACGCCGGACAGCCCGGCAATCGCGACGCTCAGCAGCACGCGCTCGGCAAGAAAACCCGCGAAGCCGGTTGCCTGCCAGAAAACCAGTTTGGATAGAAAATAGACCAGGTTGGAAACGACCATGGTCTTTTTGTATCCGATTCGGTCCGCGATCATTCCCCAGGGAATTTCCAACAGAATGCACAGCAACATGGAAATGCTTTCAATCAGTGTGATTTCAAAAACGGATACGCCCTGGGCCTGACGGTACAGCGTAGCCACGGGGCCATAGAACACCATGCCCTGGGTCAGGGCGATGGCGTACATGAACGCAATATTTCGTTTCATGGATGAAATGGTCCTTTCTAAGCATAGCAAAACACGGCTGCCGGAACGGCAACCTTTTTACAGGCGTTTTGCGTGCGCTCAGGTGGGACGGTTCATCAGCGAAAGCCTCCTTCGACTTTTGTTGGAGCTATCATATCGCAAACGGAGATTCATTGTCAAGGTCAGCGGACGGATTGCTTATTTCCGCATTGACAAACCGGCGCCCTATCCCTTATAATGCCTTTATTGGCAATGAAGGAAAGAGTACCGTGCGGGAAGCGTCAAGAGAGCCGCGGCAGGTGAAAGGCGGCCGGGGAACGTGCGGGAACATGGCTCCGGAGCCGCGCAGCCCAGGAAGAATATTTCCAAGCCGCGCCGGGTCGCGCCGTTATACGCAGGAGAAGCGATAAATCAGGGTGGCAACGCGGGTACAAGCCCGCCCCTTTTGCGGGGGCGGCTTTTTTTCATGGAACTGAGGAGGATTGCGACATGTGCCAGGACTGCCAGAAGAAAACCTTTTACATCACCACGCCGATTTATTATCCCAGCGATAATCTGCACATCGGCCACGCTTACTGCTCCACGGCGGTGGATACCATGGCCCGCTTCAAGAAGATGACGGGCTATGATACCTATTTCCTTACCGGTACCGACGAGCACGGCCAGAAGATCGAGCGCAAGGCCAAGGAAAAGGGCGTGACGCCCCAGGCGTACGTGGATCATATCGTGGACGGCATCAAGGACCTGTGGAAGCTGATGGACATTCAGTACGACGATTTCATCCGCACCACGGACCAGCGGCATGTGGCTTGCGTGCAGAAGCTGTTCAAGCAGCTGTACGACCAGGGCGATATTTACAAGAGCGAGTATGAAGGCTGGTACTGCACCCCCTGCGAATCCTTCTGGACGGAGCTGCAGCTCAAGGACGGCAAGTGCCCCGACTGCGGCCGCCCCGTGGAAAAGACCCGGGAGGAGAGCTACTTTTTCAAGCTCAGCAAGTATCAGGACTGGCTGATTCAGTATATTGAAGAGCATCCCGACTTTATCCAGCCTGCTTCCCGGGCCAACGAGATGATGAACAACTTCCTTAAGCCCGGCCTGGAGGACCTGTGCGTCAGCCGCACCTCCATCCAGTGGGGTATCCCTGTGACCTTTGACCCCAAGCATACGGTGTATGTATGGCTGGACGCGCTGAGCAACTATATCAGCGCCCTGGGCTACGGCACCGACCATGACGAGCTGTATCGCAAGTACTGGCCCGCGGACGTGCATATGGTGGGCAAGGAGATCGTCCGCTTCCATACCATTATCTGGCCCATCATGCTTCATGCCCTGGGGCTGCCCTTGCCCAAGCAGGTGTTCGGCCATGGCTGGCTGGTTATCGACGGCAAGAAGATGGGCAAATCCGTAGGGAACGTGGTGGACCCGGTGGTGTTGTGCAACCGCTATTCTTCCGATGCGGTGCGGTATTTCCTCATGCGGGAAATGCCCTTCGGCAGCGACGGCGAGTTCACCCTGAAGGCCATGCTGACCCGCATCAACGCCGACCTGGCCAACGACCTGGGCAACCTGGTCAGCCGCACGGTGGCCATGATCGAGAAATATTTCGGCGGCCAGATCCCCGCCGCGGATGCTGTGGAGGATGTGGACCGCGCCCTCTGGCAGCTGGCGGAGGAGCTTCCCGGCAAGGTGGAAAAGCAGATGGATGCCCTGCAGTTCTCCGGCGCGCTTCAGGAGATCTGGAAGCTCATCGGCGAATGCAACAAGTACATCGATGTGACCCAGCCCTGGGTGCTTGGACGGGAGGACGCCGGCAAGCCCCGGTTGCGCACGGTATTGTATACCCTGGCCGAGTGTGTGCGCCGGGTGGCGGCGCTCATTGGCTTCGTGATGCCCCGCACGCCCGCGCGCATCTATGCGCAGCTGGGCGTGACCGATCTCGCGCTGACGGATTGGGCCTCTGTGCAAAAGCCCTTTGGCGTGCTGCCCGCAGGCTTGCAGGTGCATAAGGGCGAGGCGCTTTTCCCGCGCCTGGATATTCAGAAGGAACTGGAGCGCGACGCTCCCAAGACCGAAGCGCCCAAGGCGGAAAAGCAGCCCGCCAAGCAGCCGGAGAAGAAAAAACACGCCGAACCCGAATATCCCGCGGAAATCGAGATCGACGATTTCTTCAAGTGCAAGCTGCAGGTGGCCCGCGTGCTGGCCTGCGAAAAGGTGGAAAAGAGCAAGAAGCTGCTGAAGTTCCAGCTTTCCCTGGGCAAGGATGGCACCCGCACGGTGGTCAGCGGCATCGCCCAGTACTATACCCCCGAGGAGCTGGTGGGCCGCCAGGTGGTGCTGATCTCCAACCTGAAAACCGCGAAGCTGGCAGGTATTGAGAGCCAGGGCATGATTCTTTCCGCGGTGGATGCGGAGGATCACCTGAAGCTGGTTTCCGTGCAGGAGGGCGTGGAGGATGGCGCCATCATCGGATGACGGCGCTGTTTGATTCCCACTGTCATGTGGACGAGGAAAAATTTGACCAGGACCGTGACGCGGTGCTGCAGCGCATGGCGGAAAACGGCGTGACCCGCATGGCGGTGGTGGGTTCGGATATGGCCACCTCCGCCCATGGGGTGAGCTTTGCCGCCGCGCATCCGGGCTGCGTGGCGGTGGTGGGCATTCATCCCCATGAGGCCAAGGGCTTCCGGGAGGAAGACCTGCAGCGCCTGGCGGACTGGTATACCTCCGGGCAGGCCAAGGCCATCGGGGAGATCGGTCTGGACTACTACTACGATTTCAGTCCCCGGCAGATCCAGCGCGAGGTGTGCCAGCGGCAGATTGAGCTGGCGTATACCCTGGGCGCTCCGGCGGTGTTCCATATCCGGGACGCCCATGGGGATATGCTGGAGTTGTTCCGCGCCCGCCGGGCACGGCTACCGCGGGGAATCATCCATTGCTATTCCGGCAGCTGGGAGTCCGCCAAGGAATACCTGGACATGGGCTTTTACATTTCCTTTGCCGGGCCGGTGACCTTCAAAAAGGCGCCGAACCTGCAGCTGGCTGCAAAAAATGTTCCCCGGGACCGGCTGCTCATTGAAACCGACAGCCCCTATCTGGCGCCCGAACCCGTGCGCGGCCGCAGGAATGAGCCGGCCAACGTGCGCTATGTGGCGGAAAAGATTGCGCTTTTGCGCGGGGAAACCTTTGAGGAAGTGGCGGCGTACACCTACCGGAACGCTTGCGACATCTACGGCATCACGGAATAAATCCCACGGCGGCGGGAGAACGCGGAGCAACCGCGCTCCCGCCGTTCTTTTTGGTCTGCCGCTGCATACAATGGAAGGGAAACGGGGGAGGCATATGCAAAATAAGCGGCAGATGGGCAATGGATACACGCGCTGCTACAAGCAGCCGGGCAATCAGGCGCTGGTGCTGGCGGGCATCGTGCTGGTGGGGCTGGGCGTCATCCTGCTCTTCCTGTGCATTCCCGGCTGGGCCTGGGTGGCGCTGCTGGGCTTTGTCCTGATCTGCGCGGGGCTGATACTGCTTCGCCTGGGAAAAGCGGGGAGGTGACCTGGGGTGAGCGTTCGGCTGGTCTGCGTGAAGGCGCCGAGGTTTCTTCGTGGGCTGTTACGGCTTTTCTACCGGGAACGGGCAGGCGCCCGGTGACGGCGCGGAAGGGGAGCGGAGATATTCCGCTCCTTTGCTCATTGTGCCCGTTTCACAAAAGAATCCTTGAATTATCCGTTCGTTTATGATAACATTCATATACAAATTCTACGTAGCGGGGAAACGCGGCGTATGCGTACCCTTACGGATAAAGCGAGGAAATGCGTATGGTCTGGTGGGAAGCTTGCATACGGTTGACGCTGGCGGTTTTGGTCGGTTGTGTAATCGGCATTGAGCGGGAACGGAAAAACCGGCCTGCGGGCATGCGGACTCATGTGCTGGTGTGCGTGGGCGCGGCGACTATCGCTATGCTGGAGACTTATATGATCGCCGATACGATTACCCTGAACCTGAACAACGCCAACAGCGGCATTGCGGTGAGTATGGGCCGCATCAGCGCCCAGGTGGTCAGCGGCATCGGCTTTCTAGGCGCGGGAACCATTTTCATCAGTCAGAAGAAAATTGCAGGACTAACTACCGCGGCATCCCTGTGGAACGCGGCCTGCCTGGGACTGGCGGCCGGCATGGGCTACTACGGGCTGGCGGTGGCGGGCTGCGCCATTGTGATGATCACCCTGGCGCTGCTGCAAAAGCTGGTGCGGGTCAACAGCGTGAAAAACGTGGAGGTCAAGTTCATTCACCGGGTGGATACTCTGGCCTACATCAACAGCTATTTTGAGCAGGCGGGCATCAAGGTGCTGGACATTGACTTCCACGTGGAAAACAAGGGGAAATACAACCTTTACACGAATGTGTATACCCTTGATATGCAGGGAAAAACCACCTACAAGGACATTGTGAACAATCTGTCCGAGTACGCGAATATCCAAAGCATCCGCACCCGGAACACCTGACGCTTAGGCTACCACTACAATCTGCTGGCGGTAGCCTAGGCCGGGCCGCTGGTCTGCGCCCAGGCACCACAGGTCGTAGGCGCGCATATCCGCCTGAAAAACCGCATTGCATCCGGGCGCATGGGCGACTTTCTCCACCAGGGGAAAGCCGCTTGCTTTTATGGCGCGCAGGAGGGGCCGGGCTTCTTGACGGAAGCCCAGCAGGCGAGCGTAGAGCGGAAGCGTCTGCGGGTTCACTTCGCGGTCCGTGAGGCCCAGCAGCAGATAGGCGCAAAGGCGGGAAAGCCGGGCATAGGGATAGCGGCGGGTCTTGGCGGCGGCAAGAAGCTCCTGGCGGCTGACGGCCGTCTGCGCGGCGTCCCGAAGACGGTTTTCGATGCCTTCGGCGCATCCGGGAAGGCGGCGCAGCGCCTCCGGTTCCGCGGTGCGAAGCAAATGCAGCAGCACAGGGTCCAGCCTGCCGGAGCGGAAGATTTCTCCGCGCTGCGCCGCTGCACGGAGCGTGGCATAGGCTGCCGCAGGCATGGCCCGGGAGACGCCGGACCAATCGCCGCGGGCGAAGGCGCCGCGCACGGCCGTGGCGGAGGAAAAGCCGCCGCCAAGACAGGTGGCATGATAATCGCCTGCCCGGGGAATCAGCGTGGGCTGGATGGATGAACGCAGACGGAGCAGCGCCCGCAGGTAGCACAGGCCCAGCACGTTGTTGGGTTTTTCCAGGCCAAGACCGGGGAAGCGCTTTTCCAGCGCTTGCCCCAGCGCCGCGGGGTGGGCCAACCCTTGGGCAAGCCCCGCCTGCACCGCCGCGTCCAGCTCCGGCGTGGGATGTTCCAGCAGCGCGGCGCACTGAGCCAGGGCGGGAAGATCATCCGTTTCCGCGCCGAAGGCAAGATCGGTGACGCATCCCAGGCGGTGCAGGATGCTCACGCCGCCCAGGGCGAAATGCTCCGCTTCCCGCACGGCCCAGGGAACCGGCAGCTCCAGCACCACGTCCGCGCCATGCTCCAGCGCCATCCGCGCCCGAAGGGCCGGGGCGAGCAGCGCACCCTGCCCACGCTGGGTGAAGCAGCCGGACATTACGCATATCACCCAGTCAGCCTGGGTTTTCTCCCGTGCCTGGCCCAGGTGATAGGCATGCCCCAGGTGAAAGGGATCGTATTCCGCAATGACGCCGACCGCGCGCATAGGCTCACTCCTCCGCCGCTGAGATAGCCCATTATACCATGCCGCAGACGCGGGGCACAAGGGCGGCAAAACCTTGAAACAGGCCGAAATGGAACTTTACAAACGCCGGAAAGATGGTATAATATTGAAGGACACAACAGAAAGGATGGATGTACGATGAAACCGTTTATCGTTGAAACCTCCGCCCGTCACGTGCATGTAACCCAGCAGGACCTGGAGACGCTGTTCGGCGCGGGATATGAGCTGCATATCAAGAAGATGCTTTCCCAGCCCGGTCAGTATGCCAGCGAGGAGCGCGTGGATGTGGTGGGCCCCAAGAAGACCCTTTCCGGCGTGAGCATTCTGGGCCCGGTGCGCAGCGCCACCCAGGTGGAAATTTCTCTGACCGACGCCCGCTCCATCGGCGTGGCCGCCCCCATCCGCGAGTCCGGGGACATCGCGGGCAGCGGCGCCTGCAAGCTGGTGGGCCCCAAGGGCGAGGTGGAAATCAGCCAGGGCGTGATCGCTGCCAAGCGCCACATCCATATGACTCCCGCCGATGCCGAGGAAATGGGCGTGAAGGACAAGGACGTGGTCAGCGTGAAGCTGAACACCCCCGAGCGCGCGTTGACCTTCGGGGACGTGGTGGTGCGCGTGAGCGACAAGTTTGCGTTGGCCATGCACATTGACACCGACGAGTCCAACGCCGCCTGCTGCGGCCGGGATACCATGGGCGAGATCGTCAAGTAAAATACGCGCACTTTTTCCCTATCCGGCGAGGGCCTTGGCCTTTGCCGGATAGGACTGTTCTTTTTTGCACGGAACGGTCAGGGCGCGGCGAAGCTGCTTACCCTAGCGATTTCCATAAAAATATACGTAAGGAGTCAAGACCCATGAAAATTCTGGTTGTAAACGCGGGTTCCTCTTCCCTGAAGTACCAGCTCATCGATATGGAAGGTGAGAAGGTCATCGCCAAGGGCCAGGTGGAGCGCATTGCCATTGAGGGCGGCCACCTGAAGCAGACCTCCGCCGACAAGAAGGTTGTGGAGATCACCAAGTTTGTCAAGGACCACGTGGAAGCCACGGAAATGATGCTGGCCGCGCTGCAGGACCCCGAGAAGGGCGTCATCAAGAGCGTGGACGAAGTGGGCGCCGTGGGCCATCGCGTGCTGCATGGCGGCAAGGAGTTCTCCGAGTCCGTGGTGATCAACCAGCAGGTGAAGGACGCCATCCGCCGCTGCATCCCGCTGGGACCGCTCCACAACCCCGCCAACCTCATGGGCATTGAAGCCTGCGAGAAGGTTATGCCCACCACGCCCCAGGTGGCCGTGTTCGATACCGCTTTCCATCAGACTATGCCGCCCAAGGCCTACATGTACGGCGTGCCTAAGAAGTACGAGGAGACCATCGGCGTGCGCCGCTATGGGTTCCACGGCACCAGCCACCGCTATGTGAGCAAGCGGGTGTGCGAATTCCTGGGCGTGGACCCTGTGGGAACGAAGTTCATCATTTGCCACCTAGGCAACGGTTCCAGCCTTTCCGCGGTCAAGGACGGCAAGTGCCAGGATACTTCCATGGGCCTGACGCCTCTGGAAGGCCTGCTCATGGGCACCCGCTGCGGCAGCTGCGACCCGGCAGTGGTGCAGTTCATCGCCAACAGCGACAAGAAATCCGTGGATGAAGTGCTGACCATGATGAACAAGCAGTCCGGCCTGCTGGGCATCGGCGGCAAGAGCGACATGCGCGACATCGACGCGGCGGCCGACGCCGGGGACAAGGACGCCATCCTGGCCCGGGATATGCTCATCTACGGCATCCAGAAGTACATCGGCTCCTACATGGCGGCGCTGCAGGGCGCGGATGCCATCATCTTTACCGCGGGCATCGGCGAGAACAACGCCCATCTGCGCCAGCGGGTGATCGAGGGCTTCGGATACATGGGTATCAAGCTTGATCTGGAAAAGAACGAGGCATGCACGGCGCCCAATGTGAAGGAGACAGTCATTTCCACGCCCGACAGCACGGTGAAGGTCATCGTCATTCCCACCAACGAGGAGATCATGATCGCCCGCGATACGCTGGAACTGGTGAAAAAGGCGTAAATTTCTTTCGCAAATTGCTGTTGACAATTTTGCGGGATACCTCTATAATAGCAAAGGTCACGTTTGAGGTGAGCGTATGTTTTTGGACGTTTCCATCGCGCTGAAGCATCCCGGAGAGCCGTACGCCTTTCGGGTGGAGCAGGAGATCGCGCCCCAGGAAATTGGCGGCGAGACGGTAACCTTCGACCCCGCCGTGCTGGAAGGTACGTACAGCACCGAGGAGGAGCAGGTGACGGTGGAGGGCGAGCTGAGGACAGTGGCTCACGCGATGTGCGCGAACTGTATCGCGCCCGCGCAGGCGGAGGTCCGGGCGCCTTTTCGGGAAACGTTCCTGCGGGACGCCGATCCGGAGAACGACGAGCAGTATGCTTACTCCGGTTCCGCCATCGGGTTTGAAAAGCTGGCCATGTCCGTCGCAGTGCTGAACCTGCCCATGCGCTTCCTGTGCAAGGAGGATTGCCAGGGCTTGCTGCCCCAGTACGGCGGGGACATTGAAACTACCGCTCGCCAGAAGGAATTGCAGAAAGAGCATCCTTTTGCGGCATTGCAGCAATTGCTGACAAAGGATGAGGAGGTGTAACTATGGCCACTCCCAAGGGAAAAATCTCCAAGGCTCGCAAGCACAGCCGTCAGGCGAACTGGAAGCTGAGCCTGCCCGGCATTGTGGAATGCCCCCAGTGCCATCAGATGAAGCTGGCGCACCGGGTGTGCAAGCATTGCGGCTACTACAACGGCGTGCAGGTCGTCAAGATGGACGAGGATAAGAAGCAGGCCTGATTGCCGTCCATACAACTCGCGGACAAAGAGGAGTACCGGGCGATGCGCCAGTAGAGAGCGCGGTTCATCGGCTGAAAGACCGCGCGGGCGGCGAACCCGGGAAGGTCGCTTTGGAGAGCGTCCGGTGAGGGAGTCAGTCTCCTTAGCCGGGTGCGGGTGCGCCCGTTATCGCGCCCAGGAGGCGGCGACTCTGTCGTTCGCGAATGAAGGTGGTACCACGGAAAGCAGCTCCGTCCTTTGGGACGGGGCTGCTTTTTGCATATGCGGCGCGCAGGAGGAGGTGATCCCATGTCCTACGGAGAGAAAGTGCTGTCCCGGTTGAACGTGCCCGGGCTGGCGCTGTTGATCCTGGGGGCTGTCCTGGTATATGCGTCCGGCCCGGTGAGCGGCCGGCTGTTCCCCGGCAAGGGGGAAAAGGCAAACATTGCGGTAAAGGCGGCGGGATGCGCGATCGCCCTGGCGGGCGCGCTGCTGCTGCTGGACATTATCGGCTGAGGAAGGAGAAAGACGCGCATGGAAACGCAGAAGAACGGCGCGGAAATGGAAACCAAATTCAACCCCCAGGCCATCGAAGGCGACATTTATCAGGCGTGGGAGAAGAGCGGCGCCTTTACGGCGCATCGGGTGCCGGGCAAGAAGCCCTTCACCATCGTGATGCCTCCGCCTAATATCACCGGCCAGCTCCATATGGGCCACGCCATGGACTGCACCCTGCAGGACGCAGCCATTCGCTATCACCGGATGAAGGGCGACCCGACCCTGTGGCTGCCGGGCACGGACCATGCGGCCATCGCCACGGAAGTGAAGATCGTCGAGGCCATGGCCCAGGAAGGCCTGACCAAGGACGGCATCGGCCGGGAAGCCTTCCTGGAGCGCGCGTGGAAATGGAAGGAAGAGTACGGCGGGCGCATCGTGCATCAGCAGCGCCGCATGGGCGTGAGCTGCGACTGGAGCCGGGAACGCTTCACCATGGACGAGGGCTGCTCCAAGGCCGTGCGGGAAACCTTCTGCCGGCTGTATGAAAAGGGCCTGATGTACCGGGGCAATCGCTTGGTGAACTGGTGCCCCTGCTGCCAGACCTCCATTTCCGACGCGGAGGTGGAGTACAAGGAGCAGGACGGCCACTTCTGGCACCTGCTTTACCCGGTGAAGGAAACCGGCGAACTGCTGGAGCTGGCCACTACCCGCCCCGAAACCATGTTGGGCGACACCGCCGTGGCCATCAATCCCGAGGATGAGCGCTACAAGCACCTGCACGGCTGCCATGTGATGCTGCCGCTGGTGAACCGCGAAATCCCCATCGTGCTGGACGAGCACGCGGATATGACCAAGGGTACCGGCGTGGTCAAGATCACCCCCGCCCATGACCCCAACGACTTCGAGGTGGGCCAGCGTCATCAGCTGCCCATTGTCCGTGTGTTCACCTATGACGGGCATATGACCGGGCCTGCGGAGAAGGCTGCTTCCGACGAGCTGTTTGCTTCCGGCAAGGCCACGGTGAACGAACCCCATGTGCTGGACTGCGGCAAGTATGCCGGCATGACCACCGCGCAGGCCCGCAAGGCCATTGTGGCGGACCTGGAGGCATTGGGGTTGCTCAAGTCCGTGGAACCCATCAAGCATGAGGTGGGCGTTTGCTACCGCTGCCATACCACCATTGAACCCATGGTGTCCAAGCAGTGGTTCGTGGACATGAAGCCGCTGGCGAAGCCGGCCATTGAGGCGGTGACCAGCGGCAAGACCCAGTTTGTGCCCGCCCGCTTCACCAAGAACTACATGAACTGGATGGAGAACATCCGGGACTGGTGCGTAAGCCGTCAGCTCTGGTGGGGGCACCGGATTCCCGTGTGGTACTGCGACGAGTGCGGCGAAATGATGGTTCGCCGGGAGGACCCCACCGTATGCTCCAAGTGCGGCAGCGCGCATATCCATCAGGATGAGGACGTGCTGGATACCTGGTTCTCCTCCGCCCTGTGGCCCTTCTCCACCCTGGGCTGGCCCGAGAACACGGAGGACCTGAAATACTTCTATCCCACGGATGTGCTGGTGACCGGGTATGACATCATCACTTTCTGGGTCTCCCGGATGATTACCTGCGGCGTGGAGGAAATGGGGGAGACGCCCTTCAAGACCGTGCTGATTCACGGCCTGGTGCGGGACGAGCTGGGACGCAAGATGTCCAAGTCCCTGGGCAACGGTGTGGACCCCCTGGAAATCATCGATGAATACGGCGCGGACGCCCTGCGCTTCTCCCTGTCCATGGGCGTGAGCCCCGGCAACGACACCCGCTTCTCCAAGGAAAAGGTGGAGTCTGCCCGGAATTTCGCCAACAAGGTGTGGAACGCCTCCCGCTTTGTGCTCATGAACGTGGATACCCGCCGCCCGGTGGACCTGGCGCAGCTGACCCTGGCGGACCAGTGGATTTTGACCCGTTTCCAGGACGCTGTGCGGGACATCACCGCCCACAATGAGGAGGGCGACTTCGGCCTGTCCGCCACCCGCATTTACGATTTCGCCTGGAGCGAGTTCTGCGACTGGTACATCGAGTTGGCCAAGTCCCGCCTCACCGGCGAGGACGAAGCGGCCAAGCACAGCGTGCAGGCGGTGCTGCTGTACGTGCTGGAGGGCCTGCTGAAGCTGCTGCACCCCTTCATGCCCTTCCTCACCGAGCAGGTGTACAAGTATCTGCCCGGCACGGAAGGCTTCCTGATGCTGGCGCCCTGGCCGGAATGCAAGCCGGAGTATGACTTCCCGGCCCAGGAGCGGGAAATGCAGGGCATCATGGAGGTCATTCGCACCATCCGCAACCTGCGGGCGGAAATGAACGTGGCCGCGTCTCGGCGCACCCGGCTGATGCTCCTGCCCGGCGAGGGCTGGAAGCAAGCCCTGGCGGAGGGCGAGCCTTATTTCAAACGCCTGGCAGGGGCGTCGGAAAGCCAGCTGATCGAAAGCCGCGACGCGGCGGGAGAAAAGACCGTCAGCGCCGTGTGCCTGGCGGGCGAGCTGTTCATTCCCCTGGGCGACCTGGTGGACTTTGAAAAGGAAATCGCCCGGCTGAACAAGGAACTGGCCACCGTGGAAAAGGAGGTCGAACGGGCCAAGGGCAAGCTCTCAAACCAGGGCTTCCTGAGCAAGGCCCCTGCCCAGCTGGTGGAAGCGGAAAAGGAAAAGCTGGAGGCCAACGGAAAGAAGGCCGCTTCCCTGACTGAACGCATTGCGGAGCTGAAGCAAAGCCTATGAGAAACGCCCAGGAAGTGATCGCGGCCATCCACGGCGCCCGGTATACCGGGCATAAGGTGGGACTGCAGAACACCCGCGCGCTGCTGGACGCCCTGGGCCTGGACTGCCGCGTCCCCGCCGTTCATGTGGCGGGGACCAACGGCAAGGGCAGCGTCTGCGCCATGGCCGAGCGCGTTTTGCGTCAGGCCGGGTATCACACGGGGCTGTATACTTCCCCTTTTCTGCAAGCGTATAACGAGCGCATACGCCTGGATGGCGAGCCTGTTTCCGACGCGCTGCTGGCACAGTATGGCAATCAGGTGCTGGACGCTGCGGCGGCGCTGGGGGAGCAGGGCATCCAGCCCACATCCTTTGAGC
Organism: uncultured Clostridia bacterium; assembly: GCA_944364075.1. Taxonomy (GTDB): domain Bacteria; phylum Bacillota; class Clostridia; order Christensenellales; family Aristaeellaceae; genus Egerieenecus. Next base: position 24,699 of record CALVVZ010000004.1, read on the forward strand.
TGGGCACCGCGCTGGCGCTGCTGATCTTCCGGGCCTGCCGGGTGGATGTGATGGTTCTGGAGGTGGGCCTGGGCGGACGCCTGGACCCCACCAATGTGGTGGAACCGCTGGTGAGCGTGATTACCGCCATCGGGCTGGATCATATGCAGCTCCTGGGGGATACCGTCGAGGAAATTGCCGGGGAAAAGGCGGGCATTATCAAGCCCGGCGTGCCGGTGGTGTGCCACCCCGCCAAGGAAACGGTGGAAGCCGTGTTTGCCGCGCGGGCGGCGGAGCTTCATGCTCCGCTGACCCAGCTGCGGGCGGAGCAGCTGCTGCGGCCCGCCTGCGGGATGTATGGCTCCAGGGCGGAAATCCTTTGGGACGGCGCCCCCCTGTCCCTGCGGGTCAACCTGCCGGGGGCGCATCAGCTCACCAACGCCCTTACGGCGGTCTACGCCCTGCACGCGCTTTGGGACGCCGGAATCGCCGTTTCACGGGAGGCCGTGGAGGCGGGCATTGCCGCCGCGCGCTGGCCCGCACGGCTGGAATGGTGTGGGAATATCCTGCTGGACGGCGGACACAACGCCCAGGGCCTGACTGCTTTGAAAATCTATGGGGATACCTTCCTGTCGGAAAAGCGCCGGGCGCTGGTTACCGGCGTACTGGAGGATCATCTCCGGCCGGAAATGGTGGAGCTATTGGCATCCCTGGGGGAGCGCATCTTTACGGTGACGCCGGAAAGCCCCAGAGCCATGACCGGCCAACAGCTGGCCGGGCTGCTTCGGACGGCGGGGCATGAGGCGCAAAGCGTGCCGGACCTGTCCCAGGCACTGACGCTGGCCCGCCAGGCCGCGGGCAAGGACGGCGTGGTTCTGGTTGCCGGATCGCTGTATCTGGCCGGGGCGGCCCGTACGGAATTGGGATTGCCCTGGCGCTGAAAATGTGATATACTGTAAAAAACCTTCGAGTCCTCCGGGACCCGAAGGCCCTTTTATGAAAAGAAGGAGGGCGCGCCATGGCCTTTGTTCACGAGCCGGTGCTGCTGGCCGAGGTGCTCCAATGGATGAACGTCCGGGAAAACGGCGTGTATGCCGACGGCACCCTGGGCGGCGGCGGGCACAGCGAAGCCATGCTCACCGCTTCGGGCGGTACTGCGGCGCTCTACGGCATTGACCGGGACGAAAACGCCATTGCCGCGGCTACGGCGCGGTTGGAGCGCTTCCCCGGCTTCCATGCCATCCATGGCAATTTTCATGACGCCAAGGCGCTGCTGGCGCAGGCCGGCGCGCCGCCCCTGGACGGCGCGCTGCTGGACCTGGGCGTTTCCTCGCCCCAGCTGGACCAGGCGGAGCGCGGCTTTTCCTACCATGAGGACGCGCCCCTGGACATGCGCATGGACCGCTCCCAAGGCCGGACGGCGGCGGAATTGCTGGCGGAGGTCAACGAAGGGGAGCTGACGCGCATCCTCCGAGAATACGGCGAAGAAAAGTGGGCGGCCCGCATTGCGCATTTTGTGGTGGAGCGGCGGCAGACGCAGCCCCTGCGCACCACCCAGGACCTGGTCCGGGTGGTGGACGCGGCCATTCCGAAGGCGGTGCGGCGCAAGGATGACGGCCACCCGGCCCGCCGTACCTTCCAGGCGGTGCGCATTGCCGTCAACGACGAGCTGGACCCGCTGGACGCCGCCCTGGAGGACTTCGTGGACTGCCTCAAGCCCGGTGGGCGGCTGCTGGTCATCACCTTTCATTCCCTGGAGGACAGGCTGACCAAGCGCTGCTTCCAGCGGCTGCAAAACCCGTGCGTTTGTCCGCCCAAGGCGCCGGTATGCACCTGCGGGCGCACGCCCAAGGCGCGCATCCTGGCCCGTGGCGCCGTGCCGCCCACGGCGGAGGAAGTGGCCCGGAATCCACGGGCGCGCAGCGCCAAGCTGCGGGTGGTGGAGAAGCTATAACCCTTGTGCGATGAATTCGGAGGGAGAGCCTATGCCTACGCTGTATGTGGTGGGGACCCCCATCGGCAACCTGGGGGACATGACGCCCCGGGGCGTGGAGGTATTGCGGAGCGTGGCGCTCATTGCCGCCGAGGATACCCGCGTTACCAGAAAGCTCACCAGCCATTTCGGTATTGATACGCCGCTTACCAGCTGCCACCAGCACAACGAGGCGGACAAGGGCGAAGCCCTGGCCCAACGGATGCTGGAGGAGGGAATCGACCTGGCGCTGACCACCGACGCCGGCACGCCGTGCATCTCCGACCCCGGCTATGGGTTGGTGCAGGCGGCGGTCAAGCGGGGGATTCCCGTGGTGGCGGTGCCGGGCTGCTGCGCGGCGGTGTGCGCGCTTTCGGTGAGCGGCATGGATACCCGGGAGTTCGCCTTTTACGGTTTCCTGCCCAGGGAAAAGAAGGCCCTGCGGGAAAAGCTGCTGGACATGGCCGCGGGGGTGCCCGTGGCGGTGGCGCACGAATCGCCCTACCGGGTCATCGAACTGATGGAAACCCTGGCGGAAACGCTGCCGGAAACCATGGTTTCTGTAAGCTGCGACCTGACCAAGCTCCACGAGCTGACCCTGCGGGGAAGTGCCGGGGAGGTGCTGGCGGCGCTGCGGGCCAATCCCAAGACGGAGAAGGGCGAATATTGCCTGGTGCTGGATTTCCATCACGTGACGCTTCCACCCGTGCCCGCGCACGCAAGCGAAACAAGCCTGGAGGCGCGGCTGGTGGAAAGCATGCTCCAGGGGCGGGATCTGCGGCAGGCGCAGGCGGCGCTGGTGGAGGCGGGCGAGAAGAAAAACGCGGTGAAAGCCGCGGCGCTTCGCTTGAAAAAGCTGATGCAGGGGGAGGAACACCCATGAGAGAGATCGACGCGTCCCGTGTAACGGAAGCCGTTGCAACCCTGTGCGTGGAGGCCAACTGTTTCCTGGCCGAGGATGTACGCTGTGCCCTGTGCGCCGCGGAGAAGCAGGAACCCTTTGCCCCGGCCCGGGAAATCCTGCACATCCTGTGCCAGAATGAGGAGATTGCCCGGCGGGAGCGCATGCCCATCTGCCAGGATACGGGCATGGCGGTGGTGTTCGCCGAGGTGGGACAGGATGTGCATATCACCGGGAATTTCCAGGAGGCGGTGAATGCAGGCGTCCGGCAGGGCTATACCCAGGGACTGCTGCGCAAGTCCGTGGTGGGAGACCCGCTGCGCCGGGTGAATACCGGGGACAACACCCCGGCCATCCTGCACGTGCGGCTGGTTCCCGGAGACCGGCTCAAGCTCACCGTGGCCCCCAAGGGGTTCGGCAGCGAAAATATGAGTCAGCTGAAAATGCTGACGCCCGCCGACGGGCTTGCGGGGGTCAAGCGGATGGTGCTGCAGACCGTGCGCGACGCGGGCGCGAATCCCTGCCCGCCCATGGTGCTGGGCATCGGCATCGGCGGCGACTTTGAGCGGGTGGCGCAGTTGGCCAAGGAAGCCCTGCTGCTGCCCCTGTCCCAGCGCAACCCGGACCCGTATTACGCCGCCCTGGAGGAAGAACTGCTGGCGGAGATCAACCAAACGGGCATCGGCCCCCAGGGTTTGGGTGGAGAAACCACCGCCCTGGGCCTGCACATTCTCACCGCGCCTACGCATATCGCGGGCCTGCCGGTGGCGGTGAATGTGAGCTGCCATGTAACCCGGCACCAAAGCATGACCCTGTAAGGAGGAAACGCCATGATCCGCAAGCTGTCCACGCCCCTGTCCAGGGAGGACGTGCTGTCCCTGCGCGCGGGGGATCAGGTATTGCTTTCCGGCGTGGTCTATACCGCCCGGGACGCGGCGCATCTGCGCCTGGTACAGGCCCTCGAAAAAGGGGAGGAACTGCCCCTGCCCCTGGAGGGCCAGGTGATTTATTACGCCGGGCCCACGCCCACACCCCAGGGGCGCGCCATCGGCTCCATCGGCCCGACTACCTCCATTCGCATGGACGCCTATACGCCCGCGCTACTGGAAAAAGGGCTGCGGGGCATGATCGGCAAGGGAAAGCGTACCGCGCCGGTGGTGGAGGCCATGCAGGCGTACCCCGCGGTGTATTTTGCCGCCATTGGCGGCGCGGCGGCCCTTATGGCCAGCTGCGTGACCGCTTGTGAAGTCATCGCCTATGACGACCTGGGTCCGGAATCCATCAAGCGCTTGACCCTGCGCGACCTGCCCCTGGTGGTGGCTGTGGACGCGCAGGGCGGCGACGCATTTGCTCAGGGACAGGCGGCGTATCTGGCGCAGCGTGATGCGCCATAAAAAAGGACCGGCTTTTGCCGATCCTTTTTTTCGGGCGTCAGGGCACGCAGATGATGGTTCCCGAGGAAAAATCCGTGGGCAACAGGGTGGGGTTGAGCTGCATGAGCCGTCCGGGGGTGGTGTGGAAGCGTTCCGCCACCATGGCCAGGGTTTCGTCCGGCTGCACGGTGTAGGTCTGGGTGCCGGTGCCGCACAGTTGACGTGTACCGGCAGGCGGCGCGCAGTAACGCATGCCCGTGATCAGCCGTCCGGGAACCAGCTGCGGGTTGGTGGTGCGCATGGCGCGGTAGGAGACGTTGTTCTCGATGAGCAGGTCCGCGTAGCTCTGGCCCTGGCGGACGGTGCGGGCGGCGTAGCCTGCGGGGCAGCTCCAGGTGGAGGCGGAACCGTTTTCCTGACTGCCGCTGCCGGCGGATTCCGTCTTGGGCACGCAGATCACCTGACCGATCTGCAATTCACTCTCGCTGACGCCGGGGTTGCGCTCGGCCAGCTCAAGGGTGCTGATGCCATAGGCTTCGGCGATTTTCTGGAAAGTATCCCCTGCCTTGACCTGGTACAGCTGACCGCTCAGGCAGCTGAAGATGCGCGGAGGTATGCACACCGTGCTGCCGGCGGCCAGGGTGTTGAAGTCCGTGTCCGGATTGGCCAGGGTCATGGATTGGGCGGTGATACCGCGGTCACGGGCGACGCTATCCAGGGTATCGCCTTCTTTCCAGATATAGGCGCTGGCGCCGCGGGGACAAACGACCTGGTTGGATGTAGTGTTTGATTGCTGCATGGTTCGCGCTCCTTTCATCCATCCTCGCCTCCAGCTTATGCGCAAGGGGAAAATGGTGTGAAAGGGGCTTCACAAACGCGTGGGAAGCGTGTACAATAAGCCGAAGGATATGCATATGGAAAGGCGGAGGATGAAACCGTGAAACACCTGTTGAAACTCATGGACTGCACGCCCGAGGAAATTCTCGGCATACTGGATCTGGCGGATCGGCTCAAGGCGGAGCGCAAGGCCGGGGTTGCCCATCCCCTTTTGGCGGGCAAGACCCTGGGGATGATCTTTGAAAAATCCTCCACCCGCACCCGCGTCAGCTTTGAGACGGGCATGTACCAGTTGGGCGGTCATGCGCTGTTCCTCTCTTCCCGGGATTTGCAGATCGGCCGGGGAGAGCCTGTGCAGGACACCGCACGGGTGCTCAGCCGCTACCTGGACGGCATTATGATCCGCACCTTTGCCCAGGAAGAGGTGGAGAACCTGGCCAGGTACGGCTCCATCCCGATTGTCAATGGATTGACGGATTTCTGCCACCCCTGCCAGGTGCTGGCGGACCTGATGACCATCCGTGAGCACAAGGGCAAGCTGGCGGGGTTGAATATGTGCTATATTGGCGACGGCAACAACATGGCCAATTCCCTGATCGTGGGCGGACTGAAAATGGGCATGCATGTGTCCGTGGCCTGTCCCAAGGCTTACCGGCCCGATCCCAAGGTGATGGCTTTTACCGAGGAATATCCGGGAATGTTCCTGTGTACCGAGTTGCCCATGGAAGCGGCCAAGGACGCGGACGTGATCTTCACCGACGTGTGGGCCTCCATGGGCCAGGAAGCGGAAAAAGCCGAGCGGGAGCGCGCCTTCGCGGGGTATCAGGTCAACGCGGCGCTGCTGGCGGCGGCGCATCCGGGCTGCATGGTGCAGCACTGCCTGCCGGCGCACCGGGGCGAGGAAATCACCGAGGACGTATTCGAGGCGCATGCCGCGGAAATCTTTGACGAGGCGGAAAACCGGCTCCATGCGCAGAAGGCCGTGCTCGTAACCGTAATGAAGTGAGGTAGAGGGCAACATGCAAAGCAAAGGATACCTGCTGCTGGCCGACGGCCAGTTGCTGGAGGGAATCAGATTCGGCGCGGAAAAGGACGTGTATGCGGAGCTGGTGTTCACCACGGCCATGACCGGCTACCTGGAAACCATTACCGACCCCAGCTATGAAGGGCAGATCGTGATTCAGACCTTTCCCACCATCGGCAACTATGGGGTGATCCCGGAGGACTTTGAGAGCGCCCGGCCCGGCCTGAGCGCCTATGTGGTACGGGAATGGTGCGACGCGCCCAGCAATTTCCGCTGCCAGGGCACGCTGGACGAATATTTGCGCCTGGAAGGCATTCCCGGCCTGTGCGGGGTGGATACCCGGCGGCTGACCCGGCGTATTCGCAGCGCGGGCGTAATGAACGCCGCCCTGCTCATGGAGAAGCCGGAGAATATTGACGCGGTGCTTGCCAAGCTTCGCGCGCTGCCCTTCCATCCTGCGGTGCAGGACGTGAGCTGCAAGGAGATCACCGAAGGCAAGACCGAGGGCAAGTACCATGTGGTGCTGTGGGATTTCGGCGCCAAGGGCAGCATCCAGCGCTGCCTGGAGGAACGTGGCTGCCATGTGACCTGCGTACCCGCGGATACCACCGCCGAGGCGATTCTCGCCCTGAAACCCGATGGGGTCATGCTTTCCAACGGCCCCGGCGACCCGGCGGACAATACCAGCATCATCGAGCAGCTTTCCCTGCTGGAAGTGCATAAGATTCCCACCTTCGGCATCTGCCTGGGGCATCAGCTGCTGGCGCTGTCCCAGGGCGCCAAGACCCGGAAGCTGAAATACGGCCACCGGGGCGCCAATCAGCCCGCCAAGGATCTGCTTACCGGCCGCAGCTATATGACCAGCCAGAACCATGGCTTTGCCGTGGATGCGGAGACGCTGCCGGCCCACGCCGTCCTGCGTTTTGTCAACGGCAACGATGGCACCTGCGAGGGCCTGGACTACAAGGACATGCCCGCTTTCTCCGTGCAGTTCCATCCGGAAGCCTGCGGCGGCCCGCTGGACACGCGCTTCTTGTTTGACCGCTTTTTGCAGATGATGGGAGGGGATTACCAATGCCGTTGAATCCTGAATTGCATCGGGTGATGATTATCGGTTCCGGTCCCATCGTGATCGGCCAGGCTGCGGAGTTCGATTACGCCGGTTCCCAGGCCTGCCGTGCGCTGAAGCAGGCGGGGCTGGAAGTGATCCTGGTGAACCCGAATCCGGCCACCATTATGACCGACCGGGCCTCCGCGGATAAGATCTATATTGAACCGCTAGATCTGGAAACTATCCGGCGCATTATTCTCAAGGAAAAACCCGACAGTCTGCTGTCCACCCTGGGCGGGCAGAACGGCCTGACCCTCTCCATGCAACTGGCCAAGGAAGGTTTCCTGGACGCCCACGGCGTAAAGCTCCTGGGCGCTACCTGCGAGACCATCGAAAAGGCCGAGGACCGGCTCAAGTTCAAGGAGACCATGGAATCCATCGGCCAGCCCTGCATTCCCAGCGAAGTGGTGGAAAACGTTCCCGACGCGCTGGCCTTTGCCGAAAAGATCGGCTATCCGGTGATCGTGCGCCCGGCGTATACCCTGGGCGGCAGCGGCGGCGGCATCTGCCAGAACCGCGCGGAGCTGGAGGAGATTGCCGAGAACGGCCTGCGGCTTTCGCCCATTACCCAGATTCTGGTGGAGCGCTGCATTTCCGGCTGGAAGGAAATCGAGTTCGAGGTCATGCGGGACAGCCTGGGCAACGTGGTGGCGGTGTGCTCCATGGAGAACATCGACCCCGTGGGCGTGCATACGGGCGACTCCATTGTCGTGGCCCCCGCCCTGACCCTGGCGGACAAGGAATATCAAATGCTGCGCCGGGCGGCGCTGGACATCATTACCGCGCTGAAGGTGGAGGGCGGCTGCAACTGCCAGTTTGCCCTGAATCCCGACAGCTTTGAATACGCGGTGATCGAGGTCAATCCCCGCGTGAGCCGTTCCTCCGCCCTGGCCTCCAAGGCGACGGGCTATCCCATCGCCAAGTGCGCGGCACAGATCGCCATCGGCTACACCCTGGACGAGATGCGCAACGCCATTACCGGCAAAACTTGCGCCTGCTTTGAACCTGCGCTGGACTACATTGTGGCCAAGCTCCCCAAGTGGCCCTTTGACAAGTTTGTGTACGGCAAGCGTACCCTGGGCACGCAGATGAAGGCCACCGGCGAGGTTATGGCCATCGGCGTGAGCGTGGAGCAGGCCCTGATGAAGGCGGTGCGCGGCGCGGAGATCGGCTGCGATACCCTGCGGATGCACAAGCTGGGCGAGCTGTCCGATCAGGAGCTGATGGAGCTTATCGGAAAATGCACCGACGAGCGGATGTACGCTGTATATGAAGCCATTGGCCGGGGCGTTTCCCTGGAAGAGCTCCATGCGCTAACCAAAATTGATATGTTCTTCCTGCGCAAGTTCGCCAACCTCTACGCCATGGAAAAGCACCTGAGCGAAGGCAACGTGGACGAGGAAACCTATCTGCGCGCCAAGACCATGGGCTACCCTGACAGCGCCATCCGCCGCCTGAGCGGCGAGAATCTCCCCATGCACCGGGACCCCGTGTACAAGATGGTGGATACCTGCGCCGCGGAGTTCGAGGCGCAGACCCCGTATTTCTACGCCACCTACGACGAGGAGAACGAGGCCAAGGAATTCCTGGAGCAGAAGCAGGAAAAGAAGCCCTGCGTGGTGGTGCTGGGCTCCGGCCCCATCCGCATCGGCCAGGGCATCGAGTTTGACTACGCCTCCGTACATTGCGTGTGGATGCTCAAGCAGGCTGGCTACGACGTGGTGATGATCAACAACAACCCCGAGACCGTCTCCACGGACTTTGATACCGCCGACCGGCTGTACTTCGAACCCCTGACCCCGGAGGACGTGCTGGGCGTGATTGCCACCGAGCAGCCCGTGGGTGTGGTGGCCGCCTTCGGCGGCCAGACGGCCATCAAGCTGACCAAATCCCTGCAGCAGGCAGGTGTGCGCATCCTGGGCACCAGCGCCGACGCCATCGACCTGGCGGAGGACCGGGAACGGTTCGACGCGGCCATGGAAAAGCATCACATCAAGCGCCCCCAGGGCTGCACGGTCATGACCTGCGAGGAGGCTCTGGAAGCCGCCAACCGCCTGGGATACCCGGTGCTGGTGCGCCCCTCCTACGTGCTGGGCGGGCAGAACATGATTATCGCCTACCAGGATGCGGACATCACCGAATACATGAAGATCATCCTGGCCCAGGGCATTGAGAATCCCATCCTGATCGACCAGTACCTGCAAGGGGTGGAGGCGGAAGCCGACGCCATCTGCGACGGGGAGGACGTGCTGATTCCCGGCATCATGGAGCACATCGAGCGGGCAGGCGTCCACTCCGGCGACTCCATGGCGGTCTATCCCGCCTGGAACCTCAACGGCACGTTGTATCAGCGCCTGATCGACACCACCCGGGCCATTGCCCTGGAGCTGAATACCGTGGGACTGATCAACATCCAGTACGTGATCTACCACAACGAGGTATACGTCATCGAGGCGAATCCCCGGGCCAGCCGCACGGTGCCCTACATCAGCAAGGTCACCGGCGTGCCCATGGTGGACCTGGCTGTGCGCGCCATGCTGGGAGAGAAGATCAAGGACATGGGCTATGGTACCGGCCTGTACCGGCAAAGCCCCTATTACGCGGTGAAGGTGCCCTGCTTCAGCTTTGAAAAGCTGGCGGACGTGGATACCCACCTGGGGCCGGAGATGAAGTCCACGGGCGAAGTACTGGGTATCGGCACCAACCTGCAGGAGGCCATTTACAAGGGCATGGTGGCTGCGGGCTACAAGATGAAGCATACCGGCGGCCTGCTGGTCACCGTGCGGGATCAGGACAAGCAGGAGGCCGTGGACACGGCCCGTAAGTTTGCGGAGCTGGGTTTCAACCTGTTTGCGACCCCCGGCACCGCCAAGGCGCTGCTGGCCCATGGACTGTACGCCGCCACGGTGCGCCACGACATGATGGAAAAAATGCTGGAACTGGGCCAGGTGCAGTACGTCATCTCCACCTCCAGCCATGGCAGACAGCCGCAGCTGGAGGATGTGCGCATGCGCCGCAAGGCGGTGGAACGCGGCATTCCGCTGTTCACCAGCATGGATACCGCCAACGCCCTGGCCAACGCGCTGACTTCCCGTTACACGCTCAATAACGTGGAACTGGTGGACATCAACGATATGCGCACCCAGCGGGAAAAGCTGCGCTTTGTGAAGATGCGCGGGGCGGGCAACGATTATCTCTACTTCGATTGCTTCGACCAGACGGTGGAAAGTCCCGAATCCCTGGCGGTCCGGCTGTCCAACCGGCGCACGGGCGTGGGCAGCGACGGCATCGTGCTGATCCTGCCCAGCGAGACCTGCGATGCGCGGATGCGCGTATTCAACGCCGACGGCAGCGAAAGCCCCGCGGCAGGCAATCCTACCCGGTGTGTGGGCAAGTATCTGTATGAAAGCGGCCGGGTGCGCAAGGAGCGTATGACCATCGAAACCGGCGCGGGCGTCAAGGATTTGCAGCTGTTCATCCGGGAAAGCATTGTATTTTCCGTGCTGGTGGATATGGGCAAGCCCACCTTTGCGCCGGCACAGGTGCCGGTGAAGCTGGATGGTGAGCGCGTCATGAACCGGGAGGTATTCCTTGCCGGGGAGAACCGCCGGATTAGCTGCCTGTCCATGGGCAACCCTCATGTGGTGCAGTTTGTGGACGATGTGGCGCGCATCGCGCTGGATCATGTGGGCCCTGCCATGGAGACCGATCCGCTGTTCCCGGAGCGGGTGAACGTGTCCTTTGCTACGGTGCTGGAGCGCAACATCATCAAAATGCGCGTATGGGAGCGCGGCATCGGCGAGACGGTGGCCTGCGGTACCGGCGCGTGCGCTGTGGCGGTGGCCGCGGTGGAGAACGGTCTGTGCGACCGTGATACGGACATTTCCGTGCGCCTGCCCGGCGGCGAGTTGGTGGTACGCTACGAGCAGAATGGCCTGGTGTGGCTCACCGGCGACGCCACCCGGGACTTTGAGGGCGTCATTGAGATCTGAACAATACAAGCGGCGAGGGACGTATTCCATGGGGATGCGTCCCTCTGCCCTTTCTGCGGGCCAGAAGGAGGCGGTGTTATGGATTTCACATACAAGGCGCAGTTTAGAATGTGCGGAGACGTGTTCAACGATGGTTTCAGCAATGGCCTGACGCTTACGGACGGTTCATCGGTTCGGGAGCTTCAGCTGCTTTCTTCCGGCGCGGAATGCGATTTGTATATGACTTCACGGGGAGATCGCATTTCCTGCTGGCATGTGACGCAACCCAATGGCGCCGTGGCGTGCCATACGGAGTTTCAGAATGCGGGCAGCGAGCCTGTCACCTTGGAAATGTTGGCGTCCTTTGCCCTGATGGGGGTAAGGGGCGACCGCATTCACCGCCTGACCTCTTTCTGGAGCGCGGAGGGGCGGCTGCTGAGTCAGGATCTGACGGACCTGGATATGGAGCCGTCCTGGAGCAGACACGGCGTGCGCGTGGAGAAGTTTGGTCAGGTGGGGTCCATGCCGGTACGCAAATGGTTCCCCTTCCTGGCAGTGGAAAACACACGGACCGGGGAATTTCTGGGCGTCCAGCTGTACTGTGCTTCCAGCTGGCAGATGGAGGTGATTTGCCGGGACGACCCGCTGGAAATCTGCGGCGGGTTGGCGGATTACGACTTTGGCCATTGGCGCAAGACGTTGATGCCGGGTGAGCGCTTCCGCACGCCGCAGGCAATGATCGCTACCGGACATTCCCTGGAGGAGGTCTGCGATCGCTTAGTCAAAGCGCAGCAGCCGCATATCGCACCTGTGGACCGGGATATGCCGGTGATTTTCAATGAATACTGCACCACCTGGGGCAATCCGACCCTGGAAAACCTGGAGCGCATTGCCCGGCGGCTGGAAGGCTCCGGGGTGCGCTATCTAGTGATCGACGCGGGATGGTACAAGGTGCCGGGAAAGGACTGGAGCGCAACCATTGGCGACTGGCAGCCAAGCGCAGAGCTTTTTCCCCATGGGATTGGGGAGGCGGTAAAGCTGATTCGGGCGCATGGCATGATACCGGGACTTTGGTTTGAGATGGAAAATGTGGCCAAGCAAGCGGACGCCTTTACGCAAACGGCGCATCTGCTCAAACGCGATGGTTTTCCGCTTACCGTAGGCAACCGGCGCTTTTGGGACATGACGGACCCTTGGGTGCAGGATTATCTGGGACGGCGCGTAATCGGCCTGCTGCGCGATCAAGGCTTCGGGTATGTGAAAATCGACTATAACGAAAACATCGGCGTGGGTTGCGACGGTGCGGAGAGCCTGGGCGAGGGCCTGCGCCAGCGTGTGGCCGCCAGTCAGGAATTTTTCCGCGCCATGGCCCGGGAAATGCCGGAGCTGGTTATTGAGAACTGCTCCAGCGGCGGGCACAGGCTGGAACCGTCCATGATGGAGCTGGTATCCCAGGCCAGCTTTTCCGACGCCCATGAATGCCTGAGCATTCCCTTGATTGCGGCCAACCTGCACCGGGCCATCCGCCCCGAGCAGAGCCAGATCTGGGCGGTGCTGCATGGCAGCGATACCATGGACAGGATTCATTACCTGTTGGCGGCGGCATGCCTGGGCCGTATGTGCCTGAGCGGCGATATATTCGACCTGAATGACGCCCAGTGGGAGGAAGTGCGCAAGGGCATTGCCTTCTACGATCAGGCAAAGGATATTATCCGGGACGGTTATACCCGGCGAATCGTATGCACAGCGCACAGCTATAACCGGCCGCAGGGCTGGCAGGGCGTCATGAGAACCCTGGGGGACCGTGCGCTTGTGGTGGCGCATACCTTTGCCGGAGGGGCGAATCCGCCGCTGGAGGAGCTTACTGCCGGATATGCCGTGGAGCAGAAATTCGGGAGCGACCTGGAGGGGGATTTCCAGGCCTGCGCCTTGCTTCTGCGGCGGGACCACGACGCAGGATAAAACAAGATTTCCCCTGCATATGATATGCGCTGGGAGACTGCCTGGAGCGCAGAAAACGCCGGAAAGCCGGCAGGGGAGATGCATGGTAACGCATGCCGTAGCTATGGCACATATACAAACAGCTCGCCGTTTGTTACAACGGCGGGCTCAAAATGTTAAAACCCAGAGAGGTGTTGGAGAGGCCGCAGCTTCCCCGGACTTTTATTCGTACCCGCCGGCTTTGCCGGCGGGGCGGGCCGTTGATTTTGCTTGGAAAATCGATTCCCTGCAACTTCGGACGACCTCTGAAGTGTCCCCCAAAAAGTCAGACAATACAAGGTGCCGTCCAGGACAAAATATGCGGTGGAGTTTGTACAGCGTTCTTCGTACAGCGCGATGGGAAAAAATCGTGACGACTACGAACCCTGCTATTTTCGTGGGCGGTTTGCAGGACAGCCTTTATTGCATTGTCATGATTTTTTTGAGATGTATATCCATTATGGCGGAGGAAAGGCATACTGCGTCGGTAAGGATACTTACCAGCTGAAACCCAACCACCTGATGATTTTTCCGCCATTTAATTTGCACGGCGTCTTGGACCGTCAGGTACTTGACGACTATGAAAGAGCTTACCTCTATATTTCGCCTTCCCTACTGAAAAAAGCCGGGTGCGGGCAGCTTGACTTGCAGCAGTTGTTCAACCGGTATGCGGAAAGGGGACAGTATCAGTTCTTGATGCGACCGGACGCTGCGCTGCATTGCAAAGAGCAGATTCAACTGATGATCGACGGGCTGCAGGATACCTCCGCCCTGGGAAGTTATACCAACTTTGTGCGTATGCTGTCCTTTTTGCAGACGGTTGCGCAAACGGTTGTCCATACGACGGAGAAGTTTGAACCGTTGGCCGTCAACGATCCCATGCATGAGGTCTTGACATATATCAATGAGCATTATGTGCAACACATCACGTTGGAGGAACTTGCCCGGCATTTTGGCATCAGCGCGTCGCTTCTTTCCCATAAATTTGTGATGTACACCGGCCGGAGCGTGTATGATTATGTGCTTTACCGCCGCGTGCTGCAGGCCAAAGAGATGATTAATTCCAGCCTTGCATTGAGCGAGGTGGCGTATCAGTGCGGCTTTAACGATTATTCCTGTTTTTTGCGGGCGTTCCGCAGAGTGACTGGCATGCCGCCTAACGCCTACCGAAAATACGCAAAAGAATTGTTCCAGTAAAAAAATTTACAGGAGGTGTTTCCCATGATCCGTGTTGCCATTGTTGGCACAGGTTCCATTGCCAATGCCCATGTACAAGCCTACCTTCAGTTTCCGGAACGTTGCCGCATTGTGGCCCTTGTGGACATCGTACCGGAAAAAGCGAGGCGCATGAACGAACGTTATCATCTTTCTGCGGAGATTCTGGACGATCATCATGCGCTTATGGGCAGGCAGGACATTGATTTGGCGGACGTGTGTACGCCGCCCTATGTTCACGCGCAGATCAGCGTCAACTGCCTGCGAGGCGGTATGCACGTCATTTGCGAAAAGCCCATGGCGGCTTCGCTGGAAGAGTGTGATGTGATGCTTCGCGCCCGGGATGAAAGCGGAAAGCAGTTGTCCATTATTGCGCAGAACCGTTTCCGTCAGCCCATCAGCGATCTGAAAGCGCTGCTGGATAGCGGACTGGCGGGGCCTGTGCGGCATGCGCAAGTGAATTCCTTCTGGTGGCGTGGCCATTGCTATTACGACTTGTGGTGGCGGGGCACCTGGGAAAAGGAAGGCGGCGGATGCACGTTGAATCATGCGGTGCATCACATTGATATGCTATGCTGGATGATGGGACTGCCCAAACGGGTAACCAGCGTCCTGGCCAATACCGCCCACGACAATGCCGAGGTGGAGGACTTATCCGTCAGTATCCTGGAGTATCCGGGCGCACTGGCGCAGATAACAGCGTCCGTAGTTCACCATGGCGAAGAACAGCAGCTGGTTTTCCAATGCGATCGCGCCAAGCTTGCCGCGCCCTTTGCCAGTTACGCTTCCACGGCCAGATCCAACGGCTTCCCGGAACGCAACGAGGCGCTGGAGCAGGAGATTGCCGCGTATGCAGCCGCATTGCCGCGGGTGAAATGGGAGGGACACACCGGACAGATCGAGAATGTCTTGACCGCCCTGGAGACGGGTACGCCTGTGGCCATCGGCGGAGAGGATGGACGGCGCACCATTGAACTAATTACCGCTATTTATGCGTCGGGGGCCAGCGGATGCAGCGTTACCCTGCCCTTGCAAAAGGAAAATCCTTTTTATACCGTTGCAGGCATCATGGCGCATGTCCCGCATTTCTATGAAAAAACCGTTTCCGCCGCCGACCTGGAGGGCGAAATCACGCTGGGAAGCAACTATCAAAAATAAGAATATACAGCATAACAGGGAGGAATACGTATGCAGGTTTCGGACGGTATGAACTACGCGCCCAAGGGGAAGCCGCAGCCCGTGGTCCGGCCGGGTGAATTTGTGTTTTCTGCGGTGCATTTGGACCATGGACACATTTATGGCATGACCAACGCCTTGCTGGAGGCAGGCGGCACGCTGAAATATGTTTACGATCCCGATCCGGCCAAGGTGGAGCGCTTCCTCAAGGCATATCCGCAGGCAACCCCTGCCCGCAGCGAGGCCGAAGCCCTGGAGGACAAGGAGACCCATATGATCTGCGGCGCGGCGGTGACCAGCGAACGTTGCGCCCTGGGTTTGCGCGCCATGGCTGCCGGAAAGGATTATTTCACCGATAAGGCGCCCTTTACAACCCTGGAGCAGTTGGAAAGCGCCAGGGCGATGGTTCGTCAGAGCGGCAGAAAGTATATGGTGTATTATAGCGAACGGCTTCATGTGGAAGGGGCGATTCTGGCCGGATACATGATCGACGCCGGAGAAATCGGACAGGTCATTCATGTAGAAGGCTTTGGCCCGCACCGGTTGGGCGCCTCCGGCAGACCGGCCTGGTTCTTTGAAAAGAACCGGTATGGCGGCATTCTGTGCGATATTGGCAGCCATCAAATCGAGCAATACCTGCATTTTGCCGGGGAGGAGGACGCTCGGGTGGTCTCCAGCCGCATCGGGAATTACGCGCATCCGCAGTATCCCGAGCTGGATGATTTCGGGGATTGCAGCATTGTAGGCGCAAAGGGTTCCACCAACTATTTCCGGGTGGATTGGTTTACGCCTGACGGCTTGAGCACCTGGGGAGATGGGCGCACCTTCATCCTGGGTACCAAAGGCTATATCGAAATACGGAAGTATGTCAACATTGCCTCCGGGGAACCGGGCGGCGATCATGTGTTCCTGGTCAATGACAAGGGCGAACAATATGTACGCGCCACCGGCGTCACCGGCTATCCCTTCTTCGGGCAGCTGATTCTTGACTGCTTGAACCGTACGGAAGACGCCATGACGCAGGCGCACGCATTCAAAGCTGCCGAGCTATGCCTTCAAGCCCAGGCGCAGGCCGTGGTTGTCCGCGATTCTTCCATGGGATGAATGCAGGGCGGAAGAATATGCCGCGCTTGGATTGACCTCCGGCACAAAGCAAAGGCTCCCGATCTCTTCCAGTGCGCTGGAGAAACGGGAGCGTTGGGGTCCATACATCGGCTACGGTTGCTCAGATTGTTGATAAAGCATTTTGCCTTACAATTTCTGCAAGTTGTGTATTGTACGCTTGCAAGCATAAAGGGGTTTAGCGCCTGCAAGGTTGGGCGCGTTGCAAAATGAAAACGCAATAGTAACCTGCACAGAAAAAGCAGCAGCCAACAACCAAAACCGGTCGCAAAAGAAGCCCAAACACTTCTTTTGCGGCCGGTTTTTTGTGCATTATTTTGGGTTGGCTATTTTGCAACAGCCCCAAGTTGCAAAGCGACCTTTCGATTCCATCCAAATAAATGAAATCGAAAACCAGACGGTTGAAAAAGGCACGTTTTTTCATAGGACTACATAGAGAAATGAAACTTCAGGTTCCCAAACATGCAAGCATTTCATAGCGTATGGGGACCGAAGGTTTCCAAAGGGCGATCGGAAAGCCCTTTGGTCGCGCCTCCAGGCGCGAAACTTCTCGCCTCTGCAAGAACGCATACAAAACTTGCAAAAAGAATGAGACAAAATATTTTGTCAACGCGCTGAAAACGGCTACGGCTGCTTTTTTCATACGGGAACATATACTGTATGCAAGTTTACCCGATCAACGTATCCATCAGCAACATGACGCATACTCCAGCCAGCAGGGAATACGTGGCCAGGCGCTCATAGCCATGAGCGTGGGTTTCCGGAATCATTTCGTCGCTGATAACATAGAGCATGGTTCCTCCCGCAAAGGCCAGGGCAAAGGGAAGTACTGCCTGGGAGACGGAGACCGCAAAGTAGCCCAGAAAGGTGCCGAACACCTCGATCAATCCTGTTCCCAGAGCCAGCAGGAAGGTACGGCGAGCGGAGACGCCCGCCAAGAGCAGCGGTGCAATGATGACCATTCCTTCGGGAACGTTCTGTAGCGCAATGCCTACGGCTACGGTCAGCGCGGTGCTATGATCCCCTGAGCCGAAACCTACGCCTGCGGCGATGCCCTCAGGTAGATTGTGGATGGCGATCGCCATGACAAAGAGCATGACCTTGGCGATGGAGCCGTTCGTGTGGGCCTCAGGCTCCACGCCGGAAAGCTTGTGCAGGTGCGGGGTAAAACGGTCCAACAGATGCAGACAGCCTGCCCCCAAAAAGATACCGCAAATGGTAATGAACGCGTTGCCCAGCTCCAGGGAAGGCGTAATCAGCCCGGAAAAGCTTGCAGCCAGCATTACGCCGGAGGCAAAGCCCAGCAGGGCATCATTGTAGCGGTGAGGGATGTTCTTGATCAGAAAGCCCAAGAGCGCGCCCAGAACGGTGGCGCCTCCTACACCCAGGGCGGTAACGGCCACAAGGGTCAATGCCAATTCCTCCTTACAAATACGCTGCTGTGTCTTCTGTGTCAGGCGCGTAGCCCAGCGCCCGTAGAGCGGAGGCCAGCCAAGGCCGGTATGCCTGCGCCGAACCGGCCAGCGCCGAGGCGCTTGACTGGGCGGATTGGTTTTCCTCCAGAAAATATCGGCCCGTATGGATTCCCACGGCCAGGCTGTCCAAGGGCCAGCCCGGACGACGGAGCGCGCACGGGCGGTCCACAAGGTAAAAGGCGTTGCGCGCGCATGCTTCGGGCGTTTCCAGATACATCCAGTAGCAATCCGAACCTGCATAGAGGCACAACGCATTCTGGTAGGCGGCGCGCAGGCGTCCGCCGTGCCGGTGTGCCAGCGCCATGTAGTATGCCAGCATTTCCTCGTCGGTGGTATTTTCTCCATGGACCGTGCGGCGGATCAGTGTGCCGGGCTGTTCCGGCGAATTCGGGGGAATATCCAGCAGCAACAGCCCGGAGTCACCGGCCAGGGCTGGGATGCCGGAGCAATCAAAGTAGGCGGCGGCCTTTAACAGGGCGTTTTCCTGGACGGTGCTCCCGCTTTCGGAAACGTCGGGGCGCTTCGCCAATTCGCTGGGTAGCACGCTCTGAGCCAGGCCGTCGGTGATGGCCTGCATCAGGCGGAGTTTGCTGGGGTTTCCCGTGGCCAGCACGATACGGGGCAGCGCAAGCGATGTCATAGCAGGCCGCCTTCCCAATCGCAGGCGTCCAGAAGCAATGCGCACATCTGTGTAAGTGCCAGCTGATCCTGCGGGGTGAAACGCCCCTGAACCGGACTGTCCAGGTCCAGCACGCCCAGTACCTCGTTTCCCCGAAGCAGGGGGATTACCAGCTCCGAGGCGGAAGCGCTGTCACAGGTAATATGCCCGGGAAAGGCATGCACATCCGGCACCAGCTGCGCCTGACGGGAAGCCGCCGCCGTACCGCACACGCCCCTGCCCATCGGAATGGATACGCAGGCGGGCTTGCCTTGAAAGGGACCCAGCAGCAGCGTTTGACCCTTGCACAGGTAAAAGCCTGCCCAGTTCAGCTCCGGCAGCCCCTGATAGAGCAGCGCGGCCATGTTGGCCATGTTGGACAGGGGCGAAGCTACGCCGTCCAGCAAAGCGGCCAGCTGTTCCCGTAAAAGCGCGTAGCGTGCGCCGGTATCCTGCGGCATGACGCCGGTTGATTGAAACATGAGAAGGAATCCTCCTTTGGCTTGATTATTTTTCTACGCGCACATAGCGCACGTCCTGGATGTCCTGACCGCCGATTTTGTAATCAACGGTGTCTGAAGTGATGTGGAAACCGTGGCGGGCATAAAAATGCGCCGCGCGCTGGTTGCCCTGCAGCATCCATAAATAAAAGCGTTCAAAGCCTTGATCCCGAAGGCGGCGAAGCGTTTCCTCCAGCAGCTGGCTGCCGTAGCCCTTGCCCATCCAGTCGGGCGACAAATAAATGGATACGATTTCGCCCCAGCTACCGTGATCTTCATCCCGGCCGCGGCCATAGCAGGCGCAACCCACGGGTTGCCTGTCCTCATAAATCAGGACTGCTTCCAGGCGCCCGCTGGAAAGCCAGGAAGTTATGGAAGGCACCCAATAATCATCCGGGAGACGGTCCAGGTAGTCCTGGTTGATCAGCTCCCGATAACTTTTCCGCCAGCTGGAGGCGTAGATGTGGCTGATTAGCCCGGCATCTTCCGCCGTGGCTGTGCGAAAGTGAACCATGGTCGACACGCCCCTTTCCTTTTGTTCGTGCTCATTATGCGCCCTGGCTTTCCGGCTGTCAAGCCGTCAGGGACGGAGAAAACGGCGCGGTGATTGATTTCATGCCGTCCCCATGGTATAATTTTGCACAACGGCGAAGGGAGGGGAAGGCAATGCGGCGGGCGCTGATATGGTTGCTGATGCTTCTGCTGCCTGCCTGTGCCAGCGCGCAATCCCTCCTGCCGCAGCTTGTTGCGCAGAAACAGGCGGCGCAGGAGGCGCAGGCGGGGATGTACGCCTATACCCTCACGGTGCGCAACCTGGGGGAAAGCGCCGTGGAACGCATATTTGTGGAAGAAAGCGGTGCCATGGGGGACACGCTGTTTCCCGAGGGCGCTTTTACGGATTTTGAGGGCGGGGACGTGCTACTGAATCAGAACGGTACGGCGACCATCCTGCGCCTGGACCCCGGACAGACCGTTACGCTGCGCTACGATGGCGCGCTGCCACAGCATTGTGCACAGACGGCGGTGCAGACGGAATGCGCCATTTCTGCCATGTACAGGGACGCGGCAGGGGAATCTTATCTGCTGTTGGCCCTGGCGGACCAACCAGTGCCCCTGGCGGAGTCCCGGCCGGCCCAGACCGTCCCTACGGAAGAGGCGACCGCAGCGGGCGGCATACTGGCCATTGCGCTGGAGCAGGAGCATCACGATGGCGTTATGCCGGGCCATACCTATGAGAATGCCGTCACCTTGCGGAACCTGGGCACGGGGCCGTTGACGGGCATAGTCCTAGAT
>CALVVZ010000005.1 GCA_944364075.1 uncultured Clostridia bacterium
TGTCGTAGGCCCAGCCGTCGCCGCCGAAGATCCAGATGGACTTCTTGGTCAGCAGGTCGGCGTTGGCAATGATCTCACGGGCCAGGGTGCAGGCTTCGCAGGGGCACTTCTTGCCGTTGGCCAGCCACTCGGCCTCCCACTGGGTGCCGGTGAGGTCCACGTCCACGCCTTCCTTGCACAGAGCCAGCAGCTTCTTGCCAGCGGCCTTGGAGCCTTCGGCGTCGTTCATGTTGTCCAGCCATTCCTGACCGGCCTTCTTGATCTCGTCCCAGCAGTAATCCACCGCGATGAGCTTGCGGACCGTATCGGCCAGCTTCTCACGGCGCTGGGTCACGGCCAGGTTCATGCCGAAGCCGAACTCGGCGTTGTCCTCAAACAGGCTGTTCGCCCAGGCGGGACCATGGCCTTCGTCGTTCACGGTGTAGGGGCAGGTGGGCGCGGAGCCGCCGTAGATGGAAGAGCAGCCCGTGGCGTTGGCAATCATCATACGATCGCCGAACAGCTGGGTCACCAGCTTCACATAGGGGGTCTCGCCGCAGCCCGCGCAAGCGCCGGAGAACTCGAACAGGGGCTTCAGCGCCTGGCTGTTCTTCACGCTGGCCTTGTTGGTGATCCGGTCGGCCACCTCGGGCACGGTCATGGCGAACTCCCAGTTCGCTTCTTCCTTGCGCTGGGTATCCAGGGGCTGCATCACCAGGGCCTTGGTCTTGGCGGGGCACATCTCCACGCAGTTGCCGCAGCCGGTGCAATCCAGGGGGCTGACCTGCAGACGGTACAGCATGCCGGCGAATTCCTTGCCGGTAGCCTTCTTGGTCACGTAACCGGCGGGCACCTCAGTGCCTTCCTCCACATAGATGGGCCGGATGCAGGCATGGGGGCAAACCAGGGAGCAGGTGCCGCACTGCACGCAGTTGTCGGCGATCCACTCGGGAACCTTCACGGCGATGCCGCGCTTCTCGAACTTGGTGGTGCCGGTGGGCACGATACCGCGGGGGTCCATGGCGCTCACGGGCAGCTTGTCGCCTTCCTGGGCCAGCACGGGCGCCACGAAGGTGTCAAAGTACTCGGTGGTGCCCTTCACCTTGGCGCCGGTCGCGCCGGTGGTGGCATTGGCCCACTCCGCGGGCACCTTGACTTCCTGCAGGCCGGAAATAGCGATGTCGATGGCGTCCCAGTTCTTCTGGACAACGGCGTCGCCCTTCTTGCCGTAGGTCTTCTTGGCATAGGCCTTCATGTACTCGTCGGCCTTCTCGTAGGGGATCACGTCCGCCAGCTTGAAGAAGGCAGCCTGCATGATGGTGTTGATACGGTTGCCCATGCCCACCTTCGCCGCCAGGTCGATGGCGTCGATGATGTACAGGCGGGCGTTCTTCTTGGCCAGCAGCTGCTTCATGGAAGCGGGCAGGTGCTGCTCCAGCTCATCGGCCTTCCACTGGCAGTTGAGCAGGAACACGCCGCCGTCCTTCAGAGAGGACACCATGTCGTACATGGTCACATAGGCGGGGTTGTGGCAAGCCACGAAGTCCGCCGCGTCGATCTGATAGGGGGACTTGATGGGCGTCTTGCCGAAGCGCAGGTGGCTGACCGTCAGGCCGCCGGACTTCTTGGAGTCGTAGGCGAAGTAAGCCTGCGCATACATGTCGGTGTGGTCGCCGATGATCTTGATGGAGTTCTTGTTGGCGCCAACGGTACCGTCGGAGCCCAGGCCGTAGAACTTGCAGCTGATGGCGCCTTCGGGAGCGGCGTTGAACAGTTCGCCCACGGGCAGGCTGGTGCCGGTCACGTCATCCACAATGCCCACGGTGAAGTGGTTCTTCATCTCGCCGTCCAGGTTGGCGAAAACGGCCTTCACATGGGTGGGGGTGAACTCCTTGGAGCCCAGGCCATAGCGGCCGCCCACCACCTTGATGTCATTGCGGCCGGCCTCGGTGAGGGCAGCGCACACATCCAGGTAGAGAGGCTCGCCCAGGGAGCCGGATTCCTTGGTGCGGTCCAGCACGGCGATCTTCTTGCAGGTGGCGGGAATCGCCGCGATGAAGTGCTTCACGGAGAAGGGACGGTACAGGTGGCACTTGATTACGCCCACCTTTTCGCCCATGGAAACCATCTTGGTCACGGCCTCGTCGGCCACGTCGCAGCCGGAGCCCATGGCGATGATGACCTTGTCCGCATCGGGAGCGCCCACATAGTCGAACAGGTGATAGTGGCGGCCGGTCAGCTCGCCCACCTGCGCCATGGTCTCTTCCACGATTTCGGGCACAGCCAGGTAATACTTGTTGCCAGCCTCACGGCCCTGGAAGTAAATGTCGGGGTTCTGGGCGGTGCCGGCCTGATGGGGATGATCGGGGTTCAGGCTGCGGGCGCGGAACTCTTCCACCTTGTCCCAGGGAACGATCTTGGCAATCTCGTCGTACTCGGGCGCGTCGATCTTCTGAATCTCGTGGCTGGTACGGAAGCCGTCAAAGAAGTGGAGGAAGGGCACGGAGCTCTTCAGGGTAGCCAGATGGGCCACCAGCGCCATGTCGCAGGCTTCCTGCACGGAGTTGCTGGCCAGCATGGCGAAACCGGTCTGACGGCAAGCCATCACGTCGCTGTGATCACCGAAGATGGACAGCGCATGATAGGCCAGGGCGCGGGCGCTCACGTGGAACACCGCGGGAGTCAGCTCACCGGCGATCTTATACATGTTGGGGATCATCAGCAGCAGGCCCTGGGAGGCGGTGAAGGTGGTGGTCAGGGCGCCAGCGGCCAGAGAGCCGTGTACAGCGCCGGCCGCACCGGCCTCGGACTGCATTTCTGCGATTCTCACGGTTTGTCCGAACAGATTTTTGCGATTCTGGGCGGACCACTCATCGGCCACTTCCGCCATGGGGGAAGAAGGCGTGATGGGGTAAATGGCTGCCACATCGCTGAACGCATAAGCGACATGGCTGACAGCAGTATTGCCGTCAACGGTCATTTTGAGTGCCATGGATGTACCTCCTTGACAATTTCTGGGCTTATCCGGCCGTCCCGGAGAGCCCTCGGAGTAGCCGCGAGCTTTAGCAGGACACGCCAAAAAACGCGGGAAATCCTCGAACATATCAATTATAAGCGTTCCCGAAAGAAATGTCAATTCTGCCCACGGGAATTTCCTTCATTTTCTGGCCGACTTTGTCAAGGAAAATGCCATGGCGCAGCCGTCCCCGCTACTCCTGGGCACGGAGGGTGAGGCGAAGGGGTTCCAGACCGATCATGGACCCGGAAAGCTCCACCTCCAGCGTGTCCTCCAGGGGCGCCAGCGCCCAAGTGCTCCCCGTCATGGGATGCCCTGCGGGCAGCGGTTCCCCCGCCGCGTCCAACAAAGTGATCCTGGTCCCGGCCATGATGTCCTCCCACACGGGATCGGCATACATGGACAGAGCGGTCCGAGTGAGGTTCAGGGCCGTCAAGGGCGCGTCCTCCTCCACGGGAACATACACACGGGTTTCCACGGGCCCGGCCAGCACCGCCGTAGCGGGGACCGTCCACGCCGCCGGCTCCGCCTCCTTGTCCAGGGCTTCCTGCGTAATGACCCGCAGGGAAGCGTCCGCGGTCTCGCCGCCCGCCGTCAGCTCCGCGCCGGAAAGCAGCACGAAGGAACCGTCCGCCAGCATCCGGTAGTCCAGGAAATAGCTTCCCGCCTGCTGTGGATCATCAAATATCGCGGGATAGGCCGCCACGGCGCACAGCCCCTTGCCCGCCGCCTCCGCCGCCTGGGCAAAGGTCTCCTTGGTCTTGGGCAGTTCGCCATTGCTGCCGCAGGTAAGGGCGTTCTTTCCCGCCATGGCGGGCATCACCAGGCTGCCGCTCCCCTCCACAGGGGTCACATGCACGGCGGCAAATAGCCACCGTCCGTCGTAAAGCGCCTCCGTCAGCGTCACCTGGGCCGCTCCGCAGGTCAGGGTTGCTTCCTGCTCCGGCGCAGGCGGCGTTAATTCCAGGGAAAAGCCGTACAGCTCGAGAAACCATCCCAGCTGGCTCTCCGCTTCCTCCGCCGTAGCTATGGGTACACACAGCATCAATGTTACCACCAGCACAGCGCACAAGCGTTGTAACTTCACATGCTTCATGATCCATCCTCCCTTGCAATGCGTTGATAAAGTTCATTCACTTCCTGCAGGAATTCGCAGGCATCCAGCTGCTCCCCTTTGAAGCGCTGTTCCAGGCGTACGTATTCAATATGTATTTCCGTCCCCGCCGTCAACGGCCCCGGATACAAAAACGCCAACTCGTCGACATGGCGGGCTAGGCTATCGATCTGCTCCTGGGTAACGGCATATTTCCCCACGGTGTCATATTCCTCCAGGTCAGCCTGCGCCTGGACCAATTTCTCCTCCGCCTCCTCCCGTTCGTCCCGGCTCAGGTCATCCTGGGCCAACCGGGCTTCATAGGCGGCCACGCGCTCCTGATATATTGCCAATGTTTTCTCATACTCCGGTTTGAGAATGGGTTCCGCGTCCTTATACAAGGTAGGCGCAGAAATATACTGCATATTTCCATAAGGCGCGAGCGCTTCCAGGTATTCAATCGCCTCATCCGGGTGCTGTGTGCCCGTATAAACCATCATCATTTCCAGATAGCTGCATACCACCCGGGGCTGTGTATCATTCAGGCGAAGAAAAAGTATTTCCTCATGGGCCGCAGGCCAACTCTGCTGATTGCCCATGGTAATGAGGCTATAGTCCGTCAGGCTGCCATCCCCGTCCGGCGTAACCAGGTAGGACTCAAGATCATATAGCCGACGGCTTACATCCACCGTCCGCTCCAGCAGCCCAGTCAGCTCCGGATTGGTAAAGTCGGGAAGCGTTTCCGCTAACTGGCATTGCAGCTGATATTGCGTCAAAAGCCAGGTGGCAAAATAACTGGCATATGTCATGGGGGTGAATTCATCGCTGGTCAACGCAACACCGGAATAAACTCGGAAGTTTTCCAGTTCGCCCCCCTCCATGCGGTCGCATACCTCTTCCAGCAACGCCAGCAGCTCCGGGTAACTCTGGGGAACATCCTCCGAGTCATACCCCGCCGCCTCCCACCCCTTGGGCTGGATCACCAGATAATCGAAAAAGACGCGCATGGGCAAGCCCAGCAGCTTGCCGTCCAGAAAGGCCTCCTGGGCTATCACCGGATGCATCCGCGCCACAGCGTCCTGCAACGCCTGGCTACCGCTTAGATCCAGACAATAGCCTTTTTCCATGATGGGCCGGTAATCAATCGAAAAGGAACTGACCTCAAACATATCATTGCTATATTCTCGCGTAATGAGCTTTCCTACGAATTCGGAAGTATTAAATACTTGCTCATCAACAGGCACACCCTCCAACGTAAGGTCTGGGTGTCGCTGTCTGAACGCCTGAACGCCGTCATGCCATTCAAACGGGCCTGGATAGATGCGCAGCGTCTCCCCCAGGGAACCGGCGCATACGCAGCTTGTCAGCGCTGCCAGCGCCAGGACGCGGCGCAGCTTCCTGCGAATGTTCATCAAACAGATGCCCCCCTCCCTACCGAAAAAAACGATCCTGTTGATTTACAAAGAATGGATGATATTTGTGGGATACCATACGGCTACCCTTTTGCTTAGATTTTCCGCCACATCATACGCCATCCTCCTGCGCAATGCGCCGGTAAAGTTCCTGCACTTCCTCCAGAAAGCCCCTGGCATCCAGCTGCTCGCCCACAAAGCGATTGAAGAGGCGCATGTATTCCAAACGCATGTCCGTCCCCGCCGTCAGCGGGCCGGGCTGCAGGAACACAATCTCGTCTATGTGGCTGGCCAGGCTGTCAATCTGCGCCTGCGTCACGTTGTACTTCCCGTAGGCCTCATACTCCTCCAGCTCCGCCTGCGCCGCGGCCAGGTCGGCTTCCCCTTTTTCCCGCTCGTCCCGGGTCAGATCCTCCCGCGCCAGCAGCGCTTCACAGTCGGCTATGCGCTGTTGATATGTGTTGATCGATACCTCATAAGCGTGCTGGACAATGGGTTCCGCGTCCGCATACAGCAGCGCGGGAGCGTATTCCGGCGAATTCCCATAGGGAGCGAGGCTTTCCAGGTATTCCACCGCCAGCTCCGGATATTCCGTTCCGGCATAGACCATCATCATTTCAATGTAGGAACAGATAGCCCGTGGCTGCGACGCATTGAGGCGCAGAAACAGCATATTCTCATACGCCTTAGGCCAGTTCTGTTGATCGCCATTGATGATCAGGCTATACTCCACCTGGCTTTCGCCGTCCGCCCCGAACATGTAGGATTCCAGGTCGTAAAGGCGGCGGCTCACCTCCACCGTCCGCTCCAGCAATTCAACCAGCTCCGGATCGGTAAAATCCGGGGATATTTCCGCCAGCTGGCATTGCAGCTGGAATTCCCGCAAAAGCCAGTCCGCAAAATAACCGGCGTAGCTCATGGGGGTAAATTCCTCTTGCGTATACGCTACGGATGGATAAACCCGGAAGTTTTCCAGATCGCCCCCCTCCATGCGGTCGCATACCTCTTCCAGCAACGCCAGCAGCTCCGGGTAACTCTGGGGAACATCCTCCGAATCATACCCCGCCGCCTCCCAACCCTTGGGCTGGATCACCAGATAATCGAAAAAGATGCGCATGGGCAAGCCCAGCAGCTTGCCGTCCTGAAAGGCCTCCTGGGCAATCACCGGATGCATCCGCGCCACAGCGTCCTGCAACGCCTGGCTGCTGCTCAGGTCCAGGCAATAACCCTTTTCCATGATGGGCCGGTAATCGGTGGTAAAGGAACTTACCTCAAAAAGGTCATAGTCGTATTCCCGCGTGATGAGTTTTCCTATAAATTCCGATGTGCTGTATACCCATTCGGTGTTCGGCACGCCTTCCAGCGTCACCTCCGGATGCGCCTGCCTGAAGGCATCCACGCCGTCATGCCACTGATATGGTCCTGTGTAGATGCGCAGCGTCTCCCCCAGGGAACCGGCGCATACGCAGCTTGTCAGCGCTGCCAGCGCCAGGACGCGGCGCAGCTTCCTGCGAATGTTCATCAAGCAGATGCCCCCCCCTATCGAAAAAACGATCCTGTTGATTTGCAAAGAATGGATGATATTTGTAGGATACCATACGGTTGTCCTTTTGTATAGGTTTTCCGCCATTTTTTACATGTACGTTTTTTCATTGTCAGGCATAGCAAATTTTTCCCGGCTCTGGTATAATATTTTTTCAGCGACAGCACACATGGGAAAGGATGCTTGGCATGACGCAGACAGTCATCATCGGCGGCGGTCCCGCGGGCATGGCCGCGGCCATCGCGGCGGCGCGGCGGGGCGAGGAAACGCTGCTCGTGGAGCGGCTGGACCGGGTGGGCAAGAAGCTCCTGGCCACCGGCAACGGCCGCTGCAACCTGATGAACCGTTCCGCTCCCGCCTATCCTGGCGGGGAGGCCTTTGCCCGCCAGGTACTGGCCCGGTGCGGTGAGAAGGAACTGGAGGCATTTTTCCGCTCCCTGGGACTGCGCCTGCGCACGGAGGACATGGGCCGGGTATATCCCGCCAGCGGACAAGCCGCCTCCGTGCTGGACGCCCTGCGCATGGCCCTGACGCGGGAGGGCGTCGCCCTGCGGGTTTCCTGCCCGGTACAGCGCCTGGAAAAGCGCGGCGGGAGCCTGCTCCTGTCCCTGCCCGAAGAAACCCTGCGGGCCGCCCGGGTCATCGTGGCGGGCGGAGGCAAGGCGCAGCCCAAGCTGGGCAGCGACGGCTCCTGCTACGCGCTGCTCACCAGCATGGGGCACACCCTGCGGCGGCCATTCCCCGCCCTGACGCAAGTGGAAACCGATACCGCGCCCCTGCGCGGCCTGTCGGGCATTCGCGTGAAAGCGGAAGCCTGGGTCACGCAAAAGGGCCGGGAGCTTCATCGCACCCGAGGCGAAGTCCTTTTCGCGGACTACGGACTCAGCGGCGTATGCGTCATGCAGCTGGCCCGCTTCGCTCAAGGACGGGAGGCCTGCCTGCACCTGGACCTGTTGCCCGCCCTGGGGCTGGAGAGCGCGGAGGAATGCGCGGCGGAGCTGGCCAAGCGGCAGTCCCGTTGGTCGGATGCGCCCCTGGAGCAGTTGTTTACCGGCCTGTGCGTAACCCGGCTGGGCGCCGCGCTGCTGCGCCGCGCGGGAGTCGGCCCGCTGTCCCGCCCCATCGCCTCCCTGACCGGTGAGGAAATCAAGGCGCTGACTGCTTTGGCTGCGGATTTCGCCCTGCCCGTGCGCGGGGTAAAGGGCTTTGACAGCGCCCAGGTCACCGCCGGAGGCATCCCCTGGGAGGAATTCTCCCCCGATAACCTGACCTCCCGCCTGTGCCCCGGACTGTATGCCGCCGGGGAAGTGCTGGACGTGGACGGGGACTGCGGCGGCTTTAATTTGATGTTTGCCTTCGCCAGCGGCATCCTTGCCGGCAGCGACGGATATTTGGAGGAGGTTCTTTCATGACATTGGTGGAAACCCTGTGCCAGGAGTTCAAGCTTGCCCCCTGGCAGGTAGAAGCGGTGATTTCCCTGCTGGACGAGGGAAATACCCTGCCCTTTATCGCCCGCTACCGCAAGGAGGCCCACGGCTCCCTGGACGACACGGTGCTGCGGGACCTCAGCGAACGGCTGACCGCCCTGCGCAACCTGCAGGCCCGCCGGGAGGAGATCTCCTCCTCCCTGAAAAAACTGGAGAAATGGACCGAGGAACTGCAAGCCGCCCTGGATGACGCCGTCACCATGGGCCAGCTGGAGGACATCTACCGCCCCTACAAGCCCAAGCGGCGCACCCGGGCCATGATTGCCAAGGAAAAGGGACTGGAACCCCTGGCGGATACGCTGCTGCTTCAGCTCACCAAGGCGCAAACCCCCGAAGAGCTTGCGGCGGATTTCCTGAACCCCGAGCTGGGGGTGAACACCGCCGAGGAAGCCCTGCAAGGGGCCATGGATATCCTGGCCGAGCGCATCAGCGACGACGCGGGCGTGCGCGCCAAGCTCAAGGGGCTGTACCATCAAACCTGCCTGGTGGAAACCAAAGCCGCCGGAGAGCAGGATAGCGTGTACCGCATGTATTACGATTATCACGAGCCCCTGCGCCTCATGCCCTCCCACCGGGTACTGGCCATGAACCGCGGCGAAAAGGAAGGCTTTTTGAAGGTAAAGCTGGCCGTGGACGAAGCACAGGTGCAGCGCATCATCCAGCAGGAATATGTGGCCCATACCGGCAGCATCGCCACCCAGTACGTGGTATCCGCCTGCGAGGACGCCTATACCCGGCTCATCGCGCCCTCCCTGGATACGGAGCTGCGCAACGACCTGACGGACAAGGCCCAGCAGGCCGCCATCCGCGTATTTGCCCTGAACCTGAAACCCCTGCTTATGCAGCCGCCCGTCAAGGGCAAGGTGGCCATGGGGTTGGACCCCGGCTACCGTATGGGCTGCAAGGTGGCGGTGGTGGACGAGACCGGCCGCGTGCTGGACACCGCGGTGGTCTACCTGACCAAATCCCAACAGGAGGCCGCCGCAGCCAAGGCCAAGCTGGAAGCGCTCATCCGCAAGCACGGGGTTTCCATTGTGGCCATCGGCAACGGCACCGCCAGCCGGGAAACGGAGCAGTTCTTTGTGGATGTCATGCGGGAGATGAACCTGGGAGCGGCCCTGAGCTATATGGTGGTCAGCGAGGCGGGCGCGTCGGTATATTCCGCGTCCAAGCTGGCCGCGGAGGAATTCCCCACCTTTGACGTGAACCTGCGCTCGGCGGTATCCATTGCCCGGCGCCTGCAGGACCCGTTGGCGGAGCTGGTCAAGATTGACCCGAAAGCCATCGGCGTGGGCCAGTATCAGCACGACCTGAAGGAAGCGGAGCTGGACGAGGCGCTTTCCGGCGTGGTGGAGGATTGTGTGAACGCCGTGGGCGTGGACGTAAACACCGCCAGTCCTTCCCTGCTCTCCCATGTGGCGGGCATCAACGCCACGGTGGCAAAAAATATCGTCGCCTACCGGGAGGAAAACGGCGCGTTTGCTTCCCGGGCCGCGCTGAAAAAGGTGCCCAAGCTGGGCCCGAAAGCCTTTGAACAGTGCGCGGGCTTCCTGCGCATTCCCGGCGGCAAGGACCCCATGGAAAATACAGGCGTCCATCCCGAGAGCTATGCCGCCGCCAAGGCGCTCTTGGCGCGCTTCCATCTCACCCCCGCCAAGGCCGCCACGGGCCTGTTGCTGAAGGAAGCCGAGCAGGTGGGCTATCCGCAGCTTGCCCGGGAGCTGGAGGTGGGCGAGCCCACCCTGCGGGACATGGTGAAGGAGCTGAGCAAGCCCGGCCGCGATCCCCGGGACGAGCTTCCCCCGCCCCTGCTGCGTACCGACGTCATGGAAATGGACGACCTCACCCCCGGCATGGAGCTTAAGGGCACCGTGCGCAACGTAACGGACTTCGGAGCCTTTGTGGACATCGGCGTACACCGGGACGGTCTGGTACACATCAGCCAGATGGCCCAGCGCCGTATCAACCATCCCAGCGAAGTGGTCCGCGTGGGCGACGTGGTCACCGTATGGGTACTTGAGGTGGAAAAGGACAAGAACCGCATCAGCCTCACCATGCGGCCCCCGGTGCAGAAGCGTTCCTGATCGCGCGGAAGGCATACAAAAGAAGGGGCTGTTGCAAAATGAAAACGCAATGGCAACCTGCGCAAAAAGCAGCACCCTACAAGCAAAACCGGCCGGAAAAGAAGTGTTTTGGCTTCTTTTCCGGCCGGTTTTTATACATTATTTGGGGGAGTGGTTATTTTGCAACAGCCCCTCAGATTGTTGACAAAGTATGTTGTATCATCTCTTTGCAAGTGAGGCATAGCATGCTTGCAAACGTAGAGGGTTTCGCGCCTTCGGGCGCGAACGCACAGCGAAAGCGCCTCGGCAGAGAAAACAAGAAAACAGATTAATCATAGATACGGCGAAAGCCTAAGTCTTATGCGCTTCCATTTTATATGCGCACATAGTAGGTCAGCAGGGGGGAGATATGCAGGCTACACCCTCACAGGCTGCAAGGAGTTGGCGGCTTAGGCCGTTTGATGGACAGTCGGACTGGCAGGATGAAATGGATAGTCCTGTGCGTGAGTTCAAAGACTACATGCTGGCAAATAAAAAATGCCGCCTGACCAGCGGCAAAAAGATTATTCCAATTCGCTTAACAATTCTTCTAACGTTTTCCCCTTGGCTGCAAGCAATTCGTCAAGCTTCTTATACTGAGAAGTCTTGGAAACCTTGGGCTGCTTTGCGGGGCGATTCTGCATTTCAATAAGATGTTCCTTGTAGTTCTGGGCTTTGGCTAATTTTTCTTTGGTTGTTTCGAGCGCGGCTTGACGATCCGCTACAATTTGCTGGGCTTTCTTTACCAGCTCTTCTCTTTCGGTGACGAGTTTTCCCCATTGAGCAATTTTTGCGTCAGCCAGGACAATGCGTTGTTCCAGAGTGGGGTAAGCCATAGTACAAAACTCCTTTCTATTTTTACCACTTGTGACCGCAATTAGTGCAGCGATATTGTTTGCCAATGAGGCCGGAAGCCAATCCCTGCGCCGCAACGCTGATAGAGCGGTCAAGGACAGAAATTTTTTCTCCGGCTGGTCTATGACACATGGGGCAGACGATTGAAGAAGGCGTGTATGGGGTATAGCCATGAAGGCCGTCTATTGCGTTAAATCTTTCCTCTTTATAGGCATAATCGCCCATCTCTTTATATCTCTCATATTCAGCTTTTTCTCTAACACGTTCCCGTCTGGTGAAGAAGAAAGCGAATATGCCGGCTCCAACAGACAATATCGACATTATGATATTTCCAGCGGAAGTATCAATTTTTACACCCAGTAATAGTGACAGTACAAGGAGGAGCAAAGGAGAACCGATAAAAAAAGAAGCGCATCCGTATCCAAAGCAGCCAGAGTTTGTCTCTGATGGGTCTTCAGGAACGGACATGCAGCTTATCTTCTTATCCCGCTCTATTTCTTCATCCATATCCCACCCTTTCCGTATTCCTTTTATTGTCTCTACTCCAAGCACGCCTTCGTGGATTAATTTCTCAATTTCTTTTTGCTTTTGGACTTTCTCTTCTTGTTCTCTTTTTAGTGCCTGTTCTTCTTCCTGTAATCTTTTAAAATGCTCTGCGATGTTATAACCACAACCTGGGCAAGACGTGGTAGTGTCTGATACTCTCTCTCTACCGCACTCGGGGCAAGTTATAAGCGCCATTTAGATTCTCCTTGCTATTTTTACCACTTGTGACCGCAGCTCTTACAACGATATTGTTTGCCTATATCGCTTGAAGCCAGGCCAAGTGCTGTTGTACTGACTACGCGCCGGGTTGCAGAAATCTTTTCTCCTGAAGGCATATGGCACATGGGACACCATATAATGGATGCTTGCTGTTGCTGTTGTTGGTAAAGTGTGGTGAGAGGGTCTTTATTGGCTTGGGCGCGTTCTTTTTCTTCATACTTGCGTTTCTTGTATTCGCGTTCTCCAAGCTCCTGATAGAGTTGATATTCGGCTTTGTCTTTCTCATAGGAAGACCAAGATGAACCCAAACCCCAAAGCCCAAGGCCAATCAAGAAACCATATATAAGGAACATCCCGAAAGAAAGCTCATCTAGTGTAGCTGCAAGAATTATCCCCAATAATCCCAATCCAACAAAAATACCTCCGAACCAGAAGCCTGCTTGATTTGATTTTAGAGATTGTGAGTTGTCTTCGGGTATTTTTTGCTTATCAATTTCTTTGTCTCTTTTTATTTCTTTATCCATATTCCTCCCTTCTTGGATACCTTTGATTGTGCTTGCACTAAGAACGCCCTTCTTTGTTAATTCGTCTATCTCTGCTTTTTTTCTTTCATCTTCTCGTTTTGCTTTATTTAACTGTGTAAAGTAATCTGCAATATGATACCCGCAATTAGGGCAGGCAGTCGCAGTATCTGATACGTTCTTTTTCCCACATTCGGGACATGTGACAAGCGCCATTTAGATTCTCCTTTCCTTGCAAAATGCCTACCTGTGATTATGAGCGCACAATAATTAGCTGTTCCACAGCTCTAGTATAAGCAATATACTTCTCATTGTCAACCATTCCTGTGGGGATAACAACGGCCAGATCAAATTCCAGACCTTTTGCACTTGTTGTTGAAAGAACGGAGATTTTACCAGCTTGTACTTTATCCCAAGACATAATTTCCGGGTCAAGCAATCTGTATAGCATATTAGATGTAGACTGTTCGCCATAATGATAAAGTATAGCCACCGTGCGCTTAGCATCCTGCTTTTGAAATTGGACAGCTTCCTGTATTGCAGCGTTCAGTGTTTTTATGGTGACTGGTTCCCCGGTAATGCCAATTGGCTTTACATTCATATGGAATTCTCTATTGCAGAACTCTGTAATCTCAACCGTATTGCGGTAGTTGTAATCCAGCTCTAAGACTTCCATTTTATGCCGGGACAGATCAGACCAATTTCGAATAGAGTGGCCTTGATATATGCTTTGGTGCATATCTCCATACAAATTGAAGACGCAAGAAGGGCCTAGCACGTTACGCAGCAAATCATATTCGGATGGCGCGGCATCCTGGGCCTCATCAATACAAAGGTAAGCATCGCCATGCAAAAGTGGCCCATAGTATAGATAACAGCAAAGCAAACGCAAATACAGTTTGTGGCGGTAGCATGTTCTATTGTATGCTTTATCTTGCTGTTTGAGCTGTTTAATTATGGGGGCTCTCATTAAATAATCAAATATATTGTCAAACTCCAATTTTTTAGCAACCAAATAACATTCGCGCAAATAGTCTTGCTCCTCGTCCGTTACCCCTTTTATAGCAGGGGACTTTAACTTGTCACGCAAGCTTTTCACTGCATTAATGGTCTTATTAACGAAGTTTACTTTCGTTATAACATTGCTGAAAAGGGCGTTGTATTTTCTAAGCTCTTCATTATATATAGAAAATTCTGCCGAGGATAAATCCGGATAGTCCGAGTAATCAAAAGCTTGCTGTATTTCTCTTATAATTGCGATTCTCTGCATGATTTTATCTTTGCTCAGAGCAGATACCATTGTGCTTGCTCTCTTCTGAGAAGTTTCCTTTTGCTTGGTAGTGTACGAGAGGCGGTTTAATAGATCTTGCTTTTCGTTGCGTAGGTCAATAGAAGCAATATAGATTACTTTAGCTCGTTCAATAAAACGTTCATAATACCGGAGCTTTAATCTTGTTATTTCATCCTGATACCGGGCGCGATTATGCGTTTTGTATTTTTCTACTAGTGAGTTTATTTGGGCATACAAATCCGAAAGGGAAGCATGAATTTCTTTTGATATTGGGTCACGAAGGGTAATGATTGTATCGTAATCTTTTAATATCCTCTCAGGAAATGGTGAAATATATATTGGCATTCCTTTAAGCCGTGTATCTATTGTGTATATTCTTCTGCGCATTTCTGATATTTCGCGGTCATTGGCTTGTATCGCACGCCGATACTTTTGATATTGCGTGTGAGTGCCTAATTGAGTTTGCAGAATCTCACGCTCCACTTGCGCCCAAGCTTTTAGCTGAGAAGCAGCTGATTTCAATTCGGCTTCCGTATGCTTTAGATTTTCACTACGTATTTCCAATGCGTTTTCTGCCGTCTGTGCTCTCTCTACTAAGCTTTCTCTTTCTTTTATTTCCCAATCCCAAGTGGAGATAACTTGTTCTAATGTTCGTATGATATTTCTCGCAGTTTGGTAGGTATAATTGTGAGCGGATATTCCGCCGCCGCCCGCTTTTATTACAATTTTGTTTAATTTTTGCACATCGAGTTTGTGCAGAATGCTCTCAAAATAGTGATTGTATCTATCTATAAAAATGTTCCCAGAAAGATACACAGTGGAACAAGAATCTCCAAAACGCTTTCTTTCGTCTTCAATATGATTTGGATCATAATCATTATGATCGTATTTTTTAAGCAACTGGATGTAATAATCCTCAAAAGTCGCACAGCTGATGGAGTCGATAGAAAGCGTTTCTCTGTCAAATCGGATAAAAGAATTATATATTTCGCTAGGACTAATAATTCTTACGTTCGCAGGGGACAGCTTTGGATGATTGGCTAAGAGATAGGAAAGCCGATGCAACATTATTTGCGTTTTACCGGAACCTGCACAGCCTTGCACAATGAAATTGTTATCATAAGGCTTGCTGATGATATCAAATTGTATTTGACTTATAGAGCCAATTATTGTATTAGTTGCATGCTCACGTCTTTCATCTTTAATAAGGCGCAAGAGAAAAGGATCTATATAGGATGTTTCATTCTGTTCAGTATTTTGCCCTAGCGTATCATGAAACTCTTTAAGCTCTCCCTTTTGAATGTCAAATACTCGTCTCAGTGTTTTTTTGCATGATACGCCGCTAACCGTTGCCTCGGGGCTATAATTTAGAGCGAACATTCCCATATCAGATGTCCAGCCCAAAACAATCTCATGCTCATTTATAACAATTGGCGATACACCCACATAATAAGTTTTTGAAATGTGGTTGCCATCCTCTGTAAATTCTACATTGATACGATATTTATATGGTTGAGCCTTTTTGATTTCCCATGTATTGCATTGATTTTCTAACTTGGTACACTCGTTGCGATCCCAATGTGCCTGATCTCTAGCTTCATTATCAATTATCATGCCAGAAAAGGACTTATTTAGTTTGCTTATTTGACGATCTAGATCATCAATCTGCTGAGTTATTTGCTTCTTTGTGCTTTCCAAATGAGCTTCTTCTTCAATTCGTGCATTGTGTTCCTGGTTGCGCTGAAAGGCGGCATCCTGTTGTTTCTGAGAGTCATGATTCATCTGAGTCTCTCCTCCTTCTACGTCAATATATATACTTTCTATATCCTGGAAAGCAAACAATTCATTTTTACAAGAGCAGGGAGCGGGTGCTCAGGCGGCTCTAAATAAGCGAATTGTTACTTCAGGGGAAAATAATTCAGGAAGGGACTTCTCAGGAGTTTAGAAATCTGGCTATATCGAACAACTACTCAACAAAGGAATTAACAAAGTATGTTACCAGAATTCAAAATGCAGCACAGCCTGTTAAATATCTAGGTACTCTACTAAAGTCTTCTTTAAAGTCTTTTGGGCTGAGTGCAGTACAGTTTGTTTTATTCTCAGGTGTAGCTAAGCTTATAACATTGGCGGCTATAGGCATTGATCAATACGTCAATTGGATAATATATGCTCAAGAAGCAGCAAAAAGCTGGGAAGAGACTCTAAAACGCAAGACAAAGCTATATAATCTATTGAGGATTACGAAAAAGAATACATTGATTAACTAAGGAAGGGTGTAGGCCAGGCCATTATTAATCCTTTCCTCACCAATGTAATAGATAAATCTCGTTAAACACCTGCACGATCAGCAAAAGCTTCTTTTTCTTTGAGAGAGTCGCGGCATCCGCAATATTGACAATACGCTTAGGTAGTGCCTTCATTCCAAAATAGCGTTTATTATTTGATGCGGATTCCATGAAACAAACTAGCTTCTCTGGAGAGATTTGGTTAAGGTATTCCTCATATGGTGTTGGTTACTTTTCCCCCTTGCTGGGTTGTTGATTATGCTTGCAAAATCAATTCCTTACAACTTCGGACGACCTCTGGTTGGCCGAACCTCCCGAGAGGGCTTTTGCAGCCATCAATACCCCTGCGCCCGGTCCACCACGTTGTTCAGGGGTTGTCCCGCCAGGAAGCGCGTCAGGTTTTCCTTGAAGATTTGGAAAATGAACTGTCCGTTCACCAAATCGTCGTCATGGCCGGAAATATGCGGCGTCAGAATCACCTGCTCCATGTCCCATAGGGGGCTGTCGGGGGGGAGGGGTTCCTTCTCCATAACATCCAGTACCGCGCCGGCGATGCGTTTTTCCCGCAGGGCATCCACCAGCGCAGCTTCATCCACGGTGCATCCGCGCCCGCAGTTTACCACAATGGTGCGCGGACTCATCTGTGCAAAACATTCCCGGTTCAGCATACCGCGGGTGGCCGGTGTGCCGGGCAGGCACATCACCACCGCGTCCACATCCCGCACCGCCTCCGCCAGGCGGTCGGAGGTATAGACCGTATCGAAATCCGCAGGCTTTTCCCCCACGGTGCGTCGCACGCCCCGCACCGTAGCGCCCATGGCCTTGGCGATATGCGCGAATCGGGAGCCAATGTCCCCCATGCCCACCACCGTCAGCGTACTTTGATAAATGGAGCGGCAGTTCCCCATGCACCGCCATATATGCTGCTGCTGGTTGCGGGCGTAATCGGGCATCAGGCGCATGAGCATCAAAAGG
Source organism: uncultured Clostridia bacterium (assembly GCA_944364075.1). GTDB lineage: Bacteria > Bacillota > Clostridia > Christensenellales > Aristaeellaceae > Egerieenecus. Next base: position 17,325 of record CALVVZ010000005.1, read on the forward strand.
CCCCCCAGCATGTATTCCGCAATGGCAATGCCAAAGGCTCCTGAGCCGTTGGTGAGCACGGCGTCCTTGCACGCAAAGATGTCCCCGCAATACTTGTCCACCCCTGCCGAAGACGTTTGCAGCCACCTGAGCGCCGGAAGCTGCCGGATAATCTCCGGCGACATGCCCCCCAGCACCGCCACGCAGTCCTGCAAGTCCTCCGCCCTGGGCGTCACGCCTTCGGCATACCATACAGTATCATAACCAGCCTCCTTGGCCAGGGCATCCAGTTCTTCCTTCTGCTCGGCCTGAAACGGCACGCGGCTAAACGCTATTTTCATGTCCAGTCCCCTTTCCCGGCAAGGCATTTACATGCGCCGTACCCGTCCCATGCCGAAAAACAATCTTTTTCCGTTATCGCCAACATATCATACCCGGCCACAAATGTAAAGCGCCTGTGCAGACAAAAAACAGCCCCCGCCCCTGCCGCATCTCCCGGCGGCAAGGTACGAGGGATGTTTGATTACGATTCCCTCATTTGTCCATTTTTTCCAGCAGTTTCATAACCTCGTCAATTTTCTCCTGACCCTTTCCCTGCTGAATGGCCTCGCTCATGCATCCCATCATGTGGGCGGCCAGCACCTCCCGGTTCGCCTTGCGGATCACCGCGGCGGTAGCCATGAGCTGATTGGAGATGTCCACGCAGTAGCGGTCCTCCTCCACCATTTTGAGGATGCCGTCCAGCTGTCCCCGGGCCGTGGAGATCAGGCGGCGGATTTTTTCGTGATCTGCTCGCATGGCATCACCTTACAGCATTTTCACAGGGGTAAAATCCGCGCCACGGACAGCGTCCATGAGCAGCTCGTCGGCCACATCAGCCTGCAAGGTAATGGTAGCGGTTTTGCTGGCCAGGTCCACCACGCAGGCGCTCACGCCGGGCACGGCGCCGATGGCTTTTTCCACGCTCATCTTGCAGTGATTGCAGGACATCCCTTCCACGATCATTTTCTTCTCCATGGTTGTTTCCTCCTTATCATTGGACAATATTTTCACAGGGGCGGCGGAAGTTTCCGCCGCCGGCTGATGCGCCGCCTCCGGTCGGAAGGAACGGATGCGCAGGGCGTTGGACACCACGAACACGCTGCTAAAGGACATGGCCGCCGCCGCAAACATGGGGCTCAGCTGCCACCCCAGCCATGTGTAGAACACGCCTGCCGCCAGGGGAATGCCCGCGCAGTTATAGAAGAACGCCCAGAAAAGGTTCTCCTTGATGTTGCGCAGCACGTTGCGGCTCAAGCGGATGGCCGTGGTTACATCCCGCAGGTCGCTTTTGACCAGCACAATATCCGCCGCGTCCATGGCAATGTCCGTGCCCGCGCCAATGGCGATGCCCACATTGGCCCGGGTGAGCGCCGGCGCGTCGTTGATACCGTCGCCCACCATGGCCACCTTGCCGCCCTGGGCCATCAGCTCCGCCACGCGCTTTTCCTTGTCCTGGGGGAGCACCTCCGCGAGCACTTCATCCACGCCGGCCTGACGGGCGATTTCCCGGGCTGCCTCCTTGCCGTCCCCGGTCATCATGATAACCCGAATACCCATGCGCCGCAGCGCGGCAATGGCCTCGGGGCTGGTGGGTTTGATGGTGTCCGCCACGGCGATGGCGCCCAGGTACCGGCCTTCCCGCGCAAAGTGCAGCAGGGTCTTGCCGCTGTTGAGCCGCTCAGTATTTTCCAACCAGGCGTCCGGCAGCGCGACGCCGCTCTCCCGTAAAAAGCGGGTGGTGCCGCCCAATAACGCAAAGCCTTCGTCGGTTTGACCGCGCAGGCCCTTACCGGGCACGGAAGCCACGTTGCAGGCAGGCGGCACGCTTTTGCCCTTCCCCTCGGCGGTAATCGCCCTGGCCAGGGGATGCTCCGAGGACTGCTCCAGCGCCAGCGCGGCGTCCAGGAGTCCCTGCCGGTCCGTTTCCCCGTAAGGAAGTAGCGCCGTCACCCGCGGCTTTCCCTCCGTGACGGTGCCGGTCTTGTCCAGCACCACGGTGTCAATCGCATGGGCCGTTTCCAGGGCTTCCGCAGACTTGATCAGGATACCGTGGCGCGCGCCCACGCCCGTGCCCACCATAATGGCCACCGGCGTTGCCAGGCCCAGGGCGCAGGGGCAGGAAATAACCAGCACCGCAATGGCCATGGACAGGGCGAAGGCAAAATCCTTCCCCACCGCCAGCCATACGATGAGCGTAAGCAGCGCGATGCTCATCACTACAGGGACAAAAATGCCGCTGATCTTGTCCGCCAGCTTCGAAATGGGCGCCTTGGAGGCCGACGCCTCCTGCACCAGGCGGACAATCTGCATCAGGGTGGTATCTTCCCCCACCTTCTGCGCCTCCAGCACAATGGCTCCGGTCTGGTTGACGCTGCCGGCAATCAGCCGGTCGCCGGGCTTCTTGTCCACGGGGATGCTTTCCCCGGTAATGGCCGCCTGATCCACTGCCGTGCTTCCCTCCAGGAGCAGGCCGTCCACAGGCACACGCTCGCCCGGCTTTACCCGGACCCGGTCGCCCAGCCGCACCTGATCCAGCGGCACCGTCATGGTTTCGCCATCGCGAATTACCGTGGCGGTATCCGGCGTCAAGGCCATCAGCTTGCGCAGCGCCTCGCCGGTTTTCCCCTTTGCGCGGCTTTCCAGGAACTTGCCCAGGGTGATCAGCGTCAGGATCATCACCGAGGACTCAAAATACAGCTCCATCCCCGCCTGATGCACCGCATGGGCATCTCCGGCAATGAGCCCGAACAGCATGCGGTACAGGGCAAACACCCCGTAAATCAACGCCGCGCCGGAACCCACGGCAATCAGCGAGTCCATATTCGGCGCGCGCTGCGCCAGGCGTTTCAGGCCGTTGACGAAAAAAGCGCGATTGATGACCAGCACCGGCAACGCCAGCAGAAACTGCGTAAAGGCGTTCGCGGGCATATAAGCCTCTCCCGCCAGAAACCACGGCAGCGGCCATCCCAGCATATGCCCCATGGAAAGATACATCATGGGAATCATCAAGCACAGCGAGACGACGAGCCGTCTGCGCATTTGACGGTGTTCCTCCCTGGCCGGGTCCTCCGCGGCCTGACCGGCCTGCCCCGGCGCCGCCGCGCCATATCCCGCCTTCTGCACCGCGGCGATCACCTGGGCGGACACCTCCGCGCCGCTCTGCTGGCATACCAGCTGGTTGGCCAGCAGATTCACCTGCGCCTCCGTCACGCCGGGAACGGCGCGGGCCGCCTTTTCCACATGCGCGGCACAGGCGGAGCAGGTCATGCCGGTGATCTGATACTGCTGTTTCATAGCTACTCCTCTCCCACCCCCTGGGGGTGTATACCCATCTTAGCATGTCCAATTTCGTCTGTCAAGATGCCTGCGCAGACAAAAAAGGTGCTGTTTCAAAAGAATCCAAAAGAAAAAAATGTGATGAACTTTCACAAACGGAAAAATGCAAAAAGGCCGAACCTAACCTCCGAAGAAGCCCAACACTGCTTTGCCGTTCTTTTCTGGAGCGATTTTCCCAATTTGTCCTCAAAGGCCTTGAAGCAAGCTACTTTTTCACGGGAAAAGCGGCTGTTGCTCAGCTTTCGTTTGCCAATGGCCTCGTTCCTGCGAATGCAGGGCAGCCTCCGGGTAACCAAATTTGCTTTGGTCCATGTGCATGGGGACCGCAAAAGCTGCGGTTCTTTTCCTGACTTCATGAAATTCTTTGACAAACGATGACCCTCAAAGGAAAGCTGTCCTTGCTTCCCTTTGAGGGTCGTTGCCATTGCGTTGTTTTCTTAGGGTCGCGCCGTAACCCTTGACGCCCCGGAATTTACCGATTTTCGGCGTTTCTCCTTCGCCCATGGAGCAAAGTTCCTTGCCGCTTTTCCAGGCGCTCTGTCGCCGTAGCCGCAGGACGGCCGCGTCCTTTTTTTGGACATCCGAATGATTTATTCCTCGTTCTTCTCCGTCTCCGCCTCCAGGCGGTCGATCAGCGTCGGCCACTCCGCGGGAAGCCTGGTCAGATAGGTAGGCTCCTCATCCGGCATGCTGGCTGTCTTGACATACCGCGGGCTGTAATCCAGCAGCACGGAAATCATCCCCACGCCGTTGGCGCCCTTGATGTCCCGCAGACGGTTGTTGCCAAACATCACCATCCGGGAAAAATCCGCCTCCGTAAGCCCCAGCGCCTGGCGTGCCCCCTGAAACATCTTGGGGCTGGGCTTGAGTTCGCCCACCGCCTCGGAAATGATATGGGCTTCAAACCAATCCCAGATTCCCAGCTTGCCCAGTATGTTTTGGAAGGACGCCACCCGTCCGTCCGCTACGAGCGCCAGGCGGTAGCCCTGTTCCCGAAAATAGCGCAGCGCCTCCAGTGCCCCAGGAATGGGTTCCGCGCTGAGTACATCCTCATTTTCAGCAAACACCTGCGTTCCCTCATCCACCAGGGTATCGCCACAGTCAAAACACAGAATCAACTTTTTCATGTTTTTTTTCCTTTCTTTGTTCGTCAGGCAGCACCCGGAAGGTTCGCACCTGGAAAGGCGTGAAGCTCAGGGTAAAGCGTTGCCCATGACCCAGGGCATGGGCCTGGCTCTCATCCATGCCGCACTCCTCCAGCGCCGCCGGGAAAGGCAGTTCCAGGCTGGCGTGCTCCTGAACATGCTGGCTCTCGTACAGCCGCAGAATGATGCCACGGCCATCCTCGGGAATCTTCACGCTTTCCAGTAGAACGCCGCTTCCTTCCGTGCGGAAGCCCGCCACCGCTTCCGGGCATTGCCCGCGTTCCAGCACCAGCGGCGCGTTCAGCGCGTACCCCTGCCGGACGGTATCGCTCCGTGCCAAAGAAGTGTTGAAAACATACAGCGCATAGGTAAACGTATGCTGTCCCCGGTTGTTGGTATCGTCAGGCACCAACGGCGCACGCAGAAGCGTCAACGCCAGTTCGCCGCGGTTGGCGCTGATGCCATAGCATCCGTCGTTAAGGACCGCAAAGCCGCGCTCATCCTCGCACAGGGCCGAATACCGGTGGTTGCAGACCTCATAGCGGTCCGAAGCATAGGGTGTGGAGCGGTGCGCGGGCCGCCGCACATAGCCGAACTGAATCTCATGGACGGCGTCTTCCGTGAGGATGTTGCTTTCAAAATGCGCCTTCAACATACGATGGCGCTCCTGCCAGTCTACCTCCGTCACAAAATCGATTCGGCGGCTTCCGGCAAATAACCGCATTTTCTGGACGGAAACGCTGTCGCCAAAGCGGCGGACGATCTGAACCGCCGCATAGGAAGGACCGGACGCCTCCACCGTTACCTTCGTGTCAAAGCAGCGCTCCAGCTTCCGGGTTTCCCACCCGCGGTCCAGCTCCCAGGCGTCATAGACGGGTTGCACATTCTGATACAACCGCCAATCATTCATTTTCTGGCCTGGATGCAGCAGTTCCTGTCCGCTTTCGCGGTCCGTAAGGCGAACAATGGCGCCGGAAGCATCCACTGCCACAGTCAGATACCGGTTTTCCAGCACATAACCTTCCGCACTTTCCGTCAAATGGGCATCCTGCGGACAGGCGCAGTCCGCCGTTACCGGAGCGGCTCCATCCGCAGGCACAGAAACATACCTGGGCTGCCCTTGCGAATCCAGAACCCATTCCCGGCGCTCCCAGGGCAAGGGATTATAGGCCACGTATGCATCTTCCGCGTCCCGGATGCAGAAATAGCTCCGGCGAAGCTCCCGCGTCATCGCCTGGGCTTGCGCTATCACCTCGTTCAACGCCTGCTCCGCCTCTTCATGGGTGCGCCGGATGCCAACGCCGCCGGCCACATCATGGAACTGGCAAATCAGAAGCTTCCGCCAGAGTTCCCGAAGCCGCAGGGCTTCCCTGCCTTCCCGCTGGCGCGCCGCCAAGGCTTCCGCGTCATGCAAGGCAAACTCCGCCCGGCGCATCAGCGCCTTGGCGCGCCGCTGTGCGGTATAAACTCCCCGGTGCCAGGGCAGGTACATCTCTCCCACCCAACGGTTTTTCACGCCCTGGGCCGCAATGTGCTCAAAGTATTCCCGTAATCCGCCGTACCGGGAACGTCCAACGCCCTCCAGGTCGCCCAGGCGCAAGCTCAGTTCTACCATATCGCGGGTAGGACCGCCGCCGCCATCCCCATAGCCGAAGGGATGCAGCAGGGTATCGATATGCGTTGCCTGTACCCGGTTGTCCTCCCAGCGCTCCTTGAAGGAAACCGGGTCCACGGGACCGTTGTCCTTCATAAAGGAAAGGCCAAGCACTTCCGAGCCATCCATGCCTTCCCATATAAAATGGTGGTATGGAAAGCGCTCGCATTCGGGGTCGGCCCGCTGGAGCTTCTGCGTGCCGAAATACTTCACGCCGAATCCCCGCAAAATCTGTGGCAGCGCGGCGGAAAAGCCGAAACAATCCGGCAGCCATCCCACCTGGGAATCCACGCCGAACTGCTCCCGGAACCAGGCTTTCCCCCATTGCAGCTGACGTATCAGGCTTTCCCCCGAGGGCAGGTTCGTATCGCACTCCACATAGAACGCGCCCTCCGGCAGTATCTGTCCCCTGGCATAGGCATCCTTTACCCGCTGCCACAGCGCCCCGTCCATCTCCCGGAGCATGTCCAGCAGCACCGGCTCGCACAACAGAAAACGATACGCAGGGTATTCGTCCAGAAGGGCCATCTGATTGGAATAGGTACGGACCATTTTATGGTACGTTTCCTCCATGGGCCACAGCCACGCCAGGTCAATATGGGATTGTCCGATCAACCACATCAACGGCGCTGTGGAACCATTGTGACAGGCCATGACTTCCCGCAGGGCTTCCCGCGCCCTGCGGAAGCTTTCCTGCCGCGCCTCCGGCGGAAGCTCGAAATCCGCAATATCCGTGTACGCCTGCAACGCGGCAGCCACGCGCTGGGCGCGCAGGCTCTTGTCCGGGAGCACTTGCAAAAGCTTGTCCAGTGTATACACGTCCAACAGCAGTTGGTAGGCTTCCTCATTCCATACGGCTACGATGCTCTTGCCCACGACACACTGCTTCGGCGGCGTGGGCGGAATCGCCGGGCGTTCCGGCGGACATGGACCGATATTCTCCAGCCGGGCGCCGTGCCCCGCGTAGCTCTCCACCAGCACATGGTAGCTTTCCCCCGCCCGGGCCTGACGGGAAAGCGTTACATAGGTGTGCTCCTTGTCCACCGCCCCCGCGGCGCGGCCATTGATGTAATACAGCTGCTCTCCGCCCACCTGTCCCAGCAAGACCACCCGCCTGCCTTCACAGCTCTCCGGCAAGGTAATGTCCCCGCGAAACCAGCCATACTCCCAGCACGCGCCCCATGCCTCCCCTACCGTATAGGCGCGGAACGCATGCGCCTCCGCCGCTTCGGTCGTTAGGCGCTCCAGGGTCGTAAAGCCTTCCATGGGGATCGCCTGCACCGGCGTGTACAGCTGCCGGCGCAATTCCTCCATCCAGGCACGCTGACGCTGCCGGAACTGTCGGCCCAAGTCCAGCATAAGCATCCTCCTTTGTTTCATGTCATTGCATAAAAGGCTTTCAACCGTTCACACTCCCTGCGGATGCGTTGAGGAATTTCCGCGTACAGCTCCCTCCAGGACATGTAACGCGGCGTTACACCCAGATCTTCCGCCTTCTTTGTAAAGCGCAGGGTGGGCTTGAAGGACAAATGCTCCCGCAAGTAGCGGATGGAGCAGGCGTCCTCCTCCGTGGTAGGATGGTATGCGCCGTTAAAGCATCCGCCTACCAGCACCGGTCCGCCGCAGGCGTCGGTACAGGCTGCATACCAGTCAGGTAAGAGGCGAAATAGCCGCCCGTCGGGCAAAAACGCATGCTTCCCAGGTTGGCAAAAAGCGTGAACATGTCCCTGCGAAGGCAGGAGCGCGCCCGGCAGTTCTGGAAGCAGCAGCTTCAAATACTTGCCATGGAAGCTTCCTTCCGCGTCGATCACCTGACCGTCCGCATCCACCGTAACCCAGATATGTTCCAGATCATACATGTGCTGGATGTCATAGTCCCAATAATAGGCATATTCGATCACGCAGGCCGCGCCCAAGGGCACCTCGATTTCCCTTTTGGGGAAGGACTGACTTCTCACCGTCTGCGTGGCAACCGTATATCCAACTGCCTGCAACGGAATCGTCTCGTTTTCGTCAAAGTGGACAATGGGCGCGTATCGCAGCGCGAGTTCCTGTTCGGTCATTTTTCGTTTTCCTCCCTCCATACAGAACATGCCGTGAAGAAAAAGGGGACGCTGTACTTTCCGCCAGCGTCCCCTTGGATACATAAGCTTACAGACCCGTTTTTTCCGCGATATACTTGCGGGCCTTCACCGCATACTCGAAGGGGTTGGCCTTGGCGGGGTCCTGCTCGGCCTCCACCACCACCCAGCCCTCGTAGCCGTTCTCGGCCAGCACGTCGAAGATGGGCGCAAAGTCTACATCTCCGTCCCCGGGCACGGTGAACACACCATTTTTCACCGCCTCCAGGAAACTCCAGCGCTCCTTGCGGGCCTGGTCGCGGATGGGCAGGCGCACATCCTTCAGGTGGACATGCTGAATGCGTCCGATATGCTTCTTCAGCACCGGCAGGGGATCAATCCCCGCGAAGGTCAGATGGCCGCTGTCGAACAGCAGGCCAACCACTGCCGGGTCCGTCTCGGCCATGAAGCGGTCGATTTCAGCCTCGGTCTGCACGCCCGTACCCATATGATGATGACAGGTGAGCTTCATGCCTTTTTCCGCCGCCAGCTTGCCCAGCCGGTTGAAGCCTTCAGTAACCTTCTTCCATTCTTCTTCGGTGTACACGGGCTTCTGGTTGCCGAAAATGTTCAGGGGCTTGCCCTGAATGGAGTTCCCCTGCTCGCTGGCGCCGATGACCCGCGCACCCAGGGCGTACAGGCGGTCGCGGTGCTTGAGGAAGGCTTCCTCCGTCACCTCGTAGGGCTGGGAGGTGAACAGCGTGGAGAACCAGGCGTTGCAGATGCGCAACCCGCGCACGTCCAGCTTGTGCTTCAGTACGTCGGTATCCTGGGGATATTTGTTGCCGATTTCGCTTCCCTTGAAGCCCGCCAGCGCCATTTCGCTGACGCACTGCTCAAAGGTGTTCTCTCCGCCCAGCTCGGGCAGGTCGTCATTGGTCCAGCCGATGGGCGCGATAGCCAGCTTTACTTTATTGGGATCCAGCCGCATGGGGCTTGCCTCCTTTGCTTTGGTTAATAATCCCGGGTATCCCGGATGTGGCTTGCCAGGTCCTCGTAGGCCTTCTGGACCCGCTCCTGCTCGGAAACCTCCGCCACGCCCACGCGCCACCAGCTTTCATAGCCGTCGGTCATGGACTTGGGGAGCACCTTGATGTCGTAGAGCACGGGCAAGGGCTGCGTCACCGCATCCCGCAGGGCGGCGCGGAGTTCCTCCACCGTGCGGATGGTATACGCCTTGAGGCCGTAAGCCCGGGCGTTCATGGCAAAGTCCACAGGCAGCGCGTCTCCGTCCAGCTCCCCGGTAACGGGATTGCGCTTGCGGAACACCGTGCCAAAGGTATCGTTGCCCTGATTGTTTTGAAGATTTTCAATACAGCCCCACCCGCTGTTGTCAAACAGGCAGAAATGCACCCGAAGTCCTTCCTGCACGCAGGTGAGCATCTCGCTGTGGGCCATCAGGTAAGAGCCGTCCCCGAAGAAGGTGTAAACCTCCCGGTCCGGCTCGGCCAGCTTGACGCCCATGGCGCCGTTGACCTCGTAGCCCATATTGCTGAAGCCGTATTCCATGTGATAGGTGCCCGTCTCGCCGGCGCGCCAGAGGCGCTGCATGTCGCCGGGCAGGCTGCCGGAAGAACCCACCGCCACGTCTTTTTCGGCCATGAAGCGGTTGATTTCTCCCAGGGCGCGGGTCTGGGAAAGCCCCTGGGGCGGTTCCGCCCCGTACAGTTCATCCACGATGCCGTCCCACTCCTGACGCGCCCGGGCAGGCTCCTGCGCCCAGGCGGAGCGGTAGTCTCCCAGGGCGCCGGTCAGGGCGCTCAGCCCTTCCCGAGCGTCGCAGATGATGGGCTCCGCGTCCATTTTGACCGCGTCAAAGGGGCAGATGTTCAGCGTGAGCACCTTCGCTTCCTGCCGGAACAGCCATTTGGAGCAGGTGGTGAAGTCCGTCAGCCGGGTGCCCACCGCCAGCACCAGGTCCGCCTCCGGCGCGATGACGTTGGCAGCCTTGCCGCCGGTCACGCCCACGCCGCCCATGTTCAGCGGATGCTGCCAGCTCACGGTGCCCTTGCCCGCCTGGGTCTCCCCAAAGGGAATATTGGCCTGTTCGCACAGCTTCACAAACGCTTCGCCCGCCTCGCTGTACCGCACGCCGCCGCCCAGGATGGCAAAGGGATGCTTTGCCTGGCGCAAAAGCGCCGCCGCACGTTCCAGCTGCCCCTGGGTCATGGGCCGGCGGTCCAGGTGCCATACCCGCTTTTCAAAGAAGGACACCGGATAGTCGTACGCCTCGCCTTCCACGTCCTGAGGCATGGCCAGGCACACCGTGCCCGTATCCGCGGGGTCGGTCAGCACGCGCATGGCGTGAACGGCAGCGGTCATCAGCTGCTCCGGCCGCTCGATGCGGTCAAAGTAGTGGCATACGCCCCGGAAAGCATCGGTGACCGTCTGCCCGAAGCTGTGGAAGAACTCCGCCTGCTGCAGCACCGGGTCGGGCTGGCGGCAGGCAAAGGTATCTCCAGGGAACAGCAGCAGCGGAATCCGGTTGGCGGTGGCGCACCCCGCCGCCGTCACCATATTCATGGCGCCGGGACCGATGGAGCTGACGCAGGGAATGATCTCCCGGCGGTTCTTCTGCTTGGCAAAGGCCGTAGCAGCCAGGGCCATGTTCTGTTCGTTCTTTCCCTGGAGGAACCGGATACCATGCCCGCCCTGGGAAAGGGCCTGTCCCACGCCCACCACGCAGCCGTGGCCGAACACGCCGAAGATGTTGTTGACAAATTTATTCGTTACGCCGTCCATTTCCACATACTGCCGGTCCAGGAACCGGACCAGCGCCTGGGCCATGGTCAGGCGTACCCGCTTTGCCTGATTGCCGCCTTCACGCATGCTTGTCATCCCCCCAATACGGAATGCCGGGTTCCTGCACCCACAGATGTTCCTTGAGGAAAGTGGGCGTACCGTACCGCGCGCCGTCCAGGTGACGGATGCCCCACAGATACCACAGGGCATAGCCTGGCGGCGTACACTGGGGATGCGTCAGCCCCGGCTGGATAAACACCGTATCATTGTTGTGTACCTTGAGCACGCCTTCCCCCACCTCCGCATAGGCGAATCCTCCGGCGGGGTTGGTTTTGTAGTAATAGATTTCCGGCTGGGGATGATGGTGCGGCGGATAGCTGGACCATTTGCCCGGGAAGCCGATCACTTCACCCAGCACCAGGTTGGCATAGGGCGCATTGCTGTCGTCAAAGATGGTGCGCACAATGCGTGTGCTGGTTTCATGCATGGTGCCCGCGCCGCGGAACTCGTCCGGGGTGTCCTGCGGTAAATACAGCCTGGAAGGGAACGTCTTTTCGTTATCCGTGCGCAGGATGTTGATCTCGCACTCCTCGGAGAGGCATTCCAGGGTAACCTGCACATCCTTGCACACATGCAGCGCCGTGGGCGGCACGTCGAAGCAGTTCTCGCGCTCCTGCTCGTGCGCCTTGTCCTCCCAGGAGAAGCGCACCTTTCCGTATACCAGCAGGTAGGCTTTTTCCAGGGGCTGGCGCTCCACCACCCGGTCCCCTTTGCGCATGCGCAGCACGCCGAAATCCATGAGCATTTCCGCGTGCATGCCGTTCATTTCCGCCAGGGGGGTATATCCGAAAGTGTGTTCCCCATGGGCCCGTGTAATCAACTCCATGCTCACGCCTCCAGAATTTCCGCAATCTTCACCGGCCGGTGCTCGTCCAGGGACTTTTTGGCCGCCTTGGCCAGCACCACGCTCATCAGGCCCGCGTGGATGCCCACCGGAACTTCGCCGTTGGTCTGAATGGCCTGGATGAACTGCTTCATCTCCGCAATAAAGGAGCCCATGTAGCGCTCCAGGAAGAAGAACTGGGGCTTGTCGCTGACCACGCCGTCCACGGTGGATACCCGCACGGTGGTGTCGCCGTCGTTTTCGTCCGCGGCCATACCCAGGCTGCCGAACACTTCTACCCGCTGGTCATAGCCGTACGCGGCCCGGCGGCTGTTGTCGATGACGCCCAGGGCGCCGTTGGCAAAGGTCAGCGTCACAATGGCCGTATCCACGTCCCCGGCCTGTCCGATGCGGGGATCCACCAGGCTGGTGCCCATGGCATACACCTCGGTAACGTCGCAGCCCGCCAGGAACATGGCCATGTCAAAGTCATGGATCATCATGTCGATATACAACCCGCCGGAGGACGCCGCATACTCGGGGGACGGCGGTTCGGGGTCGCGGGAGGTGATCTTGATCAGCTCGATATTGCCCAGCTTGCCGGAAGCGGCCAGCTGCTGCACGCGGCCATGGTTGTGGTCAAAGCGGCGGTTGAAGCCGATCTGCAGCTTGCGGCCGGTCTCCTGGGCGACCTGCGCGGTAGCCTGAATCTTTTCCACCGTCAGATCCACAGGTTTTTCGCAGAAAACGTCCTTGCCGTGCTTCATGGCGTCCATGGCGATGTCCGCATGGGTGGGCGTGGGCGAGCAAACCAGCACCGCGTCGATGTCGGGATCTTCAACGATCATCTTGTAATCTGCGCCATACTTGGGAATGCCGTAGGTTTCCGCCAGCTTCTTGGCCGCAGGCTCGTACACGTCCGTAACGCAAACGACCTCCGCCTGGGGGATATGGTAGGTGATGGACTGGGCATGCACGTTGCCGATGCGGCCCGCGCCCACAATGCCGATGCGAATCTTGTCCATGGATGAAAGCCCTCCTTATCAAATGATTGTATTCGCGCCATATGGCAGTTGAGGCGGACCGGCAGGCCGCCGGCCCGCAGCTTTTCCTTACAGCGAACCGTCCCAGGAGTCCACATGCTCTTTCTTCATTTCTTCCTCGTCAAACCAGCGGGTGGTCACGGTCTTGGTCTCGGTATAGAAGCGGAAGGCGTCCTTACCGTGGCAATGCAGATCGCCGAAGAAGCTCTGCTTGTGACCGGTGAAGGAGAACACGCCGAAGGGCACGGGAATGCCAACGTTCACGCCCACCATGCCGCCGTCGGTGCGGCGGGCAAACTCACGGGCATAATATCCGTTCTGGGTAAAGATCACGCTGCCGTTGGCGAAGGGATTGGCATTCATCAGCGCCAAACCTTCTTCAAAATCCTTCACGCGCTTGATGCACAGCACGGGACCGAATACCTCGCGCTGGCCGATGGTCATTTCCGGGGTCACATGGTCAAAAATGGTGTGACCCACATAGTAGCCGTTTTCGTAACCGGGCACCTTGACATCCCGGCCATCCAGCACCAGCTGCGCGCCCTCTTCCACGCCCTTGGCAATCCAGTCGGTGATGAATTTCATATGGGAAGCGGAGCCCACGGGGCCCAGCTTGCTCTTCTTGTCATAGGCAGGACCAATGACCTGCGCCTTGCACAGGCGCACCAGCTCAGCCACCAGCGCGTCGGCAATGCAGTCCTCCACCACCACGGCAGGCAACGCCATGCACCGTTCGCCGGCGCAGCCGAAAGCGGAGTTCATGATGCCCGCTGCGGTACGGGTCAAAGGCGCGTCCCGGAGCACTAGGGCATGGTTCTTCGCCTCACACAACGCCTGCACGCGCTTGCCATTGGCCGCAGCCGTCTGGTACACATGCAGTCCCACGGAGGTGCTGCCCACAAAGGAAATACCCTTGATGTCCGGGTGGCTCAGCAGCAGTTCCGCCTCGGTACGGGAGCAGGGCACGATGTTCAGCACGCCATCGGGGAAGCCGGCTTCCTTATACAGCTCGGCAAATTTCAGGCAGGTCATGGGCGTGGTGCTGGCGGGCTTGAGCACGAAGGTATTGCCGCAAACGATGCATAGGGGCGCCATCCAGCCCACAGGAATCATAGCCGGGAAGTTCCAGGGCGCGATTCCGGCGAACACGCCCAGGGGTTCCCGATAGGTGGTGGTATCATAGCCGGTGGAAGTGTTCATCAGGCTGTCGCCCATCAGCTGCATGGGCGCATTGGCAGCCAGCTCGGTCATTTCCAGCGCCTTGCCCACGTCCCCCGCCGCCTCGGCCAGGGTCTTGCCGTTTTCCGTGGCGCACAGCAGCGTCAGCGCATCCATATCCCGCACGATCAGCTCCCGCAGGCGCAGCATCAGCTGGGCGCGCTTGCGCACAGGCGTCGCGCTCCATGCAGGATACGCAGCCTTGGCTGCCTGGATGGCTCCTTCCACTTCCTCCCGGGTGCAAGTGGGTACCTGGGCGATCTGTTCGCCGGTGGAGGGATCAAAAATCTTGTTGTATTTGGTGGAGACAGAGTCGATAAACTGACCGTTGATGAAAGGCTTCAGGGTTTGCATGTGCGTATCGCTCCTTTACTGTGTCGCTGAGTAGATCGCAAGCAGGCCGCATGCTCAAATGCGGCTGACCATGGTTCCGTACTGGGCTTTCTTTTCCTGAATGAACGCCTCTAGCGCATCCTGTCCGGGCATATCTTTGGAGCAGGCATGGCTCGCCACCAGCATGGCTGCGGAAGCGCTGCCCATTTCCAGAGCTTCCGGCAGACTGCGGCCGGTCATCAGGCCATGCAGGCATGCCGAAGCATAGCCGTCGCCACCGCCAAAGCCTTTCAGAGCTGCCACAGGGAAGGGCTTTACCTGCCAGCATTCCCCCTCGGTGTACGCCATAGAGCCTTCCTTGCCGTGCTTGATCACCAGCAGCTTGGCTCCCTGGCCCAGCCAATACGCGGCGCTGGCCCTGTCCGTTCCATCCAACCCCAGCAGGCGTTCCATCAAGTCAAATTCCTCCCGGGACCCCAGGATTATGTCGCTCTTCTGCGCCACCAGGCTGGTATAAATGGAAATTTCATCCTTGTTTTTCCAGGTATAGGCGCGGTAGTCCGCGTCAAAGATCACCGTGACGTTGTTCTTCAGGGCAAAGGTCATGGCCTTCAGCGCCGCTTCCCGGGTGGGGCTGCAGCACAGGCTCGTACCGCTGATGAGCAGGGATTTGCTGGACGCCACGTAAGCCTCGTCCACATCATCGGGGTGGAGCATCAGGTCCGCCACGCCTTCCCGGTACATCAGGATGCTGGACTGGGTGGGCGAAAGAATCTCGGTAAAGGTGAGCCCCAGCTTTTCACCGTTGACGCAACGCTTCACATGGCTTACATCGATACCCTCTTTCTGGAAGAACCCCTCCACAAAATCCCCGAAGGCGTCGTCGCTGATTCTTGCCAAGAAGCCCACTTTGCGTCCCAGCCGCGCCATGCCCACAGCAATATTCGCAGGACTGCCCCCAAGGTATTTATTGAAGTGTTCGCTCTGGGAAAGCGGCCGGTTCATGTCCGTGGGGTTAAAGTCGATCGCTATTCTTCCCACCGGAATAATATCCAGCGGGCGCGCCTCCTGGGTAAACAGCATGGGAACCGCTCCTTTCTATGCTCTGCCAAAGATGTTGATATGTTCCTTCACCACATCCGTCACCGCGTCGGTAACGGCCCGGGACATGGCGAACCAATCTTCGCCTTGAACCCCATGCACCGCCCGCGCCGTCGCCTGGAAGATCGCGGTGGCAATGTTGATTTTCCGCACGCCGCTTTCAATGCAGCGCCGGAAGTTCGCTTCGCTGGACCCCGTGCCACCATGCAGCACCAGGGGCGTATCGCACCCGGCGCGAACCGCGTCCAGCACTTCAAAGTGGAACGTGGGTGTCCCCGCATACACGCCGTGGGCGTTACCGATGGCAACCGCCAGGGCATCCACGCCCGTTTCATGGGCAAAAGCAATAGCGTCCTCTGGATTGGTATACGCCGCCGCGACCTCCTCGCCGCTCTCTGTGCGTCCCAGGCTGCCGATCTCCGCTTCCACCGCCGCGCCATACCGGCCTGCCATTTGCACCACCTGCCGGGTCTTGGCGATGTTCTCCTCCATCTCCAGCGCGGAACCGTCAAACATCACCGAGGTAAAGCCCAGATCCAGTGCCTGCTGTATGCACGCAAAGGTCGTGCCATGATCCAGGTGAAGCGCCACGGGCACCCCTGCCCGCGAGGCAGCCTCGTACATGGCGCGCCCCAGCAGCGGAAGGGGCGTTGTAGCCAGGCGAATCTGCGCCACTTGGAGAATCACCGGCGTTTGCAGTTCCTCCGCCGCGTGAACCACGCCGCACATCATTTCAATGGTAGAAACGTTGAACGCTCCCACCGCCCGTTTCTGTGCGTCCGCCTGCCGCAGCAAATCCCTCATATTAGCCAGTGCCATCCTGATACGCCTGCCTTTCTCTGTTCTGAAACGTGACGCCCGGCGTCCTGCTTAAGGATGAATCACCTTCACCCCCGCTCGCTTCACCGCTTCCGCATAAGGCGCCTCCAGTGGGTGATCCGTAACGACATAATGAAAATCCTTGAAATCCGCATAGGTCATCAATCCTGCATGACCAAATTTCTGTTGGCACAGCATCAGAATCCGCTCGGCGCTGCACTCCAGGGCCGTTCTTTTAATTTCATATTCCTGGGGAGACGAGTTGGTCACCCCGGTCAGCGTGGACCCCGTTGCGGCCAGAAATGCCTTGCGAATATTATACTGACGCAGCGCACGCACCGTTTCCATACCGGTAAGGGAATTGGTCTTGCGCCGCAGCTGCCCCGGCAGCACAATAATCCGCAGATTGTCATAGGGAATGGCCTGTTGCACCAGCGCCAGGTTGTTGGTGATAATGGTCAATTCTTGCCTGTGCGCCAAGTTATCCACCAGGTGTACCATGGTCGTACCGGAATCAACAAAAACTACATCCCCGTCTTCCAGGAGCTTGGCTGCTTCCCGGCAGATGGCCCGCTTGGCCGCATCTGCGATCGTCTGCCGCTCGGCAAAGGGGCGCAATACACTGCCGCCGTTTTCCACAGCGCATACGCCGCCATATACTTTTTCCACAGCGCCCCGGCGACGCAGCTCCGCTACGTCCCGGCGTACCGTATTCATGGATACGTTAAACAAATTGCACAGTTCGGTCATAGAGATTGTTCCGGATTGCTCAATGATTTTTTCCATTGCCAATAAACGATCATTACGCATATAAATCCACTCCACCATATCCTTGCAATTCCATTTTACAATAATCATCACCAAAAGTAAAGCGTTATATGGTCATATTTTGGACATAATGGTACATTTCATTGTTGAATTTCCCACGTTCGTTTGGTATAATTTGAAGCAGGAAACACCCAATCGTAAATGGAGGGATACCATGAGCATGGATTATTTGGAAATCTCCCAGCGTGTGCTGGGCAAGCTGCAGCATAACCGCGGTACCGGCGACGTTCACGACCACCTGACCCTGGATACCTGGGAGTGGCCGCAGGGTGTGGCCGTCTATGCCATGTTCAAGCTCTACAAGGCCACCGGTGACAAGCAAGTACTGGAAGACATGCGCGCCTGGTACGCACGCCACATGGCAAAGGGGCTTCCGCCTAAAAACGTCAATACCATGGCGCCCATGCTAGGCATGACCCTGTTGTATAAAGAAACCGGCGACGAAGCTTACCGTCCCGTGATCCAGGAATGGAGCCAATGGGTCATGACGCAAATGCCCCGCACCCAGGAGGGCGGTCTGCAGCACATCACCTCCGATGATGTCAATGAACAGCAACTGTGGGATGATACCCTGTACATGACCTGCCTGTTCCTGTACCAGGCGGGTGACGCGCTGGGCATCGAGGCCATGAAACAGGAAGCGGAGTATCAGTTCCTGCTGCATATCAAATACCTGCACAGCACCGAAAACGGGCTGTGGTTTCATGGCTTTTGTTTCCAGGGACGGCATCACTTTGGAAAGGCCTACTGGGCCCGCGGCAACAGCTGGTTCACCGCCTGTGCTGTGGACTTCGCCGAGTGGATTCCTCAGGGACCCGTTCGCCGCCTGATTCTCTCCACCTGGCAGGAACAGTGCAAAGCGCTGCTGGCCATGCAGGATCAGGAAACCGGCCTGTGGCATACCCTGCTGGATCAGCCGGACAGCTATCTGGAAACCTCCGCCAGCGCCGCCATTGCCTACGGCATGCTCAAGGGCGCACGTCTGGGGCTGCTGGACGCGGATTGCCGTGCAGCCGGCGAAAAAGCCCTGCAGGGCGTACTTGCCCAGGTGGCGGAGGATGGCACCGTGGGCGGCGTATCCTACGGCACGCCCATGGGCTGGACGCAGGACTTCTATCGCACCATTCCCATTCAACCTACCGCCTATGGTCAGGGCCTAACCTTCCTGATGCTCACGGAGAAATTTGCAAAATAAGCTTGCTTTGGGCGTGTTGCAGAAAGCAATTTCTGCAGCACGCCCAATTTTTCGGTCGGTTATGCCCGCCTTTTCCTTTGGTTGCGTCCGAAGGCGCGAAACCCTTTATGCAAAGCTTGCAAAAAGGATGAGGCAGATTACTTCGTCCGCAGCCTGAAAATGAGTTCCCCACTTTCAAACTGTGGAAAATGACATGCCTTTTTCTATGGATGCAAGAAAAATAAAGCTTCCTGCTCCCCAACTTGCAAGAATTTCTTCAAGTGTGAGGTCGAAGGTTTCCAAAGGGCGATCGGGAAGCCCTTTGGTTGCATCCGAAGGCGCGAAACCTTTTGTATCAACAAGTATACATACAAAACTTGCAAAAAGGATGAGGCAAATTACTTCGTCCATAGTCTGAAAGTGGATTCCCCACTTTTTCGACACGCTGGCGCTCTTCCCCCAGGGAAAGCGTTTTTTTATTGAAAAAGGGTCCCCGCCGCGAGAAGGCAGCGGGAACCCCGTATATGCTTGGAAATGAACAGGTTTACTCGGCAGCAGCTTCACTCTGGGAAGAAGCATACCACTCGCGGGCTTCCTGAACCATCTCTTCCAGACCGGAAGCGTTCATCTCGGCGATGTAGGCATCCCAATCAGCGTCTACATCCTTGGCGCCGGTGATGAAGTCGATCATCCAGGTGTCCTTCAGGTTGGTCAGGTTGGTCTGATACTCAGCCATCATGGGCAGCGAGAACTGAATCACGTTGTCAATGCCCAGCTCGGTGTAGCCCAAGCTCTCACCATAGCGGTTCTGGGGAGTCGGCAGCAGGATGGGCAGCGTGGGACCCCACTGGGTCGGGCCGTACTCATCCACGGGTGCAAATTCAGGATATTCCGCATAGAAGGTATCCTGGGACAGCGCCGCAATGTGATTGTCGGGATCGCTCCAGTACCAGTAGTGGCCTTCTTCGCCATAGATGTCTTCATACCAGGCAGTGTACTTCTCCACGTCGGTAGAATACTGACGATCCATGTACTCCATGATGGCGCAGATGCGCTCCCACTTTTCGGGATTGGAAGTGGCATCCTCGGAGAAGCAGTAGATCTGAGCCAGCAGGTTCCAGTTCTTCACGCCGCAGCCATAGGGGCCGGTGACGGGCTGACCATAGACCAGGGTCTCATCGGGATTCACAGCCAGGAATTCCTTGGCGGAGTTACCGGCTACACAATCAACCAGTTCGCCTTCAGCGTTGTATTCCTGATACGCGCCGGGCATCACCCAGTGATAGAAGTTGCCGCGGACGGTCATGCCAATACCACCAGGCTCGGTATCAGCAGCAGCACCAGATACCGGTAGCGCCAGTACTAGCGCAGCGTTCGGGCGACTCTCCCTTGGGATTTCGGCTTAGCCGGGTTTACGATGGTACTCATGAGCTATCACGTTCCTTCCATTTACCATGTATGATCAGCAAGATGCGCTTGGCATCCATCAACCCTTTTCACTGCTGCCGCGCAGGTCCCGCTGGGCAAAAGGCGTGGTACGAACGTGCAGCACCCGATGCACCGGCGTGTAGTCCGTCATATAAATGGTGAAATGCTCCTCGCTCTGCGGATAAGCGTTGGTGCTGCGCGCCAGCACATTATGCTCGCAGAATGCGGGAGAGAGGGTGATCGCGTCCCCCGCGGGCGTGGATAGCTCCACGGCGCCGTTCATCAGCGTGATGCTTTGGCCGGGTTTACCCTCCATTAAAAACTGTTCTCCCCGCACCGTACAGGGAAGCACGCCCACCTCCAGCCGGAAGGGCAGACGGTCGATGCCGTCGGTATCAAAGGCAATATCGACGCCATCCCCCGTATCGGTAACGCTGACACAAGTATCCAGGGGCGCCCCCTGCACCCGTTCCCGGGTATTGGGATTATCCATGGCCCACCAGTCGCTGGTATCAGGCAGATTGGGCCAGAAGGGCTTGTAGTACCAGCCCTCGGCATGGGATTTCATCTGGTATCCGCCCGGGATGGTTTGGATCTTCTCGCCCAGGAAATGGCGCCGATCGCACAGGTTGGAGTAAATCACCAGATACATAGTCAACGCGCCGCTTTGGAAATAGAAGAAATTGGGACGGTCCTCCATCATGGTCCAGGAATACCGGCCATTGCGCACCCGGGCAATCCGGGACGCCGGGAATACCCGGCTGTATTGCTCCACCTTGGCCAAGTCAAAATCCTCCGCGGCACCGTAGCCGTCCAAATCCTCGTACAGGAGCAGCCATTCGATGCCGTTGGGGATCTTCCCATGCCGGCGGGAAGCCTGGTACATATATTCCGCCGCCCGGGCCAGCTTCGCATCCCGAAGAAAGTAACCCGTCAGCAGGAACAGGATGTAGTACGTATCCAGGTAGACCTTGCGTCCGTTGTCCTGCCGTGTAGAATTGTTGGTGAAAACGGAACCGTCCGGGTCAATGTAATTGAACATCATCTCCAGATTTGCTTTGCTGGCTTCCAGGAAGCGGCGCTCCCCGGTGGCGATGAACAGGCGGAGCATCTGGTCATCGTTGACCTGGTTGTAGTTGCCGGCGCTGCGTTCGGCAAATTCGCCATCCTCATTGATGTCCAGGCCTTCCGCCAGGTACTGGTCCGCACGGTCGGAAAATTCCTTGCGCCCGGTAGCCTTGGCGGCGCACTTCAGGCACGCGGAAATGGCCCAGCGGTGATTCGGCGTATGGAAGCCTCCCGCTGCAATTCCCTCGGCGCAGGTTTCGATAAAGCGAAGCACCGGCGCCTTCAGCCATTCGGTCTGCTCGTCGCAGCGTTTTTCCATCAGCCACCATGCGTTAAAAATGCTGTTTACCATAAACGCGGTATCCGGCGGTGACGCAAAGTTGCAGGCGCTCAGATCAAAGCAGCCGTCGGGGCGCTGGTGCCGTTCCATATATACCAGTACATTACGGATGGCCTGTGCCACCGCTTCATCATGATAATGGCGGCTTTCCTGGCAGATATAGCCCACAATCAGGTCCGACATCCGGAAGCCGCTTTCCCTGGGTTCCACATGATACATCTCAGAACGTAGAAAGCCGCCAAAATCAGGATGATGCTCATCCGTGATCTGGGCAGCAATCAGTCGGTCAATCAGCGCGTCATGGTCATTCATCATTTCGGCCCTATGCATCATAACCGCGACACCTTCCTTTCAGTTTTCCATAAAGTAACATTTGTCTCAATTTGCTCGCTACCAGTTTCCTGTCAAACGATCATCCTAAATTCTCGTTTTGACTTAATGCAACTATACCACGACTTACCCATATCATCAATAGTTAAATGTTAAAAATGGTTTTTTTCTCTCATGCAAGACAAGTGCATGCCAATTTCCCAGGAATACCTTATTTTCTTTCTTGAAGGCGCAATCAAGTTAACCATATCAAACCCCCGTAAACATACCCGTTATTCATGATATTTTGGTTTAATATTCTCCATAAGTTTATCACCATATGATTATTTTTTGATTCCGTATTGCGCATTTGTTTTTCATGGATTATAATATTCCAGAAAGCACAAATGAAAGCCGAAGGGAGAATAGATCATCATTGGTCCTAAAAAACGAAAGCAAACGGGCATATTTATCTTTCATGCTCTTCAACTTTGCTTTTTTTATGATGGATACCACTACCAGCTATTTTACCATTTATTTGAACGAAATTGGTTTGAGCAAATCCATGATCGGCATCATCAGCGGGACGGCGGCAGCGGTAGCGCTGCTGGCACAACCGGCTTTAGGCGTCTGGGCGGATAGCTCCCAAAGCAAAAACCGTCTACTGCAATGGCTGATTCTGATTACAGCCGTATTGTACCCCCTGATATTGATTAACCATTCCTTTGTCTTTATACTGCTGCTTTATACGATCTACTACTGCTTCCGCCGCGCGCAGCCGCCCCTGAACACCTCCATGAGCGTGGAGTATGCCGAAACCACCGGGCGGGATTATGGTCCTATACGCACCATGGGCGCGCTGGGATATTCGCTGGTCATGTTTCTGGTAGGTCAGATTGCAGGAATCCCCGAAAAGGGTACGCAGCTTACTTTTTTCACCTACTCCGTCTTTTGCGCCGTCAACATTGTGCTGATTTTCTTTCTTCCGCCCATTCAGGGGCACAACCGAGTGCAGTACGGCCGCCGCCGTCTGCCTGTAAGCGTAGTGCTCAAGAGCCGGCCCATTCTGCTGCTGATTGTGTACATGATGTTCTACGCGCTGGCACAAGGGTTGTATTTTTCCTACTTTTCCATCTATTTCACCAATGATCTGGGCGGTTCCAATGAGTTGTATGGCACGATGCTTTCCGTGGGCGCGTTCTGCGAAATTCCCTTTCTGTTCATTGCCGACCGGCCGGCACGCAAGATCGGCGCCAAGCGTATCCTGCTAATTCTGGGAATTCTCAGCGGCACCCGCTGGTTGCTGACCTACGTCATTTCCACGCCTCAGGGGCAATTTGCAGTGCAAATGCTGAACTGCATCAACATGCTGAATAACGTGACCATCTCCATTACGCTTAGCCGCCTGGTTGCTCCGCAATTCAAGACAACGGTTCAAACGTTGCTGGTAACCTTCGAGTCTGTGGTTTCCATCATTATTTCCTCCTTCCTGGGCGGTTTCTTCGCAGATCTGATGGGCATTCGCCCCATGTTCCTCATTGCCGCCATCGTTTGCTACGCCGCCGCCATCATCTTCCCCGGGCTGCTCATCCGGCAAACGGACCTGGAGCAACCGTCCCTCACCATGGAAAATGCCGGCGGATACTGATTGTCTTCCTCCGGCGAAAAATCTCGGGAAGCGAAGCTTTGCAGTCTTTCATTTTTTTGAACCGGCAGCGTACCTTTCTTGCGTCCAAAGCGCAAGTTGACCTGTCCAGACTAAAAATCATGGGTTTCCTGCCCGCAGATTTGGGGCTTCCGCCCATATTCCTCAACCGAATAAAATCCGGCCCCCAAAGGAAGACCCGATGCCTTCCTTTGGGGGCCACTCTCACAATACCATTCTGTCTTCTGCTGAAACAATTCCTTTTTTATATTCGCTTAGCCCCAGCCCCAGATTTCCCACTCCGTCAGCGCAGGGAAAGGCGAATCCATGACCTGTTTTACCAGATGATGCAGTTTGATCCAGCGGATCAGATGCATATGCTCAAAGGCAATTTCCTGGGCCTGATCCGTTTTTTCCAATGGAAAGGTATATTCCGTGCCGTCGGATAAGGAGACGGTCCCCTGCCGCCAGTAAGCGTCATGAGGAAAATCCGCGCGAAGCACCAGCCGCATTTTGTCTACTTTCACCTCGCGCCCGAAATCCACCTGAATCTCCGCCGTTTCGCTCAGGCCGATCCCCCAACTCTGATACGGCCACGGTCCATGAGAATGGTTTTGCAAGCAGCCGTCAATCACGTTACGGGCAAAGAAAACGCTCTCGTCACGGGTTTCCACGTTGGCGCTGGCAAAGGGAAACGCTCCGCCGAACCGGCGCTGCGCCACCGGATTGAGCGCCAGGTTGCGATAAACGCCCCGGCTGCGTACAGCCGGCGCCGCGGCGTATGTGTGCAGCTCTCCGCGAAACGCCTGGGGCGCATAAGGCTCCAGTTCCGCCGGTTCCGTAGGAAAGGTAAAGACAAAGCTGCCCTCCGGTATGTACAAATACGCCGGCGCAAGGAAGGCGTCCACCGACACGTAAAGTTCCCGCTGATCCGTAACAATGACCAGCCGGTCGCCGGGACGGTAAGTCCGTACGGCCGTCAGCGCCGCCGCATCCCCTGAACGAACCGAATCCAGCGCAACCCCATTCGCATCCAGCAGCGTTAACTCGATCATTTCATCTCCATCCCTTTCCCGGCATACCTTGGTATGGCGTCCAGCGTGTCTATACCGTTATTATAGGGCAAGGTTTCCGCAAAAGCAAGCACGACCCCAGGGATTCCTGTACGCCACGTCTGATAAATTTCGCCAAAAACTGAAAAATATGGAAATTTTTTCTATTTTCCTTGCTTTTGGCGCTATGACCCGATACAATAAAATAAGGAAATATTTGGATATGAAGCCATGCGCCGATTCAACCAGAAAAGAGGAACATATCAAAATGGCCATTACCATCAAAGATGTGGCAGCCAGATGCGGATTAAGCGTTTCCACGGTCAGCAAAGCTTTCAATCATTATTGCGACATCAGCGAACAGACCCGGGAAATGGTGCAGCGCACGGCCCGGGAAATGGGGTATTATCCCAATGCCATTGCCCGTACCTTGAAAACCAATCGCTCTTTCAATCTGGGCATACTGCTGGTGGACGAGGGCAAAGGCGGTTTAACGCACGAATTTTTTGCCATGATATTGGAAGGGTTTAAGTCGGAAGCCGAGCGCCGGGGATACGACGTGACCTTTATCAACCATAATATCGGTCGTACCGCCATGTCCTACCTGGAGCACTGCCGGTACCGGAATGTGGACGGCGTATGCCTGGCATGCGCGGACTTCACGACGCCGCAGGTCCGCGAGCTGGCTATGGCCGCGCTTCCCTGTATCACCATTGATCATGTGTATCCAGGGCGCGCCTGCGTTTTTTCGGAAAATCGGCAAGGAATGGACGCGTTGGTACGTCATGCGTTCGCGCTGGGGCATCGCAGGATTGCCTACGCGCATGGGCAACCCTCTGTGGTGACGGAGCACCGCATTTCGGGCTACCGTCAGGCCATGGCGGCATGCGGGATCGCCATCTGCCCGGAATGGTTGCAACCCTGTGCCTACTCCCGCCCGGACCAGGGACGCGAGGCAGCATTGAAACTGCTGCGCCTGCCCGATCCTCCTTCCTGCCTGCTCATGCCGGACGACTATGCCTGTCTTGGCGCGCTGGAAGCGGCAACCGAGCTGGGTCTTCGGGTCCCGGAAGATCTATCCGTGGGCGGATATGACGGCGTCCGCCTGGCGCAGCTTCTTCGCCCGCGCCTGACGACCATTTACCAGGACGCTTGCCATATGGGCATCCTGGCAGCCCAGCGGCTGGTGGATGAAATCGAAGGTTCTCCTGCTGCGGCACAGAAGCTGATTGCCGTGACAGGGAAACTCCTGGTAGGCGAAAGCATCGGCCCTGTGGCCTGCGCATGATAGGCTATCTTCGGGCGCGAAGAAACGCCTGCAGCAGCGCAGCGCATTCCTCCGCCCGTACCCCGGCAGTCCAACGGGTTTTTCCGCCCAAGGCCGGGTCGTCCGGCAAATCATACACGCTCCCGCAGCATCCCAGCCGGGGATCTGCCGCTCCATAGACGCACTCCCCCAGCTGCGCCATGAGCATGGCGCCGGCGCACATGGGGCAAGGTTCCAGGGTTACGTATAGGGTACAGTCCCGCAAACGCCAGTCTCCCAATCGCCTGGCGCCTTCCCGCAGGCACTGGATCTCTGCGTGGCCGGTAGGATCGTGGGTTGCTTCCCGCCGGTTGTGGGCTTGCGCCAATATCTGCGTCCCGCGCACCAGCACGGCGCCCACGGGAATTTCTCCTTCCTCTGCCGCCAAACGCGCTTGAACCAGTGCCAGCGCCATCATCTTTTCCATGGATGTTCCCCCTTTTTTTTCATTGTAACATGTAGCAGGGAAATACGCCAGAGGCATGGAAATGCAATGGTAAAGCGTTGGATACGGTAAGAAAGGAGTGAACCGCCCATGAAACGCTTACTGCTCATCTTGTGCTGCTGCTGTTTCCTCGTGGGCTGCGCCCGGGGCGAGGGCACAGCCACCCTGCTCTCCATCAACGTAGGAAAGGCAGATTGTCATCTGCTCTATGCCGGGGATACCGTATACATGATCGACACGGGTTCGGCAGAAAGCTGGGGAATGGTTTCCCGGGCGTTGACCATGCTGGGCGTGGAACGCCTGGACGGCGTCATATTAACCCATACGGACAAGGATCATGCGGGGGGCCTGCAGGCATTGGCCGCTTCCTGGGTGGAGGTGGATGCGTGGTACAGCTCTGCCTGTTACACCGATGTGAAAACCAGCAAACATCCTGCCGTTCTGGCCGCAGCTCAGTGCGGCGAAACCGTGTCTTGGCTACAAGCGGGAGACACGCTGCCCGTTCAGAAGGGGACGCTGCAGGTGCTCAGTCCCTATTTTGTGGACGAGGATAAGGAAAACAACAACTCTGCCGTACTTCGTCTGGACACGGAGGCCGGTAGCATCATGCTTACCGGCGATCTGGAAAAAGAAGGCGAGCAGACGCTCATGGCCGCTATGGAACTCTCGCCCGTCACGGTGCTGAAAGTTGGCCACCACGGCAAAAATGATGCGACCGGGAAAAGCTTTGCTGAAGCGGTGCGGCCGCAGATAGCCGTCATCTCCACAAGCACCGCAGCGGACGCGGATTCTCCCGCCCCGCGCGTAACGGAGCTTCTTTCCTCTCTGGGCGCGCAAGTGATTCAGACGCAGGACGCGGACGGCGCCGTGCGCGTTACTCTGACAGGTGGCGACCCCCTGGTGGAGCTGGTTACCTTCACGCCGCCGCCTGTTACCGCGCAGGTGGTCATCGGCGATAAGAGCGTGGCCCAGGATGCGATCACCCTGCGCAACGATGGCGAGGAAGCGGTCGATCTCTCCGGCTGGTTTGTTTTCAGCGAAAAGGGTAAGGAAATTTTTGTTTTTCCCCAAGGGGCAACGCTGGAAGCCGGTGAAGCATGCACCATCACCACCCTGACCAGCGAATCGCCCGGGGACTATCAATGGGCAGATACCCGTGTATGGCATGAGAAGAAGGCGGATGCCGCCGTACTTTACGACCGCTACGGCCAGCTGGTCAGCAGGCTAGAATAACCTGTAAAGGAAGCAAATGCTTTCCATTTTCACGCGCTGAAAAACGTGCGTTGCCGCAAAGAGAGGCAGCAATACAGCTCGCATGATGCAACCTTGCAGAAATTATCCATGGTGTATGGGGGCCAATGGAATCAAAAAAGGCGGACAAGGCCATTGGAATGAATGGTTAATTTTGTTTGCAAAAACAGTTCCTTCCAGCTTCGGATGACTTCTGGTTGCCCGAAGGCGCTTCCGGTGGAAGCCATTTCAAATTGTTGAAAAAGGGCATGTTTTCTATTAATGTAGGAAACATGAAACTTCAGTCTCCCTAACTTGTAAGCATTCCATAGCGTATAGGTCCGAAGGTTTCCAAAGGGAAAGGCAGGCATAGCCGCCCGGAAGGTTGCCTTTTCCACTGGGAAAGGCCATCCGCCTATGGCGGACCGGTTGAGTATGCCTGCCTTTCTCAACCGAAACGAGCGGCAGAATGCCGCGACGATTGAGGTTGCGGAACGATCGGAAAGCCCTTTG
>CALVVZ010000006.1 GCA_944364075.1 uncultured Clostridia bacterium
GAGGAAACCGTCGATCTGGGCATTGGCGGAGACAAGAGCGGCGCCCAGGGCACCCACGGGGGCGGCGACCTGCGTTTGGTGGAGGATTTCGTTCGCGTACTCCAGGGAAAAACGCCGTCGGTATCCTGTACCTCCATTGAAGATTCGGTGAACGGTCATCTGGCCGTATTCCGCGCCGAGCAGGCCAGGAAAGCGGGAACGGTGGTCTCCCTGGACGCGCGCGGGTGACATTGCCCCGCCCGGACGGAAAAACCTTTGAAAAATCTCCCCGAAAGACCGAAAAAAGTTGCAAAAGGGGCAAAAAAATATTTACAATTTCTAGCTTCCGTGCTAGAATGTAATGGTTGCCGAGTAGGTTCGACTGGTGGGCGGCTGCATGTCCTTCCTCAAGGATGTGTTCCATCAGTCGGCCATAAGTCTTCTCAATTTTTGGCAGGCATTGCGCTCAGCGCCTTCCGGCGATGCGTGGTGCCGTCCCGCCTGCATTCACCTCGCGGGACACGAAGCTGCGGATCAACCGCCTTTTTCGTCCGGTAGGGTTGCCTGGCGAGGGGCGAAGGCATTCGCTTCTTTCTTCGCGGCATGGGCCGCAAGCACAATTTGGAGGTGTATTACACACATGGCACGCATTGCGGGCGTCGACCTGCCCAGAGAAAAGCGCGTGGAAGTCGGCTTGACCTATATCTATGGTATCGGCCTGACGACCTCTCAGAAGATGATTGCGGAGATTGGCATCAATCCCGACACCCGGATCAAGGATCTCTCCGAGACTGAAATCAGCAAGCTGCGTGACTACATCGAGCATCACCTGAAGGTGGAAGGCGATCTGCGCCGGGAAGTTTCCCTGAACGTGAAGCGGCTGATGGAAATTGGCTGCTACCGTGGCGTACGTCACCGCCGGGGACTGCCGGTGCGCGGTCAGAACACCAAGCAGAATGCCCGTACCCGCAAGGGTCCGAAGAAGACCATTGCCGGCAAGAAGAAGGCCACCAAGTAATTTCGGCCTGACGCAATGACAAGCCCCAAGAGGGCACGGAGGGATAAAAATGGCACCCACCAAGCAAAAGCTCAAGAAGGTAACGCGCAAGCGCCGTGAGAAGAAGCTCGTGGAGCGCGGCGCCGCACATATCCGTTCTTCTTTCAATAACACCATCGTGACCATCACCGACACCAATGGCAACGCCCTGTCCTGGGCTTCCTCCGGCGGGTTGGGATTCCGCGGCAGCAAGAAGTCCACGCCCTTTGCGGCGCAGATGGCTGCCGAGACCGCTGCCAAGGCGGCCATGGAATTCGGCCTGAAGACCGTGGAAGTGTATGTGAAGGGACCCGGCTCCGGACGTGAAGCCGCGATCCGCTCCCTGCAGGCCGCGGGTCTGGAAGTGAACATGATCAAGGACGTGACGCCCATTCCTCACAATGGCTGCCGTCCGCCCAAGCGCCGCCGCGTGTAAGGTATTGAAGGAGGACAACATACAATGGCTGTCAATAAGCAACCGATCGCCCGCAAGTGCCGGAGCTTCGATATTTCCCCGGCAGTGATGGGCTACAGCAACAAGAAGTCTACCCGTAATCCCGGCGGCACCCGCCGTAAGAAGGTTTCCGAATACGGGGCACAGCTGAAGGAAAAGCAGAAGGTCAAGTTTGTTTACGGCATTCTGGAAAAGCAGTTCCACCGTTACTACCTGAAGGCCGCCAACATGAAGGGCATCACCGGCGACAACATGCTCCAGCTGCTGGAGCTGCGCCTGGACAACGTGGTGTACCGTCTGGGCCTGGCCAAGACCCGCCGCATGGCCCGTCAGGTGGTCGGACACGGCCACATTCGCGTTAACGGCAAGAAGGTGGACATCCCCTCCTATTCCGTGAAGGTGGGCGACGTGATTACTCTGCGCCCCACTTCCGCTGAGAAGGAAATGTTCAAGGCCCTGCGGGAAGGCACCTCCGTGCTGACCCCCAAGTGGCTGACCTTTGATGCGCCGAACCTGACCGGTACCGTGAACGCGCTGCCTGCCCGCGAGGATATCGACCTGCAGCTGCAGGAGAACATGATCGTCGAGTTCTACTCCCGGTAATGATGGGTGCCCTGGGAGCAGCCATTCTATGGCTGCTTTCCCGGAGGCGCTACCCTTCAGGCGTGAACCATTAGAGGAGGGTAAACGAAATGATCGTCGAAATCGAAAAGGCACGCATCGAGTGTGTGGAAGTTGGCCAGAACAACTGCTACGGCAAGTTTGTTGTGGAACCCTTGGAGCGCGGCTTCGGCCACACCCTGGGAAACTCCCTGCGCCGGGTGCTGCTGTCCTCCCTCCCTGGCGTGGCGGTCTCTTCTGTGCACATCGAGGGTGTGCAGCATGAGTTCTCTACTGTACCGGGCGTGAAAGAGGACGTCACCGAACTGATTCTCAACCTCAAGTGCCTGGCGGTAAAGATGTACTGCGACACCCCCAAGCAGGTTACCATCGACGCGCAGGGTCCCTGCGAGGTAACCGCCGCGGACATCCATGTGGATGACGAGGTGGAGATTATCAACCCCGAACTGCATATCGCCACCCTGAACGAGGACGCGCATCTGCAGATGCAGCTGATCCTGGAAAAGGGCCGCGGATATGTAAGCGCGGACAAGAATAAAAATCCCAACATGCCCATCGGCGTGATTCCCATGGACAGCATCTTCACCCCCATTCGGAAGGTGAACTACACCGTGGAGGACACCCGCGTAGGGCAGATCACCGACTATGACAAACTGACGCTGGAGATCTGGACCAACGGTACCCTGATGCCCGACGAAGCCATCAGCGGTGCGGCGAAGATTCTCAGCGAGCATCTGTCCCTGTTTGTGAGCCTGACCGATCAGGTGATGCCCGTGAGCATGGTACAGCCCGAGGACGACAAGAAGGAAAAAGTCCTGGAGATGACCATCGAAGAGCTGGATCTGTCGGTGCGCGCGTACAACTGCCTGAAGCGGGCCGGCATCAACAGCGTGGCCGAGCTGGTGCAGCGCAACCAGGAAGACATGATGAAGGTTCGCAACCTGGGCCGCAAGAGCCTGGAAGAGGTCGAGCAGAAGCTGGAAGCGCTGGGTCTCGGCCTGCGTCCCAACGAAGAATAAGACGGAGCGGAAGCGGGGCCGGGTATTCCCCTCCCCCGACCGTAAAGGAGGAACATCCCCATGGCACATCAACGCAAGCTGGGTCGCACGGCCGATCAGCGCAAGGCGCTGCTGCGTAATCAGGTGACCAATCTCATCTGGTATGGCCGCATTGAGACCACCGAGGCGAAAGCCAAGGAAGTGCGCCGCATTGCTGATCGCATGATTACTCTGGCGATCAAGGAATGTGACAACAACGTGCAGACCACCAAAGAAACCCACAACGACAAGGGCCAGCTGATGACCCTCGAAGTGGTGAACGACGCTCCCTCCAAGCTGCATGCCCGCCGTCTGATGATGGCGTACCTGTACGACCTGAAGGAGCAGAAGAAGCCCGACGAGAACAAGAAGGATTACAAGGAGCGCACCAAGGACAACAAGCATCCTGTGGTGGAAAAGCTCTTCCGTGAGATCGGCCCCAAATACAAGGCCCGCAACGCGGAAAAGAACTGCTCCGGCGGTTATACCCGCATCTACAAGCTGGGACCCCGTCGCGGCGATGCTGCGGAAATGGTGATCCTGGAGCTGGTGTAATCCGGCAAGCTGGATTTTCACAAAAAAGGAAGGCAACCTATGGTGCCTTCCTTTTTTATGTTCCCTTTCGTTATACGTTCGCGGCAGGATGCGCCTGCCGCGAGCGCAGTTTATTGACTGCGTATGTGGCCTCTTTATTTTTGCAAGTTGCACATTGCGTTCCTGAAGCACAGAGGATTTCGCGCCTCCGGGCGCGACTAAAGGGTTTTCCGATCGCCCTTTGGAAGCCTTCGGCCCCATTCGCTATGAAATTCCTACAGTTTCTGGAGGCTGGAGTTTCCTTTTTTTGCGGCTATATGAAAAACGTGCCTTTTTCAACAATCTAAGCCCGCGGCAGTATGCGCCTGCCCCGGACTTTGCGTCGGCTATGATCCTTTGGTATTACCCTTGTTTCTGGACCAGAAAACACTCCGGCGCGCCAGGGCCCGCATTCAGGAATCTTTGATGAAGCACATTGAATTCCTGGGGCCGCAGGGCCGCGAAATACAGCGTCAGGCGTTCGCGTTCTTCGTCTCCGGCGGGATGTCCGGGATAAGCGCACAGGGTCAGCAGCCCGCCAGGACGTAGCAGATAAAGCGCCGTATCTACGGCTTGCCGCGTCGTTTCCCATCGGGTGGTTATGGCCTTATTGCCGCCGGGAAGCCAGCCAAGGTTGAACATCACTGCGTCCAGGGGTTCCTGCACGACTTGTCCCATATGCTCATGACCCAAGCAATGGAGCGTACACCGTCCCAATAATCCCTGCCTTTCCAGCAGCTGCCTGGTACGCTCCACCGCGTCTGCCTGCAGGTCAAAGGCAATCACCTGCCCGTTCTCCCCCACCAGCTCCGCCAGAAAGCAGGTGTCATGACCGTTGCCCATGGTAGCGTCCACCACATGGGCGCCTGGTTCCAGCGCCTGGCGGAGGGCGTCCTGGGCAAGATAGCGGGCGCTGCGCAACAGAAAACTCATGCTTACAGCTCCTTCAGCCGTTGTACTTCCTCATCGGTAAGATAACGCCAGCAACCGCGCCGCAGATCCCCCAATTGCAGGGGACCGAAGCGCACGCGCTTCAGCGCGACCACCTGATGCCCCACCGCCTCAAACATGCGGCGCACCTGCCGGTTTCGGCCCTCGTGTATGCTGACCAGCACCGTGGTGGAAAAGGTTTCCTCCTTAATGACCCGCAAGCGCGCCGGAGAGGTCATGCGCCCGTCCAGCATCACGCCGGATTTCAGACGGTACAGTTCCTCCGGGGTCAGGTGGTTGCTGACCTTGGTCAGGTAGCTCTTTTCCACCTCATGGCTGGGATGCAGCACGCGCTGAATCACATCGCCATCGTTGGTGAGCAGCAGCAGTCCTTCGCTGTCGAAGTCCAGGCGTCCAGCAGGCACCAGCCGCACGGGGTAATCCCGGAACTTGTCCAGCACCGTGGGGCGCCCTTCAGGGTCCTGTACGGTGGTTACCTCGCCAATGGGCTTATAATACAGCAAATAATGCTTTTCCTCCTCCAGGCGGACAACCTTGCCATCCACGGCGACCCGATCGTTTTCCTCCACCTGAACGCCCATCTGCGTAATCTTCTCCCCGTTCACGGTCACATGACCTTCGGCAATCAGCTTCTCCGACGCGCGCCGGGAAGCGACGCCGCTCTGGGCCAGATACTTTTGCAGACGCATGGGTTCAACCTCTTTCCGTCATCTTATAGCAAAAAAGCGCACATGCGCGTAACGCCAAGGGCTTGGAACGTTCCTCCGGCAAACGGCTGTACAGCATGCGATCCACGCCCTCTACCCGAAAGCCGCTGGCCTCCAGGAATTGGCACATCACGGGGTTCTGATCGCTTACCGTCACGCGCAAACCAGAAAGGCCCCGCCGGGTTGCAAACCCTTCACAGGATGCCAGCAGCGCCGTGGCAACACCTTGCCTGCGGCAAGAAGCATCCACGCGCAGATCCAGTATCTCGCCCCAGCCACTTTCCTCCTGATGGATCACCGCCAAGCCGCAAAAGCGCTGATCGAGATAGGCGCCGTATACGGATGCGCCCAGGCGTTCAGGCAGCTCCGCCAAAGGCGCGGAAAAAGCCGCGGGAAACGTCCGCCAGGCTGCCTTCTCCAGGGGCACATATCCCAGGGAAAAACCGCTACGCTCCATACGAAGCACGGTTTCATCCCCGCAAAGGCAAGCAGCGGAAAGGGGAGGCAGCTTTTCCAGCTCCTCCCGCGTCAGCTTGCGAACCTTCAGCACATACCTCTCCGCCCTTTCGGTTACAGCAGCCGCCTACACAGCCTTCGCCACATCCCTGTAAGCATACCAAAAAACGCGGAAAAACACAAGACCGCCCTGAAAAGATCAACCCCTGAAAAGTGCTCTTCCGGCTCAGAGGGTAAGCCAGAGGGAGAAATAGTGCTGGATTCGGTGGGGAAAGTCATCCCTTGTTACAGCCTCCCCCGCAACCAGCGGCACCTGCGCCACGGTTTCCCCACGCACCACCATGCGCGCCAGGCCAAGCACTTCTCCCCGATCAATGGGGGCTTCCAGCTGGTCAGGAAGTTCCAGCTCCAAAGCAGGTAAACTATCCTTGGGCGCTGCGCCCCCCAACTCCCCCTGCGCGACAATGGGAAGCATCGTTTTCCCGCTGACTTCCACCGTCATCTCCCGTACGATTTCGCCCGCATCCAGCAGCGTAACCCATCCGTAATCCGCAAAGGCCGCATCCAGCAACCGGGTGGATTCATTAAACCAATCCGCGCAGTTAAGCACCACGCAAATCAGTTCCATACCGTCCCGCTGCGCGCTGGAAACCAAGCACCTGCCCGCCGCTCGGGTATATCCCGTCTTGATCCCTGTCGCGCCGGTATAGGTGGTCAACAGTTTGTTCTTGTTATTCAGAATACGATCATACTCCCGGCCTTCCCAGGGAATCGTCGCGCGTGTTGTGGATACAATCTGCCGGAAGGTTTGATTGGTCATGGCTTCTCGGGCGATCAGCGCCAGATCATAAGCGGTGGTGTAGTGCCCATCCTGGGGTAGACCATGGGGCGTCAGAAATACCGTATGCTCACAGCCCAGCTCCCTGGCCCGTGCGGTCATCCGTTGGCAGAAAGCTTCCACCGAACCATCGATATGCTCCGCAATGGCAACCGCCGCGTCATTTCCGCTGGCCAGCATCAGGCCGTAAAGCATATCCTCCATGGTCAGCGTTTCCCCTTCGCTGAGATAAATGCTGGTGCCGGGTACGCCAAAGGCATTGCGTCCCGCCGTAACCAATTCCGTAAGGTCGCACTCCTCCAACGCCAGCAGCGCGGTCATGATCTTGGTGGTGGATGCCATGGGACGTTCCACCTCGGCCTGATGCGCCAGCAGTACCGTGCCATGCTGCGCTTCTATAACAATCGCGGAAGCAGCGGAGCTTGCCACCTCCTCCGCCTGCGCCTTTCCCGGATGCCACAGCACCAGAAGCAGCGCTGCCAGGAGCATTCCCCATCGCCCTAAGCGGCGGAAAAAAGTATGGGAGGAGCCTTCCTCCTGGAAGCTCTCCTCCCGCATCCTTTGCTTATGCATGCTCATCCCTCCCCATAGGTGGGCGCGCCGTGCGGCCTGCGCCCCTCCTTGGAGAAGATATGTTTCATATCCTCCACCACGCCGGGCAACAGCTCCACCATGCGATCCGCCACGGTTAGCGGCTGCGCAGGCAGCATGCGCACTTCTTCCCCGGAGACCACCAGAAATCCTACCGGCTGCACGGAAACCCCCGCGCCGCTTCCCCCCGCAAAGGGGAATGCGGAGCTTTCCAGCGGCGGGTGCAGCTTGGCCTTCTCCTCGCAGGGAAGGTCCCCTCCGCCGGTCACATAGCCAAAGCTGACCTTACTCACCGGAATGATCGTCGCGCCGCTGGCCGCCACCACCGGGTCCCCCACCACGGTGTTCACATCCACCATATCCTTGATGCTGGCCATGGTGCCTTGCATCATCTCTCCAATGGGATGCTCCATTATATTCCCTCCTGATGTTTCAGATGCTCCCTGCGCTCCCCTGCCCACGCGGTCAGCAGCAGCGCCGCAGTAACCGTCAGCGTCCCCAAACGGGTGAACAGGCCCAGGCGCAGGGAAAAAGCGCTGCTTTCGCCCCAGAAATCCGGAATGACCCGTAGCCGCAGCGTTTCCGGCAGCCATTGCGAGAGCATGGCCAGCGCGCCGGAAACCATGGCCGTTCTGGCCGCGTCGCTCAAGGCAAGGCGCAGGCTGCCTTCACAATGGGTGAGCTGTACCCCGCCAAAGAGCCATTTTCTGGCCTGGTCCGTCCGCAGTAGTGCTCCAAGCCATACCTTCGCGCGTCCGGGAGCAATGGTAGGAGCCTGATGTTCGCCGGTATGGATGCGGCCTCCTCGTACCATAAGCCGCAATCGTCCACCCTCCTGCTCCGTGCGGAATGCCCATCGCAACGGAATACCCCAAACATGCAGCTGCACTTGCCCCGTTGCTCCCCGGCCGGCGCTCAGCGCCACATATATTTCCAGCGGCGTTGCCATCAGGGCCGCCACAAGCAGAACCCATAGCAGCGGGTTCATTGCTCCATTTGCCGCCCTACGATGCCTGCTGCGGTTTCCGCCACCTTTAATTCCGTATCCCCCATGCGTGCGCCTTGCTCACGGCTCAGCAGCAGCACTGCGCCAATAGCCTCCCCGTCGGCGATAATCGGTGAAAGCACCTGCGCCGTATAACCGGCGGGATCTTCCTCGCTGGTCACCGCCACGGTACGGCTTCCGTTCTGGCGGTTCAGCGCCACCGTCTGCCGGTTGGCAATGGCCGCTTCCAGGTCATGGCTAATGGGCTTGTCCCACAGCTCCTTCTTGCTCACGCCGCTGGCCGCTATTACTTGATCCCTGTCCACGATACACGCAATGTGGCCCAGAGAACGAAACAGGGACTCCGTATAATCCTTGGCAAACGAGGACATCTCCCCTATGGGCGAATATTTCTTCAAAATAACCTCGCCATCCCGATCCGTGTAAATCTCCAGCGGGTCGCCGTCACTGACAACATGGACATCGAAAACCTTGTCCTTCTGGTTCCGGGCCCTCTGGACAAGCCGGCAATTTCTATTTTCGATGTCCTCCTTAAAATTTACGGTGTCCTCCAGGCTGCCGCTGCGGATAAGGGCGTCGATGTCCGACTGGAGCTTCAGCTCCAGATGGTCCTCATACACCCGTATCTCCCGGATCATCAGTTCCAGGTCGTTACGGTCCAGCTTTTCCTTTTCCAGGATATCCTGGAACACATCCAGGGCGGTTTTCGCGGTGCGGTTCACTTGAATGATGGTATTGCGCCGGTCGCTGAGGAGATCAATCTGCTGGTTCAGGCCTTCGATTTTCCGCTGGAGGTCGTTTTCCAGCTCATCATAGGTGGCCTCCAGCAGTTCCTCCTGCTCCGGGTGCTTCATGATGTCCCGGATGCGCTGGCGCTTGGTGGCCTTCAGCTCCTGTTGCAAATCCTCCAGCATCTCCGCCAGGTGATCCGCGGACTGCTCGGTCTCGGTCACCTGATCATTTTCGCGGGCCAGATCAGCGTTGAGACGATCCAGCATGGAGGCAGAGGAGTCCATGACCTTCTGCACGTATATTTTCAGCAGTTCATCCAGCTTGTCCACGCGGATATGATGAGAGGTACACCCCGCTGTTCCCCGGCGGTGATAGGTGCCGCAGGTATAGGCAGGCGCCAGGTCGCCCCGGCTCATGGCAAACATGGGGCTGCCGCAATCTCCGCAAACCAGGAAGCCGGAATAGAAGTTGTCATACTTCTTCACGCCCCGGTAATTGGTGCGGGTGCGCTTTTCCCGCAGGGCCTTGGTAATGGCAAAAGTGCGGTAATCAATGATGGGCTGATGGTGATTCTCAATCACCACGTGCTCGCCGTCGTCGCGCTTCACGTCCTTGCCGTTGATCTTGGCGCGGGTGGTTTTTCCCTGGCGAAGGGTGCCGATGTAGAAATCGTTATCGAGGATGCCCTGTACGGTGACGATGGCCCAGGCCGCTTTCACCTCGCGCTTGTATTCCTCGCCACCGGCTTCCTTGCGCAGCTGCTCGGACATGCGGGGAGTGGGCACGCCCTGCTCGGTGAGGGCGTTGGCAATCTTCTTGTAGCCCCAGCCTTCCTCATTGTAAAGGTGGAAGATGCGGCGGACAATCTCCGCTTCCGTGGGGACGATTTCAAATTCCTTGCGCTTATTGACGAGATATCCGTAGGGCGCAGCGCAGATCCATTGTCCATCCTGCTGGCGGCGCTTGATGACGTTGCGCACCTTCTTGGACGTATCGGTGACGGGCATTTCGTTAATCAGAAACTGGAACTGAATTTTCAGCCAGTCATCATCGTTGGGAAAGTCGATGCCGTCGCCGATGGAGATGATGCGCACCCCGGCGTCCCGCAGGTCCTCCAGCTCCACCAGGCCGCGAGAATTGCGGCGAGAAAAACGGGAAAAGTCCTTAACCACCAGGATATCGTACCGATGAGTAAGGAGGCCCTTGCGCATAGCCTGGTAGCCTTCCCGCTGCTCAAAGGTGTAGCCGGAGCGGTCCCGGTCCTCGTAAAAGGTCAGGGTACTATCCGGGAAGCGCTGCTTCACAAAGTCCTGGATAATGGCTTTCTGGTTTTCGATGGAGACGTTATCCCGGTCCAGTTCATCGTCCACCGAGATACGGCAGTAGCCTGCGATATCAAAGCGTTCGGTCATGACGGTATCGCTCCCCTTTCAAGCGGTTTTCATATGCCATGGAATCGCGCCTTTTCCGTTTTATCGACATTGTTTTTGCTGTTTACAGATAATATTGTACACCTAAAAAAACAAGAATGCAAGTCTGTGCTCCGTGTAAAGCATCCAAATGCGAGGCAGAGGCTGCCGCATCCTGAGATAGCCCCTGCTCAGCATTCTTTGACTTATTCGTCCGTTGTCTGGTACAATAGGATTAGTCAGTATACATCCGTACTTGCCGCTGGAGCATAACCGCATTTTTGATCTGATACAAAATCATCCGCTGATGTGAACACCACAGGTGCATTTTCAGGAGGTTCAATCATGAAAATAAGTTGGAAAAAGCTGCGCCTTGCTGCCCTGATATGCTGCGTTACCTTGCTCTTGATGGGCACGGCTTTTGCGTCTCCGCAGGCGCTGGATTTGAGCGGCATATCTGATGGGCTTGCACAGCCGGTCAGTGTTGCGGCCTCGGGAGAATTGCTCTGGGTGCTTACGAATGGATCGCTTTACCGTGTATCCCTGGCGGAGGCGTCTTATGGGGAGTCCACCCTGGTCTATTCCGATCTTTGCCCCAATAGCCGCATTGCGTCCCGGAACGGGCTGCTCTATGTGCTGTCCTACGAGGATCAAGCGCTATCCCTGTACTGTCTGGAACAGGAAATGCAGGCATGCGATCCTTGCGGCGCGCCGCTGAGCTGCGAAGCCTTCTTCATCAGCCAGGATGAACAGCGCTATGTGGATCTTGCAGCCTTTGCGCCCCTTACGGATACTTCCTGGGCAGCGCTGCTTTGGACAAGCGCGGAAAGAAGCGTGCTGCTTTACGGAGACAGCGAACGCGGAGAAATCCGAGAAGTGGCGGTTCCCTCCGTTGTATCCATCGCGCCTGCGGATGAAACATCCATCTATGCCTCCCTGTCCATCGGTGAGCTTCGGCGGGTAAATCTGGCCACCGTCGAGCAAAGCATCCTTGCGCAGCTGGAGCAGCCAGCATGCTGCCTGGCTGTCTCGGAGGACGGCGCTTGTCTCTATCTGGCTGACGCGCTGCAAGTTTACCGGTACCAGGAAAGCACCGGGATAGAAGCCTACGACCGTTCGCCCCTCTCCGGTCAAGCGGCCTGGTTTCCTGCGTGTGTGGCCGGCAACCGCTATGTGCTGGGAGACTACAGCAGCCTGTTTGTGGTGGAACAGCCGGACACGTCCCTGCCGCTCCTAACCGTCGCAAGTCGTGAAGAAACTCAGATCCTGCAAGACTTTGAAGCGAATCATGACGTCCGGGTCCTGTCGCTGCCTACGAGCATATATTTTGACGCGGAAAAGCTCATGCAGGACATGATTACCCAGAATAGCGCCTACGATATCTATTGGATTGATGTATCCACGGGCTGCTTGTCGGTGCTCATGCAGAAGGGGTACTATGTGCCCCTGGACGCCAGCAGCACGCTGGTTTCCGCCATGGACGCCATGGACCCCAATCTCACCGCGTTGCTCACGCAGGACGGGCATTATGCGGCGTTCCCCAAGTCTGCCACCGCACACATGCTTTGCATCAACACAAAAACCATGGAGGAATTCGGCCTGACGGAGGAAGATTTGCCGCGCACATTTTCCGAATTTCTTCCGTGGCTCGCGGCGCAATACGAAAAATCCCAAGACCTGGGCAGAGTCGTTTGGGATACGCAGCGCTCGCTGCGCCACAGCGCCTTTACGCTGCTATTGAATATGTACATCAAGCAATGCGAGCAGGAACACGTGACGCCGGACTTTATCAGCCATGATTTTCCGGCGTTATTGGGGCAAATCGACCAATACTTTGTGGACAGCACCCCGCTGGCCGCTCCACGGATGGTGAATGGAGAGCTGGAGCTTCCCCTGCTGAGCCAGCAGGATGTGGGCGATATGCTCTCGGTGAGCAACGGGTGGATTCCGCTGCCCCTGGTGCTATCGGAAGGGCTTGATCCTATGTATGACATTCAGCTCCAGGTATATCTGATCAATCCCTACAGCGAGCATCAGGACGCGGCGTTAGCCTACCTTGAAACCGTCAACTCCTATCTGGATATGGAAAAAGCGCTGGCTTATCTGGAACCGGCCAACATCTATATCAACGCTGAAACCAGGATGATTTTGTCCGACACGCCCATTGCCCCAGTGGAAAGGCCGGAATATGCGGCTGAATACGCGGCCTATGAAGAAGAGCGGGAACAGCTGATAGCTTCCCTGGAATCCTTGGAGCCGCAAGCCTTGAAGGATGCGCAGCTAAAAATCAAGGAGATCAATGTCTCCCTTGGCTTTTTGGAGCAGCTCCGATGGTATGTTTCCCTCAAGGACATTGAGCGGATGGAAAGCTACCGGCCTTTCTTTCACGTAAGCGGGGAAGCAACGTTTTTTGCATCGGTGACCGACCCCATTAGTACCTATACCAATCAATACGCAGACGGCATCATCGGCACGCAGGAAATGCTGCAACTGTTGCGGCGCCTTGCCCGGATGGTTCAGCTGGAGTCTCTATAAGCTGTCGGAAATTCCCGGCTAATGTTTGCAAGCAATGCACAGTGATAACCACACTGTGCATTCTTGTTGGGGTGACACCCCAATCCCTGTAAAAAAAATCGCAGGACCTGTCCTGCGGCTGCGCGCCCAGGGGCGCTTATGGATGACCGTAACGGCATGAAAAAAGCGGAGGCTCGCAGGAAACGCGAACCTCCGCCGATGGGACTGTGCTGCAGCATCAGCCGGTTGCAATTTTACCGCTCCAGCGCCTGGGTGCGGGACTGTTTGGCCCGCTGCACCGCTGCCTCCGCCGAGCGCCGGCGGTTATACGCCAGCAGGTCGCGGATGGTGGGATACAGTGGCTGCTCCCCGGACTGGAACACGGCGACCATATATTTTCTTGATTTGTATTGTGCATAGAGGGTGATCAGTTCTGCCTGCACCCGCGGATCATCCTTCTCCGCTTTGGTCAGCCAGACCTCCACCAGCTTCTTGTCGTCATGGACGCGCATTTCCAAGGAATGGCTCACTCCCCTTTCCTGGTGCTAGCTTCCACAGATTGGGAATGAATTATTCCTCTTCTGCGCCCCGAGACCTTTGGCCGGG
Organism: uncultured Clostridia bacterium; assembly: GCA_944364075.1. GTDB lineage: Bacteria > Bacillota > Clostridia > Christensenellales > Aristaeellaceae > Egerieenecus. Next base: position 13,511 of record CALVVZ010000006.1, read on the forward strand.
GCGGTTTACGCCTGGGATACCGCTTGCTTCTGTGCATGGAATGTCTCCTCTCCGATGGTGATTTGTTGATGCGCGCTCATCGGAGACGATTATAAACGGATTCCGGGGCGGGCACGGACAAACCGGCGGATTTGCGCCTTCTTGGGGAAAAATGGCTTTTCCCTTGCAAAAATGCAAGCGCCATCGCAGGATTTTTTCCGCCGTGCGGGAAATAAAGGTAAGTAGATAGCGTGGGGAGGCTGACCAGATGCATACGTATTTACCCGGAACTCCCGGCGATCCCCGGGACAGGATCAGAGATTTGCTTCGTGAGCGCAGCATGACGCAGGCGGCGCTGGCGGAGGCCATCGGCGCTTCGGAAAGCGCCTTCAACCGCTTCATGAGCGGACAGACCAACAAGCTCTCCTGCGAAAGCCTGGTGGGCATTGCGAACATCTTTCACGTCTCCACGGACTTTCTGCTGTGCCTGACGGATATCCCCTATCGCACCAATTATGATATCGAAGCCCTAGGGCTGTCCGCCGGAGCGGCGGAGAAATTATGCTCCGGGGAACTGAACACCGAAACGGTTTCCCAGCTGCTGGAGCATCCGCTCTTTGCGAAACTGGTGAACCAGATCACCCAGTTCAAGGACGCCACCATCGCCGCCAGCCTGTCCGGTATGAACGCCATGCTGTCGAAGCTGGGGCAGCTGATGCATCAAGTGGGAAAGAAGTCCCCCGCCCTGCAAAAGGCGGCCATACAGGCAGCGCAGGATATGGAATCCTTGAAGCATCCGCTTTATACGGACACCAGCGCCATGGAGGCAACTTTTCTGGAGCTGGTAGCCGGCTTGAAAAACGGCGCACGTTCCTACATGATGCAATTTCAAAAACTGACGTCCACGGCAGTGGTCAAATTGGTACAGCAGGTGCAGCGCCATGGCGGGCGCATCCGCCCCAAGGGCGTCACGCCGGAACAAATGGTGGACGCCATTCTGGACACCGCGGAAGGCATGACAAACATGGACAGCGCGTACCGGGCGGCCCTCCGAGCGGCCTTCCTGCCGCTGTTCAAGCAGCCGGAGGAGTAAGCCTTAGCCAAGAAAGGAATGCAGAAAAATGTGCGGCAGATATTTCATTGCCCCCGAGGAGGAGGAAGAGGACTGGGAGGAGATCATGGCCATTCTGCAGCGCCGGGGCGAGGCGGTGAAAACGGGCGAAATCTTTCCGGCGGACACGGTTCCGGTCATTGCCAACAGCCGCAGCATGCGCCCCACGCCCTTCGCCATGCGCTGGGGGTACCTGCTGCCCAACGGCAAGCGCGTCATCAACGCCCGCAGCGAAACCGCCGCGGACCGGGCGCTGTTTCGGGATGGCATGCGTCAGCGGCGTTGCCTGATCCCCGCCAGCAACTATTTTGAATGGGAGCGTAAAGCCACCGGCAAGGTGAAGTATGCCATCCGCCCCCGGCAGCGCGGGATGATGTACATGGCGGGCATTTATCGCATCGCCGCCGGACAGGGCGAGTTCTCCATCCTGACCCGCGCCCCCGCGGAGGAGATACGCTTCATTCACGACCGGATGCCGGTGATCTTCTCCAAAGAAAAAGCCGGCGCATGGCTGGATCTCCATACGCCGGCGGAATCGCTTTTGCCGGAGGCTGTGCAAGAGGTGGTTTTCCAACCCGCGGAAGCGAAGGAAAGCAAGCCTGCCGATCATTTGAATCCCCATGCAAAGGGGCTGGCCGTTCCGTGAACAGGAGGTTATGATGAGATTCCGCATAATATTATCCTTTCTCTGCCTGACGCTATGCGCGCTGTTCCCCCGCCTTTCCCTGGCGGATGCGTCGCAGACGACCATCTGGGACTTTGATGAAGACGTGACTTCCGTTGTGCCTCATGAAGACGGCTTTATCGTCCTGGCGGGCACGCAGCTATGGTTCTGCGATCCGTCCCTGGAACAGCCGGAACCGCAGCTGCTTTTTGAAAACGATAGCCTCCGACAGATGCTCAGCGACGGGCAAGGCAACTTGTATGCTTTCGCTTATATGATGTACCAGGGGGCCTGGTCCAATGTCCTGGCAGAAGTTTCACTTTCTACGCAAACGCTGACGCCCATGCTGGTTCTGGATAACCTTCCAAGTGTTGGCGACAGCGCAGTATTGCAAACAAAAAACGGACCCATGTTGGTTTGGGTCAGCGCTAGTTCCCCCTACAATGACCTGTTTTTCTGTGATCTATCATCGCAGAAAAAAGACACATGGTACGGGAAATCCATTCAAGCATTGGCCACGGATGGGAGCGAGATGCTCTTGGGCGCCTCCTTCAGCAACCTGTACGCAAAAGATGGAAACGAATGGAAACAGCAGGAGGGCTTTGCACTTCCGCTCGCCATCCGCGGCTTTTGCTACGACCCGTATCAACAGCGCATTTGTGTGATTGACGGTTCCTGCGCCATTGCTTACGCGCTCACAGGCGAGGAAATCGTCCGGACGTATCTGCCCTTGGCTTACGAGAATTTCAGTATTCGCCCCTGCGCCATACAAGCCTCCGGTCTGCTGGCCGTTGGAGACGGGCCGCGGCTGATCACATTACCTGCTTATGCCGGATCAACCAGCGAAGCCGTTCTAACCATTGTCAGTCCCATGGAAGAAGGCCCCGAAACCCGGCGTTTTCGGCTTTCTCATCCCGAAGTACAGGTAAACACCGTGAATACGTACTATGCGTTAACCCCCGTAGAAATTTATAACCGCATACGCGGCGGAGACGATCAAACGGACATTTTCATTACACGCACCTTTGAAACGGGCTATGCTGCACTCATGGAAAAAGGATTTTTCTACGACCTATCCTCCAGTGAGATTCTGTCCAGTGAAATCGCACAAATGCCGGAAACCTTTACGCGCCCCTTGTATCGCGGGGATCAGCTGGTAGGGATACCCCTTGCTTTGAAATTCCACAATTATTGGCAGTTGGATTGCATCCTGGATACCTTCGAGGATGTCGGTATTGACCCGCGGGAACTGCCGGATAATTTGCTGGAATTGATGCAGCAGTTACAGGCCTGGTACGAGGATGGCACACTCCGGGGTGTATGCTTGTTTGAAGATGGGTTATATAGTCAATATTGGATTTTCTCCTGGTTCCTTATGCGGCATTATGTGTATGCAGCCTCCGCTGAAGATACGCCTACCATCATGGACCAGGCATTGTTTGAGACACTGATGCTGCAATGCGACGCGCTATTTGAGACCATGCGGTCCGGTGCTTCCCCTGCGCAAGGGCCGGCGCTGTTTGATAGAGAAAATGATCCCCTGAACAAAAACGACAGCCGCTATCTGCTGACCCTCACACCGGCTCCAAACGTTGACCTGCATTGCTCCGCCTATTTTGACGTGGCCCTGGTCTATCCGCTTTCCCAGCACAAGGAGCAAGCTGTGGCGTACCTGGAAGCCGTGCTTCAGGAAATGCCGCCGGAGGAACGACTGCTGCTTTGGCCCAATCTTGCGCAGCCCGTGGAACGGGACGGATATCAGGAAGAATACGCCGCCTTGCAAGACGAATTGGATCGACTAAACGCCTTGCCGGACGAAGAAAGGCTGATATCCGAGATACAATCGGCTATCAGCCTAACAGAAGATGAATTGGAAAGTTTGGAACGCTTCTACCGCTGGGCATTAAGTGAAGAAGATATCGCCGCCTACCACAGCTTTTCCGATAACGTGTATATCCCTACGGATACACAGGAAAGCTTGCTGGACGAAGATACCAGAGACTTACTGCAGCAATATACGGGCGGACGTATTGACGTGCAAAGGCTGATGGACGAATTGCGCAGAAAGGAAAGCATGATGCAGATGGAACAGTAAAAAAAGGTGCTTACACCACCTTTTTTCGAGCAATAGCTCGCTTGTATCCACAATGCAATCTCACGCCACAAAAGGAATTGGTTCAATGCTCCACTAGCTAAACTTCTTACTTTTTCAGATAACCTCATTGAATAATCAGAAAGACCGCTGGCGCAGCCTGGTAAACATGCTTTGCCAGCGGTCTGTTTGAATATCGAAAGGATCAGCGACTCATGTAGCGATCATATGCCGCTTGATAAGCTGCCATAACTTCTTCGATGCCTTGATCCTTCAATACCTGGACAAAGGTGTCATACTGATCAATCGATTCGAGCCCCATGATGAATTTCACGGTCATCTCCTGTACGTAACTCTCAATATCGCCATAATAATCCGCATAGATTTCTTTTTCCTCGGCGTTCAGCGTTACACCACCAGGGAAGCTATAGCTGTAATCGTTGTTTGAATCCCAAATTTCACTATATACAGCCAAGGCATCCGTATCCTCTCGGCCATACACAGATACAAAAGGCCAGGAGATGGGCGCAGCATACGCAATCATCATGTGCGTGGGCGTTCCTTTATCGTTATTCGTTACCAGATCAGTAAACACCGGAACGCCATCCACAATCTCATAGGTTTTTCCTTCGGTACCGTAGTTGCAAAGCAGGAATCCTTCATCCGTAAACAACTGATCCAGCAGACGAGCAGCCAGCACCGGGTCTTCGCAACTTGTAGAAATAGCAGCAGACTTGGTAATGGGCGCTCCGCCATGGATATAGCCATAGTGTAGCTGGTCACCCTCGTTTAGCACCGGTGTAGGTGCAGCAACAAATTTGAAATCAGGATCAATAGCAACACCCAAGCTATTTACATAATCAAGAACGCCGCTATGCTCGCTGGTCGCGCTGCACAAATTGCCGCTCATCATGGCTACGCCGTCGTCAAAAGTAATGGTAGAAGTAAAGTCGGGATCAATAAGCCCCTCGCTATACCATTGCGCCATCAGGGTAACATACTCTTTATATCCCTCAGTCAGAGGGCCGTATTGCACCACGCCATCTTTGACATAGAATACGCCGCCCTGTGCCGGGTCGCTCATGCCAAAGTCAAACGCGGCGTTGAACGCGTTGTACTTGCTAATCCCCGTGTTAGCCAATCCCAAACCACGGGTCATCCCCAGTTCATCCTTTGCGCGGGTCAAATATTCATGCCAATCATCGAACGTCACAGGCATGTCCAGGCCCAACTTATCCAGCACGTCCTGACGAATAATAGGACCGCCATAGGTAATGCTGCTCTGATCCTGGTAAGACAATGTACAAATATATGGCATGGTTCCTTCGTCGGTAATGGTATTGAGCATCCGGTACTCACTGGCCGTGCGCGCAGCCTGGTAGTTGGGCATATATTTTTCTACCAGGTCCTTGAGGTCGAGGATGATTCCCTCTTCTATGGCTGCATCACCGCCGCTGCTGTACATATTGTCGAATCCAATGATAATATCAGGATACTTCCGGTTGGTCAGCATGAGCGAGAAGTTGGTAGCCGCTTCTCCTACGGGGGGCACTATCAGTTCGATACGCACACCCGTTTTTTCTTCGATAGCTTTGATGATATCCATATTTTGGAAATCCCCTACCACGTCAGTCACATCATGGGAGGTCATGTCGATCCACATGGTCAAGGTCACAGGTTCCTCTGTGAGCCGTTCCATCTTGGTTCCCCCGGTTACATGTTCGGCAATCGTCGGGCCGACCTGCTCTCCCAATGCAACCGCAGACATAACCATTAGCGCCAGGGTCAAGAGTAACGCAACCGTTCGTTTCATACCGATTCCCCTTTCTGTTTTTTCGACTCTCCTTTGCGGGAGCCCAATTCGGAAATAATGATGCGGCTCTCCTTTCTTCAGCGCTTGCTTTTAACAGTAAGACAAAGCCGCGAGGGATACGACGGACCATAATACACATTTGTCGTGGAGGTTACAGTTTGAGCATCCTGTGCCGGTCGATGGCCTGTACCATGGTTCACGTCATATTTGGGAAATGCACTCCCAGTTAAGACCAGCCGGAGGCGATGCCCAGCGCGCAGCGTATAGCATATACGACCCAGTTCCACTTCGACGGTATAAACTTCATTGGGGGTCAGCGGTCTGGATATCCAGTCCATACGATAGCGGGCTCGGGTAGCCCCGTCACAGATGATAAAGCGCCGTCCATCCGGGTATACATCTATCAGGCTCATCATCACATCCGTGTCCACGGCAGTACAGGAAAGAAAGACCGTCGCTTTTCCATCACCCAGGATACGGCAATCCGCATTAAAAGCCGCAGAAGTATAACATAGCGTTTTGGCATTACTGTCCATGGAAGCTGCACAGGGACCCACTGGAAAATAAGACAACGGATTCAACGGGTCGTGCAGATAGGTATCCTCTCCTGTATGTTCAGGCTCCAGGTCCGAGAGGGTACCTTGCTCGTTCAGCCAATACGTTTGCGGCGTGACATACTCCGGAGGCCAGGACGCCATTGCTTCACAGGATTTGGTCACAATATCGAAATAACGGATGGCGGGTGAAGCTGTTGCTGCTTTCCCCTTCAGATGTTGATCAAACCATGCAAGCATTTCAGCCTGGAGATCCACAAGCATTTCGCCGTCCTCCAGAGGACTATCTACCCGCACAGGCGCCTCGCCCGGTTCCCAAGGTAGAATCACTACTTTACTTGAAATTCCTTTCGCAAGCTGCGCAGCACAATGATCCAGTAGCGGCGTGCGAGCACTGTCAAGCCAGCCGCTGATATACAGTGCAGGGATATGAATACGCCCCACATCCATATCCCGCCCTTCCTTGTGGAGTAGCTCGAAATCATCGAAACCATCCAACAAATGGCGGTAGTAATCTTGATGAATCAGAAAAGGCGAATCGCGCAACACCGGCATATTACCAATAGGAATGGAACGCAGTTGGGAATCTACATAGGTATGCAACACCTCCAGCATCCTGGGCAAATACTTCTGCGTTACCTGTTCCGAATAGCGGCCATCCCGAAGGCGGCTGACTAAACGACTCGTACACCAACCAATATGGGAAGCAAACAGAAATCCGCGATTATCGCAGTTTCGATTGATGCTTACGCTGGTTTGCATCGGACAAATTGCTTTGAGATGCGGCGGATGTTCCGCTGCTGCCATCAATTGTGCATAGCCGGCAAAATAACTGCCTATCATCCCGACCTGTCCATCACACCAATCGCACGCTGCCAGCGCTTCAATGGTATCGTATCCATCGAGGCCATCAGACGTAAAGCGGTCAAACTCCCCTTCCGATGCGCCAAGCCCACGTACATCCTGAATATAAACCGCATATCCGTGTCGAACCCAAAAGGAAGGATCATACTGTCCATAGCCGCGCCCCATCCAATCCTTACGGAAAACAGTGCGCAACACCAGGACCGGGCAAGGCGTCTGTCCAGCGGGTCGAAACAAGTTTCCACGCAAGACCACCCCATCCCGCATGGAGATGCAATGGTCAAACTGACAAACCATCTCACATCCGCTCATCAGGAAAGCACCTCATGGGAACGCTGGCGAATTGGCAACTGCTGTATAAACACGGCCAACCACTTATCCCAAAATTCGAAATTATGCACGCCATCGCAGTCATAGAATGTGACATCAAAGGGATTCGGGAAAGAACGGAACAATGCCAAGTCTTCCATTTCATCGTCATGGCAACCATCCTGCCGTCCGCAGCAGGCAAAAATCTTAGGAAGTGGTTTTCCACTTTCCGAAGCCAAACGTGCAAGATAGCGGTTGTCATTCTCTGTCTCATGGCATACTGACAAATCTCCCACTTCATCCTGCACGCCGAATACCTGCCAACGAATGAAATTCAGCGGATGACGCTTACCGCCCGGAATCATTTCGCCAATCATGTCAATAAAATTGGCGCAGGAGAATATCCCCAGCATAGCGTATTTCTCCGGCTTTGAGAAACCAAGTTTCATCGTACCATGTCCACCCATGGACATACCAGCCAGGAAATTGTCCTCCCGAAGGGGTGAAATCGGAAAATACTTGCACAGCTTTCTGGGCAATTCTTTAGTCACATAGTCGAAATATCTGCCCCCATCCGTATTGGTATAAAAACTTGTTTCTACAGCAGGCATAACTACTGCAATTCCTCGGCTTTGCGCATAGCGCTCCAGACTGGTGAATCGATGCCACATGCTTTGATCATCCGTCGCTCCATGCAGAAGCCACAGCACCGGCAAAAGGCCATTGTCCAAGCGACGTTGATCACTAATATCCGGCAGGATAACCTGGAGCGATGTCATGCGTGTAAGGCATTCAGAATGAATATCCATACAGAAAAGAGCCATACAACCCAACCTCCTTTCTTATTGCAGAACGGTATCAAGGAAAATCCGGATCCATTTATCACGGAAATCGTCACTATGTCCCCCCGGCTCTGTATGGAATTCATAGTGGAAGGGATTCCCCGGGAATTCCTCAAAGAAGGCCTTAAGCCCCAAACCCACGGGATAAGCGTGATCGTCGCTCCCCACCGCATGGAATACCCGCGGCACCGGCTTTCCTTCCGCAATGATATTGCGCGCATTCAGCAATACGTCATGCTCGGGGTTTCCAGCCAAGTCGTCGGTGTTTTCTACCCCGAAGTTCACCATATTCACGCTCATCTTTCCAGGTCCTCCTGGCGCCGCAGGACCACCAGCAGACAAAGGCCGTAGGTGTTCTAATGGGATAATACTACTTGCAGAGATCACACCAATGGTGCCATACTGTTCGGGACAGCGCATCCCCAGAGAAATCGCTCCGCTTCCTCCCAGAGAGAAGCCCGCAATCAATGTGTCTTCCCGCTTGTGGCTGATACACGGAAATTGCGTATGAATAATTCTGGGCAGTTCTTCGGTCAGGAAATCAAAGTAGTCAGCTCCCCAGTACATATTGCAATAACGGCTATAACCTGCATGGGGCATAACAACAGCCAATTGATGTTTATCCGCGTAAGCTCGTATCCTTGTGTTATGAAGCCAGTCGTTTTCGTTTCCTCCGCCTCCATGAAGCAAGTACAGCACCTTCCACGGCGCTTCGACTCGATCATCCGGAAGGATGACATTCATCGCATCGTTGAGCAAAAGCTTCTCAGAGCGGAAATTGACATGCACAAGCGCGTTGGCCATGTTCCGTATACACTCCCTTCGTATTGTGTTCAATCTGCGTTGGATCAGCAACGTATCCAGCTGTCATGGTGTTACTCTCTAAGCCAGTTCTACGTTACTCCAACTAGCATTTTCTGTGCGGCCAGTGTAACAGGTGGATGTTTTCTATGTCAATAAACAAGTTTTGATAGCCGTGCATACAAAATATAGCCTGAATACGGCTTTGTGTCTATTCCAATTTTTTCCATTTTATTTCCATGAAGAAAAAAGAAATGCGCCATGAACATTTTTTGATGTCTACAGCAACCCTTTATTTTCTGGGATATGTAGGCATCAGGCCACTCGTTGTCAGTAAATGCTCATTATGGTACAATATCAGCCATAGACGCCATAAATGTGGAACCTATGTATGAGGCATCTTATGATGAACCTGGCGCTCATACACGGCGATAGAAGGAGGCTACGATTTATGCATGGATACTTCTGGAGATCGCGGGTTTTCAGAACGTGGCTGATCTGTTATCTTATCGTTCTGCTTTTGCCGCTTTGCTTTAGCGCAGTGACCTTCCAGCATTCTGCGTCCATACTGACAGAAAAGTTGCAGGCCAGTGCCTTTTCCGCCGCGCAGCAATTAACGGATTTGGCAGACGAACGAATGAAAACCATTTTCGAAATCAGCGACGCCATCAGCATATCGCCAACAATCCGCTCCCTACGCCGCTATACCCTGCCTTTTACTGCCAGCAAGTATTATGATATTCATCAAATAGGCTATACTCTCGAAAGCTATATTGTTCATAAGCCATTGATCCAGCAGATTTACATTCACTGCCCGCAGTTGAAATGCCTCGTGAACTTCGACCACATTTATACAAAAGAAAATCAATATGACAGCATTATAGAAAAGAACCTGCACCTATCCGTGGAAAACTTTCATGCCCTAACCGCTGCCCAGCATCAGTATGATCTGTATGTCACCGAAGACGGCGAACGCCTTTTGCTTTTCAAGACCATAAGCACCTCGCTAGAGGACAACTCACCGACCCTAACACTCATCATGGTGCTCAACCAGAACACTTTTGCCAGCATGTTGGAAGATACTGCGCAAACATTCCAAGCTCAGCTGGAAATGCAGCTTCCCGCAGATTGCTTTCTTGGCACACCTGTAGCAACACCGGCTTTTCCAGTAGCCGTACAAAATAACACCGATTTAGGCGCCTGGAAAACAGAGGATGCCGTAATCTGTCGCGTTCGCGCCAACTATTTTAATGCTACCATTCAAATGAAAGTACCCAAAGACGTATTGTTGACAGATCTCTACAACCAATCTAGTCTTTTTCTCTATATGTTAATTGTGACGATCATAGCCAGCCTTGGCGTGGCCTACAGCCTCAACCGATATAATTATCGTCCCGTACATCAATTGCACCAAACTGTCGCCGCCGCGCCTGTTAAGCATGGCAGTGACGAATTCCAAGCTATGGGTCACCGCTTTCTTGAAATACAGGAAAACTGCAAGCGTCTAGCTGGCGAGGTTGATCGTCTGGCATCCCAAGAGAAGCAACGACTTATTAGCAGTATTCTGGCGGGCGACTTGCGCTATATTTCCCCAGAAAAACAGAAAGCTTTGCTTGATAGCCTGCATGGCAGCATGTTTGTGGCATTAATTCTGGAAGAAAGCGACGATCAGCCACATGACAGTCATGAACTGTTGCAACTCCTGCAGACACAATATGCCAAGGCATGTACCGGTCGTTGTCAAAGTGTAGCATTGTATCATGGCGGAATGATCACAATTCTTTTGTCCTTTGCTCAGGACATGGATCAATATAGTGCTCAGCTTGCTGCCCGAACCATTTCAAAGCAAATACTCTGTGCTGAAAATCATCTTTCCGATCTGACAGCGTATATCGGTGATGGCTTGCTGGGGCTTGAAGGCATTCATCAGTCTTATCTGCATGCTCAAGTAGCTCGCGAATATACCGATTTTGTATACAAGAACGAGAAAACCATCGCACTGTACGACCATACCATGGATTCTGGCCAAATTTCCTGGAAAGAATATGATATTGTAGACGCCGAACGGCAATTCACCAGCCGAATGGTTGCCGGAGATTATGCTGCTGGCAATGTACTGATCCATGAAATCATTGCATATTATCGTAGCTATGACGGTCTGCCTATGAACGTCTTGCGCTGCCACATGTTTGGTGTTATGAATATGATGCTCAACACCCTTCGCAGCATCGAACCTGATCTGAACAACATATTCTGCGAGTCCGGTCAGCCAGTGGATCAGCTGCTCTCGGCACGAACCATGCAAGAGCTTGCCGATGTCATCTTTAACATTATCGAAGAGTTACAGCGTTTACAAGCTGAACGCAATGACACGATGAAATCCAGACTGCAAAAAATTGAAAAGTATATTGCCGCACAGTATTTCGATCCCAATTTAAATGTGCAGCAAGTCGCTGATCACTTTGGGATTTCTCTCCCTTATCTATCCAGGGAGTTTAAAAGTGCCAAAGGTATAGGTGTGCTGGACTACATCAACCAGTATCGGGTTAATAAAGCCAAAGAAATGATCGATCAAAATAACGGCGCAACAATCAGCGAAATTGCTCAACGTGTGGGATACTCCAGCAGCCAAACACTCATACGCATTTTCAAACGATATGAAGGGGTAACTCCAGGAAAATACCGGACCGATGACAAAAAATCATAATTCCTCCACTCTGCTCTTAAAAATCAGCTACGCTTTATGCAAAACAAACGCATTTACATTTCTTATGCTCCACGATATAGTCTGAGATACAACGAACGTTATCTACAAACTATTTCTGAGGAGGAGTGCTGGCTATGCGCATGAAGCAACTACTCGCAAATTACCGTCAAAACAAGCTGTTGTATTGGTTGATTCTACCTTCGCTCATATTTTTATTCATTTTCAATTATATCCCCATGGGCGGTCTGATTATTGCCTTTCAGGATTATTCCTTTACCCGCGGAATTTGGGGAAGCGAATGGATTGGCTTTGAAAACTTTACAGACTTTTTTTCTGGTATGTATTTTGGCCGTACGTTGGGCAATACGCTGGCGCTAAGCGGATTGGACCTTCTCTTCAATTTCCCTGCTGCGATTATACTAGCGTTAATGCTCAATGAAGTTCGCTCTGCCCGTTTTAAGCGCACAATTCAAACAGTAAGCTACATGCCGCATTTCATTTCCATGGTGGTAGCTGCCGGGTTAATCAAAGAGTTCTGCGACTCATCCGGCGTAATTTCTTCCCTGGCCGTTCAATTAGGTGGAAAACCACAAAGTTATATATCTCAACCGCAGTATTTCCGCAGTATTTTCACCATCTCAGAAATATGGAAATCGGTAGGCTTCAACAGTATCGTCTACCTGGCCGCCCTTTCTGGCATCAGCGAGGAACTGTATGAAGCTGCCCGAATTGATGGTGCGGGGCGCTGGCGGCAGCTTTTTCATGTAACGTTCCCGGGTCTTTTGCCCACTGTCATTATTATGTTGATCCTGCGTTGCGGGGCCATCATGAATGTAAACTTTGAGAAGGTCCTTTTGCTGTACTCTCCCTCTACTTATGCTACTGCAGACATCATTAGCACCTATGTATACCGTATGGGTATCATCAAGCAAAAAATCGGATTCAGCACGGCTGTGGGGCTATTCAACTCGGTCATCAGTCTAATTTTGGTGCTCGGTGTAAACAAGTTGAGCAAAATGTATACTGAAACCAGTATGTTCTAAAGGTGGTGGAAGATATGTCTATGAAAATCAAAGAAAGTCCCTCGCGCAAGATTTTCGTATTTCTCAATACGTTCCTGCTGTGCCTTATTGGTTTTGCTTGTGTCGCTCCGATGATTCATGTGCTGTTCTGCTCGTTTTCCGATCCTACGGTGATCGCTCGAGAGGGCGGCTTCCGGCTTTGGCCCGTGGCTCCTTTTTCCTTTGAAGGATATCGTGCAGTACTATCCTATAAAAACGTGCTCATAGGCTATGGCAATACGCTGATCTATGTCATCGGCGGCGTGCTGCTGAACCTTGTGCTGACAATTTCTGCCGCTTATGTACTCTCTCGCAAGCGTTTTGCCCCGCGTGGATTCGTGACGATGATTTTTGCCTTCACCATGCTGTTTAATGGCGGCATGATACCGAACTACTTATTGGTGGTGGATCTTGGACTGATTGACAGCCGCTGGGCGCTTCTTCTCACCAGTGCATTCAATACGTTCAACATGATTATTCTAAAAAACGCATTTTTATCCGTCCCCGACTCCTTGGAAGAGTCCGCACGACTGGACGGCGCCAATGATCTGCGCATCATGTGGCACATCATTATCCCGCTATCCAAGGCATCGATTGCTGTGATTACTCTTTTTGTTGCGGTTACGCTGTGGAACTCCTGGTTCACTGCCTCCATTTATATTACAGACCGCAACAAATGGCCCATCCAGATGTTCCTCCGTGAGATTTTGATCAACAACTCGCAAAAAAGCCTAGAGAGTGGCGCCCAAGCCTCTGCTATGGCATTGCAGATCCTGGTCAAGTACACAATTACCATTATTGCAACGGTGCCGATTCTGTGCATTTACCCCTTTGTGCAAAAGTTTTTTGTCAAGGGTGTTCTGATCGGCTCTGTGAAGGAGTAACGCTATGCAGCAAGTACCCAAAAGCTTATGGAATGCGAATTACTTGTTCCTTGTTCTTGTAAACTTCTTTGTTTCCATCAGCTATTCTATGGTAGCAATGGTTATTTCCCAATATGCCGTAAGCATGGGCATGAGCGTCGCTTTGGCCGGTTCCCTGACAGGCGCGTTTTCCATTGCCTCCATGGTCGTACGCCCATTCACCGGATATATCAACGATCATTGTGAGCATCGAAACTTGCTAATGCTTGCCACCGTTGGGATGGGTATCGCAACCCTGGGCTATGGATTCACTGATGCGCCTATAGTGCTCATGGCCATGCGTCTCCTTCACGGCGCTGCCTTTGCATTCAGCAGTACGGTGAATATGGCAGTCATTCCTGGCCTTGTCCCCTCCAACCGCATTACTGAAGGCTTAAGCTATTATGGTATTGTTCAATCCGTGGGTGTAGCGCTAGGCCCGTCTCTGGGGATAGCCATTATCGGCGACGGACAGTATCAGCTCAACTTTGTCATATCTTCCCTCATCGCTTTGGCAGCCGCAGCGCTCGTATTTCTCCTGCCCAAGATGCCCTGCCAGCCTTCCTCCGGTATCCGGCGTATACGGCTTGGGGATATCTTTGCCAAGGAATGTATTCTGTATGCTTTTATTGATGTAGCCATTGCCTCCGCCAACGGACTGGAAACCAGCCTGATCTCCCTATACGGGGCACAGCAGCATATCGCTAATATTGGCTTGTATTTTACCGTTTCCGCCGTCGTTCTATGCATTGCGCGCCTCGTGCTGGGAAAGCTTGCCGACAAAAAGGGGGTAGCTTTTGCACTTTATCCTGGACTGGCACTTATCATAGGTGGCTTTTTCATTCTCTGGCGCGCCCATACGCTGGCTGTATTTTTGACGGCATCAGTCATCAAGACGGTTGGTATTGCCCTGGCGCGTCCCGCTATTCAGGCTGCCTGTTTGAAAGCTGTACCGCCTCACCGGCGCGGCAGTGCCTCCAGCACCTATTATATTGGATCAGATATCGGTCAAGGTACATCGCCCATCATCGGTGGCCGCATTGTGGACATGACCGGTAATGCAGACTATGGCGCTGCTTTCGCCTGGTATACCTTGCCGCTTTTCCTTGGCGCTGGCGCTTTCGCACTGTGGAACCGTAAGAACCGCGTATCCCAGCAGCAAGGAGGATAAATAATGTATATTCAACGTACGTTCATGGTACCGCTTCGAGACGGCATCCATCTCGCAACCGATCTCTATTTACCGGATACATCGGGACGGTGGCCGCTGATTCTTTTTCGCACCCCCTACGGGCGCCAATATCTACCTGAAAACCCGCTATATGGCAGTATAGACCATTGGACAGATCACGGCTACGCTGTTTGCGCCCAGGATATCCGCGGCACGGGAGATTCGCAAGGTGAACTAGGGCTTGGCGGCGACAAAGAATTCAATGATGGCGAAGACGCAATTCATTACCTGGCCCAACAAGATTTTTGCGATGGCCGCGTTGGTATGTTCGGTTTGTCTTTTCCTGGATTTGTACAAACCGCAGCAGCCGCACAGACCCCTGAAGAGCTGAAGGCCATATGTCCCTTCATGTGTCCTGCACTGCATCCCTTCGGCGCCCAGCGCCCACAGGTGCTCCACTTGGAGCATCTCCTATGGACCTATGGACAGCTCGTTTCCCATCCGGAAAAATATTTGCCCAACCATGAGATTCGCTCACGCCTTCTGCCAGCCCTTGAAGAAAATGCCCGTCATTTAACAGATTTTCTGCTGGATCTTCCAATATGCCGCTGCCGTGCTGCTGCGTATCCGGAAATCGGGCTTCTGAATCAGTATCGCGCTTCGGTTGCAGGTATTGGCGTAGAGGAATATTGGGCGCAGATGCACATGCCCATTGATTTTACGCAAGTTCGAGCTGCCATGCTTTTCGGTACCGGTTGGTTGGATGTCGCAAAAGAATGGACCATTGAAAGTTACTGCGCGGCACGTAAAGCGACGCATGCACCTGTCCGACTGCTTATCGGGCCTTGGGCACACGACGAACATTTACAGAATAAAATCAACGGTGCTGACCATAGCACATCTACCGGTGGAGACATCCACGAAGTGCGCGGCATGATGCTACGTTGGTTTGATCATTACATAAAGGGGAAAGACACCGCCCCGTTTTTGCAGCGCGTCCGCTACTTTATGCGGGGTAGCAATGATTGGCGCAATGCCGCTGAATGGCCACCTGAAAATGCTGTACTGCGTCCCTTTTATCTTGATCCAAATGGCTGCTTGTGTGAAACACTCCCGACGCAGGATGGAAAACTGCTTTACACTGCAGATCCTTCCAATCCCACACCTTCCACAATTTGCGATCATGCCGGCCACACACTTTTGGCGGACTGGTCACAAGTTAGTGCCCGGCCTGATGTGCTATACTTCCACAACGCAGTTTGCGAGAAACCATTATATGTCGCCGGTACCGTACATGTCTCTTTATTTGCTCAAACCGATGTTCCTGACACAGATTTTGTATGCAGGGTCTTGGATATTGACGCGGAGGGCCATGAAACAGAGCTTTGCGTTGGAATGATTCGTGCCAGCCTTCGCCATGGCGGATTTCAGCGAGAATGGATTTCTCCGAATTCCGTGGAACAATATAAATTTACTGCCGGCAATTTAGCAAATTGCTTCCTGCCAGGGCATCGCATAGGCATTCAAATATGCAGTTTTCTCTTTCCTTGTTGTGATCGGAACCTGCATACCACTGCTCCCATTGGCCAAGGTTGCTACGGCGTAAGTGCCCATCATCAGATTTTTACCGGTAAATCCTGGCTAGCTGCAATTTATCTGCCCTTACTATCCGATTAAATCTACTTGCTTTCCAAAGGAGGCCATGGTATGCTTTGTCGCAAGCAGTTCCGCCACGGCGAAACCATGTACATTTTTTATCCCGGTTCTCAGCAGCGTACGCCATTTAAACGAAGCGGTTTATTTCTATTGATGGATGAAGTAAATGAGCAGACCGTATCAGCCTTGCTTGGCCAATACGGTCTCGAACAGTTATGTATGGATGAAGATATTATTTTGGGCATTCCTGTGCCGCCTCCCGGCGGATGGGATAACGTATCCTCATCCGCTATGCGTATTTTTTATGACGGCTTGTCAAATCCAGAAGATATTCCATTTGAATTAAGCCGCGAAGGTATTCCGACATTGGCATCCATGCTGCGTTTCTGGCATCCAATGAATGATGTGCGCTATGTCATTGGACTGGGAACAGGAGCATCCTACGCGCTGCGCCTTGCCGCTGAACAACCTGCTTGGTGGGCTGGTCTCTGTGTTTTAGGCGGAAATCTTCCTCCCGAAGCACGCTTAATTGCCCCAATGCCTGTATGGCTCAGCGCATGCGATGCATCCACGGTCAAAAGGTTTTGTCAGGCTAATCAAGTCGACACCAGGGATGGCGAACTATGTTATTGTCATCGGAATCCTTGGCAGAGGGTCGTTACTACCCCTTTATGCTGTAATGCATCTGCCTTTCGTCTCGTATGGAATCGTTTGTTTCGCCATGTTCGTCGCATCAATACCTGTTCCACCGGAGATATTACCAGCCGCATGGAGGATGCGCACCAAATTTTTCGCTGCTTCATAGAGGACGAACGGTTGGATAGTATGCCGCATACCTGGTTTGAGCACATTCCCGCAGATACTGCACCGGGCAAAAAATTACCTATGGTAATATTTTTCCATGGTGGCTCCGATAATCCAGCGGAAGCTGCAGAAATGACACGTCTGCATGAACTTGGCCAGCAAGAGGGGTTCGTCACCGTATATCCTTGGGCTACAAACCGGTGCAGCTGGAATAGTGGTTTGAATCCAGAGTTGGAAGATGATATCTCCTACATTACCGCTCTGATTCAATCCATGCTCCGCCGCTATCCCATAGATCCCGAGCGCATTTACCTTTCTGGTTTCTCCAACGGCGCAGCCATGGCTATGAGTATGGCGCTTTGCCACCCTGGGCTAATTGCTGGAATTTTTCCAATTGACTCAAACTGGCCCGGTCGGCGCGGAATATACGAGGAAATTGACTGGCACACAGTTCTCCCCTTTGCAAAAGGTATGGAGCAGAAAGCTTTATGCGATTATCTAATGCCTATATGGTACACTTACGGCAGCCGTGAGCTCTCTTATCCTGTGCGCAGGCGAAGCTCGCAGCAACATCAATACGACTTTTGGAAAATGTACAACCACATCACCATAAGTCCTACCCCGGAAGTCGGTGACACAGAAGGCTGCGACTATGGCGTGCCCGGCGATCTTCAGGAAACACTATACCCTTGTACTACCTTCCCTAAGCATCGGTATGAGGTGCAACGCTTCTATGATTCTTCTGACCGCAATTTGTACAACTATGTTGTCATGTATGACAAGGGACACGAAGTAGCTCCAATGGATGCTGCTCTAGGCTGGAATTATGTGCGTGCTTTCCGTCGCTTATCTGATGGAACATTAAAGCAGATTTCATAACAATACGCGCCTTAGAACATACTCACTCCATTCTTTGGTCATCCCTCTACCCCATCTGCAAAAAAGATTATCAATTTCAAAACTTATGACCCGCTTCTCCGTTTTGTTGGTCAACAGGTACGTACAGCAATTTTTTATTCTTCTTGGGTATCGCTGCTGTGCTTCATTCTCGCATAATGATAAAGATTGGATATGACAGCATAAGTCACTGTTGTCTCGTCCTTGTTTTTCGTACGATTTCCACGTTCACGTCAGTAAGTATACCATCACGGTCTAGGGCGTTTGTCAAAATTACAAATCTGCAATTTCCCAAATTGTCTGTCCTGATGCTACAAGCGTTCCATCAAAAGGCTGTGCTAAGCTGTAGGAAAAAACGTACAGATTATCTATGTAGACCTCCAGTACCCATTGCTTCAAAAGCATTTTTATTTGCACCGTTTCACTTTTTGCTGTTTCTCTGTCCTTTGGTATCGCAAAATGCATCGCATGTTGGTTTTCTTCACGTGCAATGATCTGATTATCGGCCAATTCTAATGTAAGCGGAGCATGCCTTCCTATCTGAATAGATTCCCCTTGTACCATTTTTCCTTCTAAGAAAATGCATGCTTTGGGATCAAATTGCGATGCCTTCACAGTGCCTAATTGCTTAAGATACTCGTTGCCTTCCCAATATTTCAAGCGGATATTGTTTTGTTCAATTTCCACACGCTTGAGCGGCGCCATATAGCAATAAAAGAATCCTGTCGCCGCTTTTTTCTTGGAAATGGCATGATGATTTAGCAGCAGTTGACCATCGAACTCAACAAATCTGGAAAAGTAGGTCGTTCCTGGCGTCAGCAAAGGATTATGTTTCTCGCACCGCACATAAGGGCCATTAAACTGATCAGCTGAATATGCATACATGGCCATCCCATCGGCAAAGCATCCAAACATAGCGTAGTATTTTCCATTTTTATAAGTAACCGCTCCTGATTCATCTGCCGGTGGAATAATCCCCTCATTCTTAAGTGCTTTCCAATCTATGCCTTTTTCCGAATAGCCAAACCCTATACCGCCATTTAACTGCGTTCTCTCGAGGGGCGTTGCGGTCCATGTTCCAAAATATCCCCCCTCTTTGCGTGTCAATGGATAGATGCAATCCCATCGTCCTTCTTGCTGATAAAGCTGATTATCAATGTCGAAGACTTTTTCGAGTTTTCGCCAATGGATCAGGTCATAACTCTCTGCAAAGAAAATGCGTTGTTGCTTTTCTTGCGATTCGGTTTGCTGCCATTCCGAATAATTCACATAGAATTTATGGTCTTTTTCAAAGGTTGGAGATTTCCAGATGGACCCGGTTCCGAGATAATCCTTCATTTTCTCACTTGCTGTAAGCACAACGCCTTGATCTTCCCAAACAACTCCGTTGTCTGATACAGCAACGCCAAAACCCGCCCACCGGCCATCTATTTCTGAGAGATAATATAAATAGAATTTTCCGTTATACTCATATACCCATGTGTCCCAATGCGTATTAACTTGCGTGGACTGGAAGAACATCGTCGACATGCAACATTGCTCCTTTCACATGCAGGTAATAAGTCCGCATGCGCAGCCTTAATCAAAGCCGAGGCGTTCCTTGGGGATCTCTCCTTCATGTTCGAACCGCCAGCATTGCCCTGCATATAAGGAATGCAAATTGCCTCGAATTGCATAAAGAATAGCTCCATCCAATGCAATTTCCAGACGGATAAGTTTCCCGGTTAGGTCCTCTATATTTTTTTCCTTAAAGTGAGGCACCCATGCAGTACTATCCCCTGTAAAGGGTTGGCAATCGCTAAAGCTGTAGCCCGGAAGCGGTTTCCCTTCATAATCCGTAATCTGAGCACGGACGCTGCCTTGACACTTCACATTCAACTGAATGTCTCCACCCACATACAACAATGGTCTTGTCCCCGCTATTCCGCATCCGCCGGAGCTTCGCAGGCCAACAAATCCATCTTGACGTAGTTCAAAAGTCAAAATTGACATTTTTCCCTCATCGTGGGCATGCTCGTGTGTGCTTGCAGATGCATAAATGCGTAGACTGCCATCCGGCATTGTTCTCACACTAGTGGGATAGATGCAGCCACTGTACGGAGAATCCGGTATATTCTCGAATAGCGGCGTACGGATTCCACGCTGAAAATGTGTGCCGTTCAGGCTATAGGCCAGTTGGCAATCAACTCTGCCGCCATAGAATTTATGCGGGCTTCCCCCCAGAACTTCTTGCATGGGATGGTAAACCCATAGAAATCCGATAAACATTCCTTCGTATGGAAAAACCTGCATGCCATATAGTTGTGCCAGCGGGGTATCCAATGCGTCTGCTTGCAGAACCAGCTTCTGATCCGTATAGTGTATCCAGTCCTCCGTTTCGTGCATGGCCAGCCGGCGGTCCGTCCAGTCCGGACGGGAAATAATCGTATATTTCCCTGTTACGTGGTTAAAGTACGCACATGTAGCCGGGTCTGGAGCAATACTCTGCCAGATTGCTCCTTTTTTAGGTTTCCAATGGAGCCCATTAGGTGAAGTCCACAGTTGTGCTTGCAAATGGTAATCCGATACATGCTTAACCACAAAACCTTTTAGCCGTTCTTCCTCGGGTGCACGTTCATCAAAAAACGTCGCCGACCACTCCGAAAATTCTTCCGTAGGAATCAGCTGATTGCATCTTTGACGATTCGCAAACACAAGATCCGGTGTTGTATCACGCTTATGCCAATGTTCTCCATCCGTACTTTCTGCCAAAAGGGCAACTCTCGGAAACGTTGTTCCGCAGTGCTGATATGTCATGCGCCATTTAGCGCTATGCTGGTCAAAAAACACGCTTGGATAACTCCAAGCAATACGTGAGTCATCGTCGTAAAAGCTCAATGTTTGCAATAGCTTCGGTGCGCCAATCTGTCTGTGCAAGTTAACAGCCTGATTCAAATGCATATCGTCAAAGAAAAGCAGGGTTTTCATCGAATCATCTCCTTTGCAAACAATGTAAGGTCGCGCCTTGTTCATATTGCCAGTCCCGGTGTATATACCTTTGCTTCGTCTGAAAATTCATAGGTCATAAAAGATAGCATGGCATCCTTTTCTGGAGCAAAAATTGCGCAACGTGTTTCTCGACTGCGGACATTGACGCGTGCGCATAGTGCATACTGATCGTTCAAGAAAGCCTCAACAATGTCTTCGTCAAAAATCACATGAAGATGTAGTGGTTTGTCTACAACATCTTCAAACAGCTTCAGTGAAGAAAATTCAAATGGCTTTCGTCCCTCTCCTTGGGACACAATGCGCATTCTTTGCTGCGCCAAATCAATCTCCACACAAATTCCATTGTCCATGTCTAGCCGCAATCCGCAAGCTCCCGTGCGTTGAGGCGCGAAGTCCACGTGAACGCCAAAATTTGTGTATCGTTGTGCTGCTGCAACAGTGACACCGTCTTCGGTGATTGTCGAGGCGTGAAGATCTACATATTTTTTCTCGCCTTCAATACGCTTTGCGTAAGTTGGCTCCAGCTGGCTAGCCAGCCGTCCGTCTGGCAAAGGATATATTACTCGGGGCAGATTGAGATGGCCCCCCCATTCCTGACCGCAATAGTTTAGCGGAATCCATCCAAACAGGAGATGTCCATCTTTGTATGGTGTCAGTTGCGCTGCACAAAGGTCCTCACCGTCCAGCTGATATGCTGGCAGTGTGTTCCAGTCCTGGCTATCAATCGTGGTATTCGCTTCACCCAGCCAATACGTCGGTGCTCCTACCCAGTGCACGCTTTGCCGTGCCAAACTGGTCAGTAGAACCCAGCGTTGTCCTATATGTATCATTTGGCTGCATTCGGGTTCTTTACATTGGTACAGATCTACCTGGGCATTGGGGAAATGCAATAGCATGCGTTGCGCATGCCCCTCTTGGAAAAGAGGTCCTGTGATCATCACCCCGCAGTCCATCCCAGTACCAAAGCCATTATGTTCATTAGAGAAGTACGCTGTTGCCGTAGCCCGGGGCGCCTGCATATCCCCATCAAAAAACATGGAATAGTCACGTGCCCCTGCTGGAATAGCTTTTGTATCCAGCGCAAGGGTATAATCATGCATTGGTTCACGCCAAGTGACCAGGTCGGAACTTTCCATCGTCGTCATACCGTTTGCTGTTCCTCGACTGCCAAGGAAGCGTCCATCCCACGGGAGGACGGAGCAAACCGGGTTAGGCAACCGTTCCTCATGCCATGTGCAAAAATCCCCTGTTATTGCAACTGCGCCTTCTTTGCAGACCACGTGATTAGGGTTTTTGAAGCAGTCATCGCAGCGAAGGACTCCATTGGGAATGAGATAAAAAAGATACAGTGTGCCATTTTCATAGTATGGGTGTACATCTCCAATATGCCACTGTTTGGGACGAAAATGAAGCATTTCAAATCTTTCCTCTCAATAAGGTTGGGATGGCGCCATTTCACTGGCTAATAAGGAATCCATATATTTTCCACCGACCGTACAAATTTTCAATTCGTTGGTAGGTAGAAAAATTCTCCGGGTTATCGCTTGTTTGTCATTTGCAAATACTTCCACCACAGACGCATCAATATATACCGTCACATGCGGAACCTCTCCCGGAGAGAACCGTATAGGCGCGCATTCTTCCACCGCACCTACTGGACTTCCCGAAGATCGTGCGTCCACACGGAGCTCTCCCTTTACAGGATCGCATAGGATTTCATACCAATTCTCGCTACCAACATGCAAGCCTGTAACATGTTCCGCGTCTTTACCTGTCCACTCAATGCGGCAGCATTGTGGCTGCTGTAGGTTTATGCACGCCATATCTTCGAGCTGTTTTCCAGTCCATTGCTGTGTATGATATGCCAATGCATCAATTTCAGGCGCGGCAGCAATCCCCAATGAGCCATCATTCGCTCTCCAGAGAACCCGAGGTAACCCCATAACGCCGCTCCAACCATACTGCTCGTAGTCTTCAGGAAGGTTGGTGCGTAGCCATGCAAACGCAATCTGCCTTCCTTTGTCATCAATGTATGCCTCTGGCGCAAAGTACGTATCATCAATCCAGCTCATTCTTCCATGGATACGAGGCACAAACTTCTTTTCATCTAGTCTGCCAATATAATACTGACACCCTCTATTGTGAGAGATAAATAGCTGCAGGTATTCGTCTGTTGCCGCTCCACCATCCTTTGATGCAGGCAGTGGCAGAAAAGAAGGGCACATATCGTCTTCACTTTCGTCTGGGTGTTCATCGCAAATAGAATGGTCGTAAAATCTGCCTTCCCAGTGCCACGTTTTTAAGTCTTTTGATGAAAAGAGTTCTGTCCAATCGCCCTTCATGGATGGACTGGCTTCCGGTGTGCGGCCATACTTGTTCAATATAAGCAGATTCCCCGTTTGCATATAGTATGTCTGGTTGCTCTTCCATATATTGCTAGGATCCGCACAAGCAACAGGTAACCCCTGCACACTCGCGATACCCCATTCGGATGAAGGAATTGCAACAGGTGCAACGCGTTCCCAAACATCATAGGGCGGCGTACTTTTCGCAAGCATAATTCCACAATAGCTATCCTGATCTAGTTTGCGCTCTGGATGATTATATACCCAAAAACTCAAATAGGCGGTGCCATCGTCATCCACAAAGGCACCTCCGCTAAAGCAGCCATCATCATGTGCTGTCTTTTCCAATGCATCTGGATGATGGCGCCAATGGATAAGGTCTCGACTTGTCACATGCCCCCAACAAAACCCCTTCTCAGGGTGATGATATAAGTACATCATGTGATGTAATCCCTGTGCATAAAAACAACCATTGGGGTCACCGGGGCGTCCGTCTCCGTCTGGAACGCAGAAGTGATATTGGGGACGCCATGAATCTTGTAATAGTTGTTCTCGATAGCGCCGTGTTGCTACAGCATCTTGCGTCTTGTTCATTTTTTATTCACTCCTCAAGGTAACGTTATCATTTTAGCCTATAGAGAATGGGTATTATACCCATTCCAGACTGTCAAAAACCTCCCGGGAGGTGTCGGAAGGGCCGCAGCCCCTCTGACTTTCATTCGTATCCGGCTGCTTTGCCGACGGGGCAGGTTGTTGATTTTGCATGCAAAATCAACAATTTACAAATTCGTGAAACCTCTGGTTGACCGAATTTGCTTCCTCGTAAAAGTGGCGGAAGTCACTTTTTCGACACGCTGGAATGGGTATAATACCCATTCTCCTTTACTGTTTTGATCCTAATGACACCACTGATGCACGCTCAATGAGCGACGGACGAATATACTTGTGAATGACTGTGTCCTTTGCTTGTTCATCTTTATCCATGATCTTCTTGAGAATAATATCCACAGATTCCTGTGCAATACGATTCATAGGCTGGCTTATGGCTGTAATATCCATCAACGACACCCATGGAATATCGTCCTGAATAATTACGCTCATGTCTTGTGGAATCTCCATCATCAGCTTGTGGCATGCTGTGATCGTTGCATAGCCAAGGATATTTGTTCCCGCGACAATAGCTGTAGGATGCAGTCGGTTAATGTTTTCCATAACTTCGTCTTCTACAAACGCATTTGTACCAAATGAAAGAATGAAGCGCTCATCGACTGCTAAACCATGCTCAGCAAATGCAGCTCTATAGCCATCAGCGCGGCCTTCCCAGTTCACGTCCAGCAGCAGGATTCTGCGATGCCCTTCTTCCAGCAATCGACGTGTCGCCAGTTTGACGCCATATCGGTCGTCAATGGACAAGCTATCAATCTGATCATAAACATTACGATACAGCTGTAGCACCGGGAAATCATGATTCTGGAGAAAATCGCTTACCTGCGTATCATTTCTATGCACAGGTGTAATGATAATGCCATCCACCCGGGCTCCCCATAGCATTGACAAGCCCGACATTTCCATTTCCATATCCTCATTGCTAAAAGATACCAGCACAGAAAATCCTTTAGCTCGAAGGCGTTGTTCAATCAAAGCATTAACCTGCATATAGAAGCTGTTCTTCACATCCGCTACCACAATGCCAATTGTATTGCTGTGATTGTTACGCAATGCACGGGCTAGGCGATTAGGCTGATAGCCAAGTTTTTTCATGACCTCCAGGACATTTTTTCTAGTAGATTCACGTACCCCTTCCATCCCTCGGGCCACCCGCGAGGCCGTCATGACTGATACCCCGGCAGCTTTTGCTACTTCCTTAATTGTCGCCATTGCCCTTGCCTCCGTTTCACTTCAGTATATGCATATCTAACAATATACTATGCATCTCTGATAGTAAGCATTTTACCAAAAATGGGCAAAAATGACAAGTGAACGGCTCTCCTCATTTAAGGTTACGCTCTCCTCATTTAAGGTTACGCACAGTAATAAGCGTCGTCTGTCCTCCCTCTATCCTCATTTGCTCACACTGCGTAGGCTCTTGCATTCTTGCTGCAAGAGACCATTGATCATCCAAGAAAACTTCCAATATGTTTTCTTCACCGATCACTTGCATCTCATGCGTTCCCGCCAAGCTTCCTGGCGTTAGCTGGTAAGACACATGCATAAGAGAATCATTTTGGAACACCGCAAACAGTCCCGTTGCATCATCTAGCACAATCTGACCATTTCCGCAATGGAAGGTAATGCGTTTCCCCGCTTCCAAGAAAAATGTTGCTTGCGCATGCCAACGTGAAAAATCACCCTGAACCTTGTCTTGCCCAGTAGCAACCGGCTCTTCACTTATCATCGTTGCTACTGCCGGTGCAATCGATGTCGTAAGCGTACCATCTGGTTGCTGTGAAATTTTAAGCGGTATGCTCAAGTGTCCGCCCCAACTTCCGCCATTCCAATTTTCTGCAATCCATCCCCAGAGATAATAGCCGTCCGGTCCCTGGGCAACCTGCGCAGCGCACACGTCTTCACTGGTAAGAACATGTTCTTCTTTCTCGTTCCAGTCCTGTTCGAAAATTCCCTTGCCTTCGTCACCTATATAATAGCTGAGACGTCCCACATGGTTTTCGTGGCGACGGGCTAGACTCACAAACACATACCATCGGTTTCCGATTTTCAACATCTGCGGACATTCAGGTTCGCCGTTCAGCCCGTCTGGATAATCAATCAATGCGGTATCTATCGGATTCCATGCGTTGAGCTGATCTGACTTAGTGCTTGCGATTCCCAGCGCGCATTTCATTCCCAGCCCTCTGCCTTGCAGCTGATTCGTACGGTAGGCTGTACATATGACACGATACACCTGCTCGTCGGGATCCCAAAACACGTAGGGGTCACGCTGTCCAATAAAAGTAGTATACCCCATCGGAATCGCGTACTCATTGCCCGGGTTGTGCCAGGTCAAAAGATCATCACTTTCTGATGCAGACATGCTTGTTCCGCTTCCATACCAGGAATAGTATTTTTCTCCTGCCTGAAGCACGCCAAGAACATAATATGCTGCAAGCTGGCCTGAAGTGCAGGTTATGTCTTTAGGCGTCCAGTGGATCATATCCTTCGAGCATAACAGCGTAGCTTGGAAGCCATTTGGTCTTAAGTAAAACATATACCAGCTATCTTCCGCAGCATTGTAAAACGGATGTACATCTCCAACATTTTCATTAGGATAATAATGCAGCGATTCAGCCATGCTAACGCCTCCCCAAGGGAATATACTTGTCATGAGCAGTACAGCTATTAAGCGCTTCCAGTGAATTCGCTTCATATATTCTCTCCACATTGATCACAATTACTTTGCCAGCCGCAGCATGAAATGAATTCATGCTGCGGCTGACTTTTGTCTATGCTACCAAGTGTTCTGTTGCGTGTCTACATTTCTAATGTCAGACACCCATCAAGCGATCATATGCCGCTTGATAAATCTGCATCAGTTGATCAATCCCCATCTGCTTCAAGGTATTTACATAGTTGTCCCAGCCATCCAGGCTTTCCGCGCTAATAATGAACTTGGCTTCCATTTCCTTGACATAGGAGAAGATCGTCCCCTGAATCAGGTCCAATTGCTCCTGCTCTTCCGTAGTAAACGCCAGTGTCGGAACGTATTCAGTCGGCTGGAAAGGCTTATAGATTTCGGCATGTACAACGAAATCCTCGCCAATGCGAGCCGCCAGCGACTCAGGATCCTCCGCCTTGCCCAACTTGCTCAGTTCATTGCTGACATAAATCAGCGCATATCCGCCAGGGCAATTGCCATTCATCCAATCGTCCGCGCTGACACCTTCCGGGGCCGGAATATCAGTATATGTTCCATCATCATTCCAACGCCAAGTCAGGTTTTCGGGGCCCTTATTAAACTCCAGTGTCCCCTGCGTGGTATAGAAATAGTCAGCCATGCGAATTGCTACTTCGGGATACTTGCACTTATCGGTAATGATAAAGCAATCCTTGTACACGGTGGGCGACTCTGTCATCTTCCACAGCTGCGTTCCATCCTCACCTTTCAGCGGCGGCACATGCGTGTAATCGAAATACCGTTCCGCGCCTACCACGTAATCGCCCACATGCCGCAAGAAGCTGCCAAATACCTCGCTCTCGCCCTGGGCAATAGCGTTAAACTCATCATTCCCGATCGTAAATGTCTGATTCCAAAGCAAGCCATCCGTATACATGTCACGCCAGTAAGCAAGACCTTCCCGGTATCCATCCGTCATGGGGACAAAGATCAGTTTGCCGTCTTCTACCATCATGTGGTTGAACTGATTGTCCACCACGCCCCACGGACCGTACAGAGAGCCCATTCCGTAATAGCTTGCCCAGAGACCCATGGGAATTTCATCGTTCGGGTCACCGTTTCCATTGCAGTCATTGTCGCGGAATGCTTCCAGTACAGTTCGCAGCTCCTCAGGCGTCGTAGGAACTTCCAGCCCCAGGTTGTCCAGCCATACCTTGTTGATGTACCACTTATCTTCCACATACTGATTGTCGGAGTTAGTCACTCGGGGCAAAGAATACAGTTTTCCGTCCACCGAGACCTTTTCCAGCACGAGATTTTCCGTTTCAAACATCTTCTTGATATTGGGCGCATACTGATCGATCAGATCGTTCAGCTCGAGGAACATCCCGGAGGGGCCATAAAGAGCATCGGTATTGCTGTTCTCAATGCCAGCAATGCGCCCATACCACACATCCGGGTACGAGTCGGTCGCCATGAGCAGATTAAAAGTATCTGCCGCATTGCTCAATGGCATTTCCATAAACTCGATGTTGACACCTGTCATCTCCATAAAGTCTTGCCATACCTGCATATCTTCATAAGCAGGCGCGTTGGGAGACCGCATGTACCCCATCGTGATGGTTACTGGTTCATCAACAATAGGATAACCCTCCGCATGAAAAGTAGGTGGAATTTCCGCAAGGGCGCTGCAAGCACCCAGCAGTAGGGCCAGGGACAAAAACACTGCAACAAGTTTCTTCATGGTTCCGTATCTCCTTTCTTTTTTAACACCTTTCGGCGTTAATTACCCTTTTATGGATCCGATCATAACACCCTTTACAAAGTGCTTCTGTACAAAAGGATAAACGATTAGCATGGGAATCGAGGAAACGATGATAAGGCCATACTTAATGATCTCGGCTGTGTGTGAGTAGTTTGCTGCTCCCCCAAATTCTGTAATCATGTTCTCCGTAAGCACATTCTTTAGCAGGATATTGCGCAGGACTACTTGCAGCGGATATGCATCTGCATCGCGCAGGTAAATAATTGCGTTAAAAAATGCATTCCAATGCCCTGTCCCATAGAACAAAACCATAACTGCAAGCACAGGCTTCGACAATGGCAACAAAATCTTCAGCAAATATTGGTAATCATCACAGCCATCAATGGATGCAGCATCATGCAATTCCTCTGGAATGGATGCCTCGAAAAAGCTTCTCATTACAATCAGGTTATAAGTAGACACTGCACCTGGAATAATGAGGGACCAAAAGGTATCGTATAAACCAAGCATTTTTACTACCAAGAAAGCTGGAATCATACCACCGCTAAAATACATTGTAAATGTAAGCAGCAGTGTTATTTGACGCCGCCCTACCAAATTGCGTCGTGACAAGGGGTAAGCTCCTAGAACAGTCATAACAATATTAAGCGTCGTTCCAATAACCGTGTATTGTACACTATTAAAGAAGCTCCGCCAGATTTCATCGGATTCAAATATTTTCTGGTATCCTTCCAGAGTTAGTCCTTTGGGAAAGAGAAGCACTTTTCCAGATGAAACCAGAATCGGATCCGAGAAGGATGCACTAATAATATATAGTAGTGGATATGCCACAATCACTAATACCAGTGTGATCAGTGCAAGATTGACAACGTTAAATGTTAGGTCAAACAAAGATGGACGAATTCGATTTTTTGCGTGTTGTATTTTAGTTACCATAAGCTCGAACCTCCCATCCTGCGAACAATAAAGTTAACGATCACTATCATAATAAAGCACACAACAGAATTAAACAAGCCAATAGCAGTCGCATAACTGAACTTATTTCCTAGCAATCCAACATTATAGACATATGTGCTAATTACTTGCGAGGAGGAAATATTTAGATTATTTTGCATTAACCATATTTTCTCAAAGCCTACGCTCATGATGCCTCCTGCTGACAAAATCAGCATAATGCAAATCGTCGGGCGTATTGCAATAAAGTCTATATGAATGATTTTTTGGAGTTTATTCATGCCATCAATATAACCTGCTTCATATAGTTCCGGGTCAACAGCTGAAAGCGCTGCAATATAGATAATACATCCCCATCCCGCTTCTTGCCAGATGCCGGATAATACATAAATCGTATTGAAGTACTCGGAATACTGCATAAAGTGAACCGGTGTTCCACCCATTCTCTCTATCAGTAAGTTGATGATTCCCGTATCAGGATTCAAAAACGTGGTAATCATCGAAACAAAAACGACGGTAGATATAAAGTGCGGCGCATACGTTACTGTCTGAACGAGCTTCTTATATTTCCGGCTACGCACCTCATTCAGCATCAAGGAAAGTATAATTGGAACCGGAAATCCTGCAACAATTCCGTAAATACTTAAAACCAACGTATTGCGGATAAGGTCCCAGGTCCCATATGCACCAAAAAACTGTCTGAAATACTTCAAGCCGACCCAATCATTGCCGAAAATACCCAAGCGCGCATCGTACTGCTTGAAAGCCAAGGTTACGCCGTACATTGGTAGATAGTGAAATAGGATATAATAAACAAGTACCGGGACCAGCAAAAGATACAACCGCCAGTTTACAGCTATCCGTTCCAGCATTCTTTTCTTGCGGACAGTTTGCATAAAATCCCTCCGTCCTTTTTTTGAGTATATTATAATGTTAACGTTACCTTTTGTCAATAGAGAAATTACTTTTTTTCTTTAGTTTCTTACGTCGAAGCATATGAGTGCACTACTTATCAGTCGTTATGCGTAACCGCTCAATAAACCCGCGCCGTGACGATAGCGACGAAATGTGCGATACTTACCCATAGCAGTTGAAAAACTG